>JAHWKI010000036.1 GCA_019347975.1 Gemmatimonadota bacterium
CACCCGTCGGTGGCGGAGGCGGCGGTGGTGGGGAAGACGGACGAGCTGAAGGGTCAGGCGATCGCGGCGTTCGTCACGGTGAAGGAGGGGATCGAGCTGACGGACGCGCTGAAGGAGGAGCTGATCGAGCACGTGGCCGAGAAGATCGGCGCCATCGCGCGGCCGGCGGCGATCATCTTCAGCGCCGAGCTGCCCAAGACGCGGTCGGGGAAGATCATGCGGCGGCTGCTCAAGGACATCGCCGAGGGCCGCGCCGTCGGGGACACGACGACGCTGGCGGACCCCGGCGTGGTGCAGAAGCTCAAGTCGCAGTACGGCGAGGGGTAGGGCTACTCCGCCCCGCGGCGGCCTACCTCCCGCCGGAGATGACCCGCGTGCTGACGACGTTCCCCGCGGTGTGAAAGGGAGCAGACGCTGAACACGGCGGGCGACGTGCTGAATTCCCGGACCATCGGGAACCTGCTCGATCTGCAGATCCTGCGGGAAACGACGAACGCCGACGGTCAGACCGTCCGGCGGGTCATCGACACCACCGGGTCCATCCTGGAATACACGCTGGACGCGGCGGGCAACCCGACGAACGTCCGGCTCCTGCAGGGCGGCGGGGGCGGCCGGTAGCCGGCCTGCCCCCGGCCCGCACCCGAGGTCAGAGGACCAGCGCCACGATCAGTGCGCCGACCACGACGGCGCCCACGATCCACCACCACTGCCGAGAGCCGGGATCCTGGAGGACTGCCGCGTTCTCCGCGGGAGCATCGGCCGACTCGACCGAGCGCTCGCTATCCGTGGAAGCGGCGGGGGCCACGGGTCCGGGCGCAGCATCCTCCGAGGTGACGGTCTGCTCGAGCTGCACGGGCGCGGCATCGGACGGGTCGCCCTGATCGGCCTGCTGCGCGGACACTCCCGCAGGGATCGCCAGGACGAGGATGCAAGCCAGAATGAATCGCATGGGTACTCTCCTCCGTTGAAGAAGACCTGAAGTGTTCGCCGGCCGCGCAAAACGCATGCGGACTCGAAGGGAGGTATTGCAGCCGACGCTCCCCCGACGGAGGGCGCCAGCGTGTCCGCGCGCCGGACGACTGTCCCGCCCCGAGTCCCGCAGCGGTTCCGCCTCTCGTGAAACGTCAATTGCCGTGACACCGAGGATCCGGAGGGTTCCGGGACATCGGAGGTCGGTGGAGCCAGGCGCCGGGCCGATGCCCTCGCCCCTCACACCCCGACCCGACTCTCCCTCCCCTCCACGCCGTAGACTCGCCTTCGCCGTCGACCTCGCTGCTCGCGCCTCGACCACCTCGACTCCTCCCTCGCCCCTCGCCCCTCTAACCTCGAACCTGTTGCAAGCCGCTTGACTCACGGACCTCCGCTGGCGGTATTGGTCGGACCCCACGCTACGGAGGATCTGATGGAACGACGCAGCTTCCTCGGCGCATCCCTCGCCGCCGCGGTCGGCCTGGCCGGCCGACCGCTGGAAACTCTCTCCTCGCCGCGCCCGGTCCGTGACGACGGCATCCTGCGGCTCGGCTCGAACGAGAACTCCCTGGGGCCCTCCAGCGCAGCGCGGCGGGCGGTGATCGACGGCCTGGCCGAAGCGAACCGGTACACGCACCGGGTGGCGGCGGACCTGCGCGGTCGGCTGGCCGAGCACCACGGGGTGCCGGAGCGCTCGGTGGTGCTGGGGAACGGCTCCGCCGAGATCCTGCAGATGGCGACGCAGGCGGTGGCGAGTCCCGGAGGGCGGCTGGTGGTGGCGGACCCGACGTTCGAGCAGGTCTACGGGTACGGCGAGCCGTGGGGTCTGGAGCGGGTGAAGGTGCCTCTCACGTCGTCGTACGCGCACGACATCGGCCGCATGCGGGACGCGGCGCGGCGCGCCGGGGGCCCCGTGCTGGCCTACATCTGCAACCCGAACAACCCGACCGGTACCCTGACGCTCAGCGACGAGGTGGAGGGGTGGATCCGGGAGGACGAGAGCACGCTCTTCCTGGTGGACGAGGCGTACTTCGAGTATGTCCGTGATGCCCGGTACCGGAGCGCGCTCCCGCTGGCGATGAGCCGCCCCAACGTGGTGGTCGTGCGCACGTTCTCGAAGATCTACGGGCTGGCGGGGCTCCGGCTCGGTTACGCGCTGGCGCAGCCGGAGACCGCGGCGCGGATCGACGCGTACGCGGCGGACAGCAACCTGAACATCATGGGGCTGGTCGCCGCCCGCGCCTCGGTGGGGGACGAGGCGCACCTGTCCCGTTCCCTGCGGTCGAACGAGGAAGCCCGGGCGGTGACGTACGCGGCGCTGGACGAGCTCGGCCTCGAGCGCCTCCCCAGCCACACCAACTTCGTCATGCACCGCGTACCGGGAGACGTCCGGGACTACATCCGGCGGATGGCGGAGCACCAGGTTCAGGTCGGACGTCCGTTCCCGCCCATGACCGGGCACAACCGGCTGTCCTTCGGCCGGCCCGCCGAAATGGAGCGCTTCGCGGAGACGCTCCGGGAGTTCCGCCGAAACGGCTGGGTCTGAGCTCCCGAAGCGCCCCTGCGGCGCGGTGCGGCGTGATTCACTTATCGCGCCGCATGTTGAAGCCGGTCAGGACGCTGATGCGGACGCCGCTGCGGGACGGAACGACGGCGAGGTTGATGGGGATGAAGAGCGGTCCCGACCTCAGGGAGATTCCGCCGGCGAGGGCGAGCGCCGTGCCCGCGGGCGTGAGATTGGGGCCGACGCCGAACTCGGTGCCGCGGGCGGACCTGATGCCCACGAGCCACGTGAGGCTCGGCAGCAGCAGGTCCTGCTCGAGGCCGCCCACCAGGAGGACCCACTCCGAGACGCCCGTGGCGCCACCCTCGATCGAGAACATACGCCTCTCCCACTGCCAGCCGAACTGCGTGATGAAGGGCGCGACGGACCGACCGCCGAATTCTTCCACCTTCTGCTGGATTCCCGGCGCCAGATACGTGAGCCCCGCGCGCGGTCCGGAGAGGTTCAGCGGCTTCACCACGGGGACCTCGTTGATGGGCGGCGCCGCCTGCGCGGCCGCTGCGGTCGGGATCAGCAGCGCGGTCAGGACCAGGTAACGGATCGTGCGTGTCATCGGAATATCCCTTCGGTTCGGGTCGGTGTCCGGCCTCATGGGACCGGCGGGTCGGCATGTGCCGCCCCGGAGTACGTGAAGGGAACCTGTGGAACGGGCCTAAACCCGCCCTACACCAGGATCAACGGAGGATCAAGCGGAGGCCCGGTCGATCCGGTACATAGGGGACACCCCGGCGCGGGGCGGTCAGCGGATCCAGGCGACGCCGAGCGCCAGCCGGGGCTCCTGCCCCGCGGCGAGGAACCGCTGCACGCCGACGGAGACGACGAGACCGGTGGGGGCGAACCCGACCGAGGCGCCACCCGCCAGGATGAAGCGGGTGCGTCCGAACTCGAGCTGGAGCCCCAGGTCACCGCAGTTGTCGTTCGGGCCGTCGTCATGGCAGCCGCGGATCTTCATGTCGCCCCACGCGACGGTGGGGGCGAAGGCGAGGGTGAGGCGCCCGTCCCGCAGCGGCCGGACCCATTCGGCGGGGAGGCGGAAGGCGAGGGACCCGTCGGCGTCGCCCTCGAGGCTGCTCCATCCGACCAGCATGTCGATGCCGAGGTCCGGCCGGAACGGACTCTCGAGGTAGTCCAGCGTCCGTCCGCCGAGCTGCACCTCCATGGCCAGCGGCCGGCGCCTCGCATCGGACCCCGTGCCGATCGCCACGCGAAACGCGGTGACTCCGGCGCTCCAGCCGACGCTGTCCCTCGAGATGCGATCGGATCGGGCGCCGGCGATGATCAGCGGCGAGGCGCGGTCGCCCGCCACCAGCCGGCTGTACTGGAGGTCGACGCGAAAGGCCGGCCGGGGCGGCCAGTCGTCGATCCAGCGGAACGGCGAGGACGTGGGCAGCTGCAGCGCAGTGAGGAGGGAGGCGGCGATGGAGCGGTCGGCGGCGACGTGCTGGGCGGCGACGCCGGGCGCGGACAGCGCCGTAAGGAGCAGGAACAGGAGCGCCCTGACGCGCATGATCGTGGTGGTTCGGGGTGTCAGCCGGAGCTGGCCGTGGAGCGGACGAATATGGCGACAGACGCGGGCCGTCGGCCAGTGGCGTGTTCGCCTGGACCGCTCCGAAGTCTAGAAGGAGCGGCACGGGGCGTGTACATTCCGCGGCCATGCTTCACCACCGGATCCACCCCCTCGCCCCCGACGCGGACTGGGTCGTGCTCGTGCACGGCGCGGGCGGAAGCTCATCCATCTGGTTCCGTCAGACCCGCGCGTACGCCCGCGAGTTCAACCTGCTGCTGGTGGACCTGCGGGGGCACGGCGGGTCGGCCGGGGCGTCGGCCGGCCGGGAAGGGACGCACTACACGTTCGAGGACGTGAGCCGGGACATCCTCGAGGTGCTGGATCACCTGGAGATCGAGCGCGCCCACTTCGTCGGGATCTCCCTCGGCTGTCTCATCATCCGGACGCTGGCGGAGATCGCACCGGAGCGGGTGCAGTCCATGGTGCTCGGCGGCGCGATCGCCCGGCTGGGACTCCCCTCCCGCGTGCTGGTGCTCCTCGGAAACGCGCTCAAGCGCGTGGTCCCCTTCATGTGGCTGTACCGCCTCTACGCCTGGATCCTGCTCCCGCGGAAGGGCCACGCGGAGAGTCGCCTGATCTTCGTGCGTGAGGCGAGGAAGCTCGCCCGCTCGGAGTTCCTGCGCTGGTTCAGGCTGACCATGGAGCTGCGTCCGATCCTGCGCCTCTTCGAGGAGCGGGACGTGGGGATCCCGACGCTGTACCTGATGGGCGACGAGGACCACATGTTCCTTCCGGCCGCCCGCAACCTGGCCCGCCGCCACCGGCGATCGGTCCTTCGCGTTATCGATCGGTGCGGCCACGTCTGCAACATCCAGAGCCCGGACCTGTTCAACGCGCTGTCGCTGGAGTTCCTCAAGGACCCAGCGGGGGCGGTCGCCGAGGCCACCTGAGGCGGTCGGGCCCGGAGCGATGCCCCGGGCGCTACGACGCGCGGGGACGCCGGCGCTATTACCCGCTTGACCGCTCCCCGCCGAACAGACACTGTTGAGGCGCCGGCCACGCTCCCCACCGGCGGCTTTCATCTCGGGAGGTGTGGTCATGAAGCGCTTCTACGCAACCGCCGGAATGATGATCCTGGGGCTGGCGCTGCTCCTCGGCTACCGGCTCTCGAAGATCCCGTGGGAGCCCCAGACCGCGTTCGACATCATCGGCTTCCTCTGGCTCATCCAGAACTTCCCGAAGGTGATCGGCTGCCTCGCGGCGTGGACGCTGGGCGTGCTGTCCCTCCTCTGTTTCTGGAAGGCGGTCACCGCGCCCAGCATCGAGAGTGACCTCCACTCCGAGCAGCGGCGGCTCATCAGCCACCTCCTGGTCGATCCGGTAACCCCGCGCGGCCCCGGGCAGGCACCGCCGGCCGCGGGGTCGGACGGAGCCGAGCCATGAGCCAAACCGCGCAGCAGGTCCGGGAGCCCGTCGCCGGGACGCCGCGCCCGGGCGCGGCTCTTCCGTGGCAGCGCGCGGAGGGCGCCGCCGTGCTGGCGGCGGCCCTGGTCGCCTACACCTTCCTGGACGCTTCCTGGCTCCTCTTCGCCGCGCTCCTCCTGGCTCCCGACCTGGGGATGCTCGGATACCTGGCGGGCAGGCGGGTGGGCGCGATGACGTACAACGCGGTCCACGTGTACGCGGGACCTGCCGCCGCGCTGCTGGCGGGTGTGGCGGGGGTGGCGTGGGCGCTGCCGGTGGGCGTGATCTGGCTGGCGCACATCGGGATGGACCGGGCGCTCGGCTACGGGCTCAAGCTCCCGACCGGCTTCAAGGACACCCACATGGGCCGGATCGGCGGCTGACGTCCGGCGCAGGGAGGCCGCCCCTACTCGTCCTCGAACTCGGCGAGGGCGTCCTCGTCGTAGTAGTCCAGCTTGTGGAGCGGCATCACCACGCCCGAGAGCACGTTGAGCAGGTGGGACTGGATGCGCTTGTAGTAGCGCGTGCCGAGGATCAGGGTGGTGGTGGTCGCCGCGTCGTAGGGGCCCTGGGCGATCCGGGTCACCAACATGTCGCACCGGCGGTTCACCTCGCGACCGTGACGGATCAGGTCCAGGGCCGTGGGCGCGTCGGACTTCGAGAAGACCTTGCCGACTGCGACGAGCGCCTCCTCGATGGCCGCGCGAAGCTCGCGCAGCTCCGCCACGTTCTGGTCATCCGGGAGCGGACCACCGCCCTCGTCGTAGACTTCGACCAGGTTCTTGCAGTAATCACCGATCCGCTCCACGTCCTTGACGAGGCTCATCAGGAGGAGCCCGTACGCCGCGTCCGTGGGCACGGTGCTGAGCGTCAGGTGCGTGATGACCTGCTTGCGGAGCCGCCGCTGCAGCTTGTTGAGCTGGACGTCCTGCCGGTAGATCGCGGTCCGCTCGTCGGGGGTCGGCGGCGTATCGAAGTAGTAGACGCCGGCCGCCACCGTCAGGTCGCGGGCGAGATCGAGCATCTCGGAGAACGACTGTCCCATCCGGGCAATGGGGTCGTCGGAGCGGAACAGGGTCAGCAATTCGCGAAGCATGTGGTCTCCTAGCCGAACACGTGTCCAAAATACGCGAAAGCGGCCGGCAGCAGGTAGAAGAGGATCACGACGTAGAGGATGGCCAGGGTGCGGGAGCGGACCGCGACGTTCGCCAGCCCCCTCGCGGCCGCCAGCGGGAGCCTGCGGATCCGCTTCACGGGATAGATCAGCACGATCCCGAGCAGGTTGAACAGCAGGTGGGCCAGGGCGACGACCAGCCCGGCCTCGGCGTTGGGGCCGGTCGCCGCCAGCGCGGCCAGCAGCGCGGTGATGGTCGTGCCGACGTTCGCACCCAGGGTGATCGGGAAGGCCTGGCCCAGCGTGAGCACGCCCGCCCCCGCCAGCGGGACCAGAAGCGAGGTGGTGATGGAGCTCGACTGCACCATGACCGTCGCGATGGCCCCCACGATCATGGCGACGAGCGGCTTGTTCTCGAACGCGCGCGAGACCAGCGTCTCGACCCGGCTCTGCGTCGCCGACCGCATCACCTTGATGATGGCGAGCAGCGCGAAGAAGATCAGCCCGACGCTCACGGCGATGAGCGCCGCAGCGGCCAACCCGCCGGTGAAGAGGGCGGTCACGGCCGCTTCGATGGGCACCCCGCCCGCCTCGATCAGCCCCTTCACCGGGCTCTCGTAGTCCGCGCCGCCGAAGCCGCCCACGAGGTCCGCGAGGACGGTCGCCGACCGGCTCAGCAGCCTGGTCGTCAGCTCCAGCGGGAGCAGCAGGATGACGGCGAAGTAGTTGAAGAAGTCGTGGCACGTCGCGACCGCGAACGCCCGGCGGAACTCCTCGCGGAACCCCATGTGTGCCAGCGACGCGATGGTGTTGGTCACCGTCGTGCCGATGTTGGCGCCCATGATCATGGGAATGGCGTTCACCACCGGCAGCGGGTTCTCCGGCGCCGCGACCAGCCCGACGATCAGCGCCGTGCTGACGGACGAGCTCTGGACCAGCGTCGTGCCCAGGATCCCGACCATCAGCCCCAGGAACGGGTTCGCCGTGGCCCCGAAGAAGGTGTCGAGCAGGTCCCGGCCCAGGGACTTGAAGCCGACGCCCAGTCCGTTCACCCCTACCAGGAAGACGTAGAGCAGGAAGAGGACGAGCAGCGCCCGGACGGCCGGGTGCTCATGCCACTCTGGCTCGGGGCGTGGAGGGACCAGCCCGCGCGTTGGTATCGGATCCAAGCGACCGTGCCTGAAGGTGACCGAGGCCGTCGAGGGCGACAATGTAACGGCCGTGCGACGATGCGCCACCGGAGGGGAGCGACTTCGACTTCGACTTCGACCTTCGACTTCGATCCGGATCCTCGGTCGCGCCGGGCTCGGTGCAGCAGACGAGGCGGAATCGAGATAAGAGCCTGATACGAAGAGCTCGAAGGGACGGAGAGCACGAAATGCCGGGAGGGATGATCCCGATTCGCCTTCGTCGCCTCGTAGCCGGTGGATCGTCCAATGAAGACGTCAACCCAGCATCAAAACCACATTCCAGGCACTCGTTCCGACTTGACGCCGTATATCGCCGTCAACTCGACACTCGATCCGTTGGCGGCACCCATCGTTCCGACTTGACGCCATATAGCGGCGTCAAGTCGGAAAACCGCGCCTGGCGTGGCCAATCTTTCCGGATTGACGCCACTCCCCCCGCCGCCTCACGCGCGAGCGCGCTTTCCATGACGGCGCGCCCACCGAATGCGGAAAGATCCTCTTCTTTCCATCCCGCCATCCCCCGCGCACGGGCCGGCGCGACGTGGCGACGTCCATTGCCTCACCGCGGCTCGCGGGCCATGGTTCTCCCGACTCCAATCAGTGGCAAGGTCATGAGCATCGCATCGAGGATCGTCCTGCTCTTCTTCGCGGGGGCGGCGGCCGGAATGGCTGTGCCGGGGCCGCGGGCCGGGGCCGCCGCACAGGCGCCGGTGCGGGCGGATTCGCCGGCGGTCTCGCTCACCTGGCTGTCGGTGACGAACTGGCTGGTGGAGGCGGGTGACACACGGATCCTGCTGGACGGCTACCTCACCCGCATCGACCGTCGGCTCGTGGAGGCGGACGGGTCATCCCGCGGGGCGGCCGTGACGGACACCGCGGAGCTGCGGGAGCTCCTCAGGCCCGCGGTTCCGGACCTGCGCCTGGACTGGATCCTGGTCGGCCACGGGCACTGGGACCACGCGTTCGACGTCCCTGCGATCGCCGAGCTGACCGGCGCGCGGATCGCAGGCGCGCGGACGGTGTGCCTCCAGGCGGTGGCGCTGGGCGTGGAGGCCGGCCGGTGCGTTCCGGTCGAGGGTGGCGAGGTGCTGGAGCTGGACGGTGACGTGAGGGTCCGCGTCGTCCGCTGGCACCATTCGGGCGACCCGGCCACCGAGGCCGGCCGTCGGCTGAGCGCGCCGCTCGAGCTGCGGGCGCCGCCGCCCGTGGATCCGCGGACCGGCGGCCTCCGCCCCGGCTTCCTCGAGGACTACCCCAACGGCGGGGGCGGGCGCGCCTACCTGCTCGGCATCGGCGACGGACCCGACCGGACCACGCTCTTCTGGTCCAACAGCGGCAACCCCGCGGTCTGGGACACCGCGCTCCAGGCCGACACGGCGTTCCTCCACGCCGCGGGCGTGGACCTGTCGAACCTGGAGCCCGCGGGGGTCCCGCGGCCGACGCGCGAGCTCCTGGTGGCGGCGCTCGAGGAGGAGGGGCTCGAGGGTGTCGACGTGTGGATCGGGTTTCCGGGGTCCGAGCACGTCCGCCAGGTGGTGACCACGCTGCGGCCGGCCACCTTCATCCCCCATCACTGGGACGACTTCTGGACTTCGGTCCGTTACGGCGTCCGCGAGCCGTTCACGGGCGAGGGGATCCGGCCCTTTCTCGATTCCGCCGGCGTCGCGCTCGCCATCCCCGCGGCCTATTACCACCGTCTAGGCCCGGAGCAGTGGCGCCGGCCCCACGGGTACGAGGCCGGGCACGCGGCCGGATCGGCGGCGGCCGGGTTCAGTCCGGGCGCCGACCTGCTGCGCCTGGTCGTCGGGGGCGGGGGAGGCTTCGTCATGGGCGCCACCTGGATCCTGGCGCTCGCTGGCGAGCCGATCATCCCGCTGAGCGGCCTCGGGCTCACGATCCTCGCCGCCGAAGCCGGCTCCGCCGCCCCGCCGCCGGCGCTCGCCGCGTTCGCCTCCGAAGCCGGTCCGGACTACGCGGAAGGGTTCGCCGAGGGGTTCGCCGAGCGCACGAAAGGCGAGCGGCGTTGGGCCGCGTGGCTCGGGGCCGGCTTCGGACTGTTCGGCGGCGTCGTGTGGCTGCTCAGGGCGTTCCAGGGGTACACGTGATCCGCTCCGCCGGGGTCCGCTCCCCGCCGGGCCACGCCCGCTCGCGGCTCGTCGTCCTCCCGCTGGTCACCGCCCTCGCCGCCCTCGCCGCGTGCGCCGGCGACGATCCCGCTGCCCGCGACGCCGCCGCGTCCGACCGCGCCGATCTCCGCTTCGTCGTCGTCACCCACGGCCAGTCGGCCGACCCGTTCTGGTCCGTGGTCTCCAACGGCGCCCGGGATGCGGCCCGTGACATGGGCGTGGGCGTCAGCTACCAGGCGCCCACCACGTTCGACATGGTGGAGATGAGCAACCTGATCGACGCGGCGGTCGCCTCCCGGCCCCACGGGCTCGTGGTCTCGATCCCCGATCCCGCGGCGCTCGGCGCGTCCATCCGGCGCGCCACGGAAGCCGGGATCCCGGTCGTCTCCATCAACTCCGGGGCCGAGGCCTACCGGGAGCTCGGCGCCCTGGCCCACGTCGGGCAGACGGAATACGAAGCCGGACGGGCGGGGGGCGAGCGGCTCGCGCGGGCGGGGGCGCGCCGCGTCGTCTGCGTCAACCACGAGGTCGGCAACGCCGGCCAGGACCAGCGCTGCGCCGGTCTCCGCGACGCCGTCGCCGAAGCCGGCGGCACCACCCGCGTGCTCGCCGTCCAGCTCGCGGACCCCGAGGACACCCAGCAGCGCATCGCCGGGGCGCTGGCCTCCGACGCGTCCATCGACGGGCTGCTCACGCTGGGGCCCGCGGCGGCCGGACCCGCGCTGGCCGCGCTGCGGACGACGGGGCGGGCCGACCGCGTGGCCTACGGCACGTTCGACCTGACGCCGGAGGTCCTCACGGCGATCCAGGACGGCCGGATGGCCTTCGCCATCGACCAGCAGCAGTACCTCCAGGGCTATCTGCCCATCGTGCTGCTCACCACGTACGTGGAGACGCTGGCGATGCCCGGGGGCGGGGATGTGGTCCGGACGGGGCCGGGGTTCGTGACGCGGGGAGACGCCGCGCGGGTGATGGAGCTGGCGAGGAAGGGGATCCGGTAGGGAGCGCACCCACCCGTCGCGCCCGCGGCCGCCGTGACCCTACATTGGCCCGCATGCCGGGTCCGTCTCTTTCCCACCGCGGGCCGCGCGCCCTTTTCGCCCTGGTCCGCCGCCCCGAGCTGGGCGCCGCCGCGGGGGCCCTCCTGACATGGGCCTTCTTCGCGGTGATCGCCGGCGGGCCGTTCCTGAGCCTCGACGGGACCGCCGCCTACCTCAACGCCGCGGCGCCGCTGGGGATCCTCGCGGTGGCGGTGGCGCTGCTGATGATCGCGGGCGAGTTCGACCTCTCCGTGGGCTCGGTGATCGGCGCCGCGAGCATGCTGCTCATGCTCCTGGTGGCCGAGGCCGGGTGGCCGCTCTGGCCGGCCATCGCCGCAACGGCCGCGTTCTGCGTCCTCGTGGGGCTCGGCAACGGCTGGCTGGTGGTCCGGACGGGGCTGCCGTCGTTCATCGTCACCCTGGCCACTCTCTTCATCCTCCGCGGCCTGGCCATCGCCCTGACCCGGGCGGTGACCGGCCGCACCCAGCTCGGCGGCCTCCAGGACGTCCCGGGATACGACGCCGCCCGGCTCGTCTTCGCCGCGGACCTCGGGCCCTTCCGCGTCTCCATCCTCTGGTGGCTCGCCATGGCCGCCGTCGCCACCTGGGTCCTCCTCCGCACCCGCGCGGGAAACTGGATCTTTGCCGCGGGCGGTGGTGCGGACGCGGCCCGGAACCTCGGCGTGCCCGTGGCCCGCGTGAAGGTCGCCCTCTTCGTGGCGACGGCCCTCGCCGCCTGCCTCGTCGCCGTGGTCCAGGCGGTTCGGTTCACGGGCGCGGACGCGCTGCGCGGCGAGGGTCAGGAGTTCCGCGCGATCATCGCCGCGGTCATCGGCGGGACGCTCCTCACCGGCGGCCACGGGTCGGCGGTGGGCGCGGTGTTCGGCGCGCTGATCTTCGGCATGGTCCGCCAGGGCATCGTCCTCACCGGCGTCGACGCCGACTGGTTCCAGGTCATCCTCGGGGCGATGCTGCTGGGGGCCGTGGTGTTCAACGAGGCCGCCCGGCGGGGGCTGGCGGAACGCGGTGGGGACGGAAGCGCGTGACGTGGCCGGTGAGGTGGCCATGACCCGGCACGCCCCGGTCCTCGCCGCCCGCGGCGTGACGCGGCGGTTCGGCCGGGTCACCGCGCTCGCGGACGCCACGCTGGAGGTCCACGGCGGGCGCGTGACGTGCCTGCTCGGCGACAACGGCGCCGGCAAGAGCACGCTCATCAAGGTCCTCGCCGGCGTCCACCCGCCGACGGAAGGGCGGGTCGAGGTGGACGGCCGCCCCGTCGCCTTCGCCTCGCCGAGGGACGCGCAGCGCCACGGCATCGCCGTCGTGTACCAGGACCTGGCGGTGATCCCCCTGATGAGCGTCTGGCGCAACTTCTTCCTCGGCCGGGAGCCCACCGTGGGTCGCGGACCGCTGCGACGCCTCGACACCGCCGGCTGCCGGGCCGCGACGCGGGAGGCGCTGGACGCGTTCGCCATCCGCATCGACGATGTGGACCGCCCCCTGGGTACGCTGTCCGGCGGGGAGCGGCAGTCGGTGGCCATCGCGCGCGCCGTCCACGCCGGCGCCCGCGCGCTCATCCTCGACGAGCCCACGGCGGCGCTGGGCGTGCGCCAGTCCGGGCTGGTGCTGGAGCACATCCGGCGGGTGCGCGACGCCGGCGTGGGCGTGCTGCTGGTGACGCACAACCCGAAGGACGCGCTGGCGGCGGGGGACGCGTTCGTGGTGCTCCGTCAGGGGAGGGTGGTGGCGGCGGAGGCGGCTCCGGCCGGTATGGGGCTGGCCCGGCTCGTCGAGCTCATGTCGGGGGGCGGGCCGCAGAGCTGACGGCGGTTGGTCTACTCCCCGCCCGGTCGCTATCTTTCGGCAGTCCGAACCCGATCCCCCTCCTTACGGCTCCGCCCATGGCGAAGACTGCCAAGCTCAAGCGCCTGCGCGTCTATCCCGTCAAGGGCATGGACGGGATGGACGTGGACGCGTGGGAGCTGGACGCGTACGGGCTGCGGCTGGACCGTCGCTGGATGGTCGTGGACCCGTCCGGTCGCTGCATCACGAGGCGGGAGCACCCGTCGCTGGCGCGGGTGCGCGCGGAGATCGAGGGCGACCACCTGGTCCTCAGCACGCCCCTCCAGCCGTCGGTGACGCTGCCCCTCGAGCCCGAGCCCGGACCGACGGAGCCTGCGACCATAGCGGGGGAGGCCATCGTCGTCCGGGACGTATCGGACGACGCGAACCGCTGGATCAGCCAGGAGCTGCGCACCGCCTGCCGGATCGTCTTCCTGCCGCTGCCGTGGAGCCGGACCGTGGACCCGGCGCTCGGGAGCCGCAAGGCGAGCCTCGCGCTGCAGGACGAGCTCCCCCTGCACATCGTCACCACCGCCTCCCTCGAAGACCTGAGCCGCCGTGTCCGGGAGGGCGTCTCCGTGGAGACGCTGTCGCCCAACCTGGTGGTCGACGACGGCGGTGAGGCCTACGCCGACGACGCGTGGCGCCGGATCAAGGTCGGGGAGGTCGAGCTCGAAGTCGTCAAGCCGTGGGGGCACCGGATCGACACCAGCGCGCCCGACCCGGCCTACGTCAAGACGCTGGACGGGTACCGGTCGCTGGGTGGCCAGCCGCGGTTCGGGCAGCTCGCGCTCCATGCCACGACCACCGGCGTTCTGCGCGTCGGGTCGCCCGTCGAGGTGCTGGAGCGGGGCGATCCGCCGACGTTCGGTGCGGACGAGCCGGAGCCGGCCGCCGCTCCCGTCGAGGCTCCGAAGGCGCCGAAGGCGACGAAGGCGGCGAAGGACGCCCCGCCGCGGAAGGACCCTAAAAAGGCTGTGCGGGTGATCCAGATCCCGGGCGGTCGCGCGCCGAAGCGGGCCGAGGCCGACGACGACTTCGAGTTCGACCTCGGTCCGGACGAGGAGGATGCCCGCGAAGCGGAGAAGGCGGCGCCTCCGGTGGAGCCCGTGGAGAGCGAAGCGCCGGCCCCCGCCGGGGAAGCCGGGAAGGCCGAAGAGGCAGCGCCCCCTGCGAAGGCTCCGGCCGCAGAGAAGCCGGTCGAGCCGGACGTGCCCGAGCACGCTGAAGCGCCCGCGCAACTCGAGGTGAGCGCGGATCGGGCCCCCGATCTGGACCAGACCGTTCGCCTGCTCGCGGCCGCGTCGCTGGCGGAGGGGGTCGCGGAGGCGAAGCCGCTGGCGGAGGCGTGCCTGCGCGCGACCCTGCTGGTCACGGCCTGGGAGGGGGACACGCTCGTCGGCCTGCTGCGCGGCTGGACCGACGAATTCCGCGACGGCTTCATCGCGGACGTCGCCGTGCACCCGGACCACCTCGCCGGCGGGACGGCCGCGGACCTCGTCCGCAAGGCGGTGGCCCTCCACCCCGGCGTCCGCTGGGTGCTCAGGGCTTCCGCCGGCTCCGCCTACCTCGGCTCGGCGCTGGGATGGAAGCACGCGGGTTCGGGGTGGTACCTCTCGCCGCGCTGACCGGCGCAGCCCCCGGCGCCCGACCGGACCACGCGCCGCCCGCTTGCCGCCGCCGTTCCCCCAGACGAACATCCAGGGGGACACGCCGCCCCCTTCGACCGCTCGATCGTCACCATGAAAGATGGAATACCTGGTCCCCTCCGGCGGATTGTAACAACGCAAGTTTCAAGGCCATGCCCTCTCTTTCTCCTCGCCCTGGCCGCCCTCTCCCTCCCCGCACCCGCCGCGCCCCAGGCGACGACGCCCCCCTACACCCGCGCCGATACCCTCCGCGGCGCCATCGGACCTGCGCGCGCGTGGTGGGACGTCACGTTCTACGACCTCGAGGTGACCGTGAGCCCGGCCGACAGCACGATCCGCGGCCGGACCGGAATCGTCTACCGGCGGACGGGCGCCGATCGCGAGATGCAGATCGACCTCCAGCGGCCGCTGGTGGTGGACAGCGTGGTGCGGGACGGACGGCGGCTGGAGCACCGGCGGGACGGGAACGCGGTGTTCGTCGCCATGCCGGCAGGGCGGGAGGGCGATCTCGAGACCGTCACCGTCCACTACCACGGCCGCCCGCGGGTGGCGCGGAACGCGCCCTGGGACGGCGGGTTCGTGTGGGCGGCGGACAGCCTAGGCAACCCGTGGATCGCCACCGCCAACCAGGGGCTCGGCGCCAGCGTGTGGTGGCCGAACAAGGACACGCAGGTCGACGAGCCGGACAGCCAGCGCATCGCCATCAGGGTCCCGCGCCCGATGGTGAACGTCTCCAACGGCCGGCTTCGCGCGGTCGTCAACCACGACGACGGCACCGCCACCTGGGAGTGGTTCGTCCGGGCGCCCATCAACAACTACAACGTGACGGTGAACGCGGGCGCGTACACCCGCTTCGGCGATATCTACCACGGCGAGGATGGCGTCCTTACGCTGGACTACTGGCCCCTCGCCCACCACCTGGACGCCGCCCGGGAGCAGTTCGCGCAGGTGCCGTCCGTCGTCCGCTGCTTCGAGCGCTGGTTCGGCCCGTTCCCCTGGTACGAGGACGGGCTCAAGATCGTCGAGACGCCGTACCTCGGGATGGAGCACCAGAGCGCCGTCGCCTACGGCAACGGCTACGTGAACGGCTACCGCGGCACGGACCTGTCCGGCACCGGTCTCGGCCTGGAGTGGGACTTCATCATCGTCCACGAGCTGGCCCACGAGTGGTGGGGGAACAACATCACCACGGCGGACCTGGCGGACATGTGGGTGCACGAGTCCTTCGGCAACTACGCCGAGTCGCTCTACACCGAGTGCCTCCGCGGCACGGAGGCCGGCGCCCGCTACGTCCGCGGCGTCCGCGCCGGCATCGACCACGACCGCCCCATCATCCCCGCCTTCGGCGTGAACGCCGAGGGCTCCGGGGACATGTATTCCAAGGGCGGAAACATGCTGCACACCATCCGCCAGCTCGTGGCTGACGACGACCGCTGGCGCGGCATCCTCCGCGGTCTGCAGCGCGAGTTCCGCCACTCCGTCGTCACCGGTGAGCAGGTCCGTCGCTACATGGCGGAGCGCTCCGGCCTCGACCTCGACCCCGTATTCCGACAGTATCTGGAGGACACGCGCTTGCCGGTGCTGGAGTACCGGATCGATCGCGGCAACATCCGGTACCGCTGGACTGACGTGGTGGACGGCTTCCGGATGCCTGTGGATGTGCGGCTGCGGCCGGGCCCCTGCACGCGCCTCCGGCCCACCACCGAATGGCAGAGCATCGGCCTCGGGCGCGCCGGAGAGCTCACCGTCGACCGGGACTTCTACGTACTCGTGCGGAACGCCGGCGGGCGCGGAGAAGCGAGCCTGCCCGAGGGGACCTGCTGACGCGGACTCAGGAATCAAGGCCTGGCCCTGACGTTCAAGGTCCGGCCTGCCTCCTACGCCTCCACCTGCGCCACGTGGACCACCGCCTCGCCCTGGTACACCAGCGGATTCACGCGCCGTCCGATCACGATCCCGTCGCATCGCGCGGCGAGGGTCTCACCCCCATCGCCGAACGGGTCGGTGATCTCGCCCACCGGCTGCCCGGTGCGGACGCGCTCCCCCAGCGCGACCCCGATGCGGCAGATCCCGCTCCGGGCGGCCCGTACCCAGCGCGTGCGGCGGGACTCGACCGTGTCCGGCGACGGCTGCTCTTCGCCCTCCACCATCCCGAGCGTCCGGAGCATCCGCCCCACGCCATCCTGCCCCCGGACGATGGCGCTCTCGGTGAACCGCCCTGCCTCGCCCGCCTCGTAGACCAGCGCCCTGCACTCGGCTTCCAGCGCGGCCTTGCGCAGCGCGCCGTCCGGGGCCTTGCCGTGGATCGTGACGGGCGCGCCGAAGGCGCGGGCGATCCGGCGGGTCTCCTCGTCGTCCAGGTTGGCCCGGACCTGCGGGAGGTTCTCGCGGTTGTCCGAGCCGCAGTGGAAGTCGACCCCCCAGTCGCCGCGGGCGACCACCTCGTCCATGAGCATGCGGGCGAGGCGGGAGGCGAGGGAGCCGGTGGCGCTGCCCGGGAAGGAGCGGTTGAGGTCGCGGCGATCGGGGAGGTACCGCGACTCGGACACGAACCCGAACAGGTTGACCACCGGCACGGCGATGACCGTTCCGCTCAGCGCTTCGGCATCGAGCCGGGCGAGGGTGCGGCGGATGATCTCGATCCCGTCGATCTCATCGCCATGGATGGCGCCCGTGAGCCACAGGGTGGGGCCGGGCTCGATCCCGTGCAGGACCTCCACCGAGAGCGCCAGCCAGTCCCCCGTCGTGATCCGCGCCACCGGCAGCTCGACCCGCTTCCGCTCACCCGGCCCGATGCGCTTGCCGCCCAGGCGGAGCGCCCTGCGGCTATTCATCCTCCACGACGACCTTCTTCGCGCCCTTCGCCTGTTTCGCCCCCTTCGCGACTTTCACGTCCTTCGCGTCCTTCGCTTCTTTCCCGTCCTTCGCGTGCTTCGCGTCCCCCACCTCGTCCACGTGGTTCTCGATGAACTCGATGATCTCGCCGGCCACGTCCACGCCCGTCGCCGTCTCGATCCCCTGGAGCCCGGGCGACGAGTTCACTTCCATGACGACGGGGCCCCGGGCGGAGCGGAGCAGGTCGACGCCGGCGACGCTCAGCCCCATGACCCGCGCCGCACGGATGGCCGTGTTCCGCTCCTTGGTCGTCAGCTTCGCCGCGTTGGCGCTGCCGCCCCGGTGGAGGTTGGACCGGAACTCGCCCGGCGCGGCGTGTCGCTCCATGGCGGCGACCACGCGCCCGCCCACCACGAACGCCCGCAGGTCGGATCCGCCCGCCTCCTTGATGAACTCCTGGACGAGGATGTTCGCGTCGAGCTGCTGGAATGCGCCGATCACCGAGTGCGCGGCCTTCTGGGTCTCGGCCATCACCACGCCCATCCCCTGCGTCCCCTCGAGCAGCTTGATGATGAGCGGGGCGCCGCCCACCAGCTCGATGAGCTTGTCGATGTCGCGCATCGAGCGGGCGAAGCCCGTGACCGGCAGCCCGATCCCCTCCCGGGAGAGGAGCTGGAGGGAGCGCAGCTTGTCCCGTGACCGGGAGATCGCCTGCGACTCCGCCACCGTGAACACGTGCTGCATCTCGAACTGTCGGACCACCGCCGTGCCGTAGAACGTGATGGAGGACCCGATCCGCGGGATCACCGCGTCGAACTTCAGCGCCTCACCCTTGTAGAGCACTTTCGGGCTCCGGGCGGTGATGTCCATGTAGCAGCGCACCGGGCTCACCACCCGCACCTCGTGCCCCCGCTCCCGCGCCGCCTCCCGCAGCCGGCTGGTCGAGTAGAGCGACGCCTTCCGGGACAGGATTCCGATCCTCATTCCTCTTCCTCCTTCGCTCGAGCTGGTTTCTGAGCCACGAACGACCGCCCCGCGTCCACCGTGAACCGCCCCCGAATCGCCTGCCGCCCCAGCAGCATCCTGAATCCCATGGCGTCGCGGCGGGTCAGCGTCACCTCGATCTCCCAGCGCACACCCTGGAGCTCCACCTCCGTCAGGATCACCGGCCGGAGCGACGCCACGCCGCTCGAGCTCCGCACCTCCCGCAGGTCCACCAGCGGCGCCTCCGCCTGCACCGTCGTCCGGAAGTCACGCTGGATGGGGTGGACCCGGAAGCGCACCATGCGGATGCCTTTCCGGCGGAACCGCTCGATGTCGTAGGCGTGAAGGGAAGAGGAGCGCGCGCCGGTGTCCACCTTGGCCTTGATGGCGTCGATGCCCAGCCCGGGCAGACGCACCCACTCCCGCCAGCCGATGACTGGCCGGGGCTGGCTCTGCCTTCGCGAGTTTCGGCTCCTGGCCATGGTGTCCTGACGGGGCATCGCCGCCCGGATGAGCCGGCGCGGCTCTGATCATGGGCCGCCGCGACGGAAAAAGCGACCTCCTCGCCCGATCGGCCCTCGACGGCGCCGGCGGCGAGGGGATGTCACACCGGGAGCTGGTCGCGTGGCTGGAGCAGGAGGGCGGCGTCGAGAGCGGCTGGTGGCGCGAGTCCGTCGCCGTCGACGGCGCCGACCTCGCCCTCCGGGCGGGGGAGACCTCCAGGAGCTGGCGAAGGGCACCACGTAGACGACCGTGCGACCCGGATCAGCGCCGGATGACCGTCGCGCTCACCGCCACCAGCACGTCCCGCCCCTCCTCGCCGCTGCCCCAGCCCAGGAGCCCGCTCTCCCGCGTCGTGGTGCTCGACGTGCTGCTGGCCAGGATGACCTCCTCGCCGTCCCGGGCCATCAGCTCCGTGTCCACCGCCGCCGGCGAGCCGTCTACGCCGTAGCCCCACGCGTACGTCACCCGGTCCTCCACGCCCGTGGAGACCGCCAGGTGCACCAGCCCGTCCTCCATCACCGTGGGGATCACTGCGAGCGACGGGCCCCGGGTCCGCGCCGCCCGGCGGCCCACCGAGAGGTCCTGCGACGACACCATCGCCGGCCGCCCCGACGTCGCCAGCACCTGCTGCGTCGACTCGGACCGGATCCATCGGCTCTCCCGCACCGCCTCCAGGAACGCGCCCACGCTCTGCGTTCCCACGCGCACCCGCACACCGCCGGACGCGCGGCGCCCGGTGGAGCTGACGCGCACCCGGTCGTGTCCGATCACCGCGTAGGTGAGCCCCGCGCGCGTGAAGGCATCCCGGTCCACGATGATGATCCGCGTCGTCACGCGCACCTGGTTGGTGGAGGCCACGGACGCGGCGGAGGATCGGCCCGACGCGTACGGCTGCTGCGCCGCGACGGGCGCGGCCAGCGCGAGAAGGCCCAGCAGTGCCGGCAGACGCATCGCAAATCCTTGTGTGGGAAGGGTATGTGAGGTACACGGCCGCGTCGCATATCGTTCCGGATCGACCGGTCGCCCCGGCCCCGGCCTCGCGGCCCCTTGACCGGGGTCCGGCCGCAGCGCATGGTCCGCCATCGCCCCCATCCAGGAGCACGAATGGCCACGTTGCAGGCGACTCTCCCCGGCGCCCTCGCCGCGACCCTCCTCCTCGCCGGGTGCGCGACCGGCCCGGCGCCCTCGGACAGGCTCCCCGCGCCCCAGCGGGAGCTGTGGGCCGGGCTCCAGGCCCTGTGCGGACAGGCTTTCGAGGGCGAGGTGCGGGAGGCGCCGCCCGGGGACAGCTCCTTCGCCGGCGTGTCGCTGGTCATGCACGTCCGGGAGTGCGACGACGACGTGATCCGCATTCCCTTCCACGTGGGCGATGACCGCTCCCGCACCTGGATCGTCTCCCGGGCCGCCGACGGGCTGCGGCTGAAGCACGACCACCGTCACGAGGACGGCAGCGAGGACGAGATCACGCAGTACGGCGGCGACACGGCCGGTCCCGGCAGCGCGACCCGCCAGGAGTTCCCCGCCGACGCGCATACGACCGGGCTGATCCCCGCCCCGCCGGCGCCGTGGGGGGCGGCGCCCCGGCCGTGATCGCCGGCGTCTTCATCGGCATCAGCCTGGATGGCTTCATCGCCCGGGAGGACGGCGCCATCGACTGGCTCACCGCCGCCGGCGATCCGACCACCGGCGAGGGCGAGGACTACGGCTACCAGGCGTTCTTCGACTCCGTGGACGCCCTCGTGATGGGCCGGAACACGTACGAGCTGGTCCTTGGCTTCGGCGGCGCGTGGCCGTACGGGAAGAAGCCCATCATCGTGCTGACGACCCGGAGCCTCGAGATCCCGGAGCGGATCGCCGACACCGTCGAGACCATGTCCGGCCCGCCCGAGGAGGTCGTTCGTCGCCTGGAGGAGCGGGGGATGGAGCGTCTCTACATCGACGGCGGCCGCACCATCCAGGCGTTCCTGGCCGCGGGGCTGATCCAGCGCATGATCATCTCGCGCCTTCCCATCCTCATTGGCACCGGCATCCCCCTGTTCGGCCCCGTCCCCGCCGACATCCGCCTCCGACACGTGGACACGCGCACGTACGCGGGAGGGATCGTGCAGAGCGAATACGAGGTGATCGGGTAACCGGAACCCGCCCGCGACGGCGCGCGTTCGCCTTCCGGGGGCGGCACTCTGACCGCCCCAGGATCCGCAGGGAGGAAAGATGGCGACGCGAGAGCCGACGTACGAAACGACCGTGCGCTCCACCCGCTGGCCCCTCACCCGCGCGGCCCCGGCGATGCGCGCGGCGCTGCGAATCGGCGCAGGGCTCCTCTTCATGCAGCACGGCGCGCAGAAGCTGCTGGGCTGGTTCGGTGGCTTCGGCCCCGAGGGCGGGACCGCGCCCCTCATCTCGCTGATGGGGCTGGCGGGCTTCCTCGAGCTGGTCGGCGGGCTGATGATCGTGGTCGGCCTGCTCACCCGACCGGTCGCCGTCCTCCTGGCCATCGAGATGCTGGCGGCGTTCCTCATCGCCCACCTGCCCCAGGGCGGCGTGCCCATGCAGAACGGCGGCGAGCTGCCGCTGCTCTACGCGCTGGTGTGGGCGTACCTCGCCGCGGCGGGACCCGGACCGGCCAGTGTGGATCAGGCACTGGATCGCCGGCGGGGGAGCGGCTAAACAACAGAACAGCAGAACAGCA
>JAHWKI010000216.1 GCA_019347975.1 Gemmatimonadota bacterium
CGGATCGGCTTCGTGTTCCAGTTCTTCAACCTGATCCCCACGCTGACGGTGGAGGAGAACCTCCTGCTTCCGCTGGAGCTGAGCGGTCGGGAGACGGCGGAGGACCACGCCCGCGCCCGCGGTCTGCTGGAGCGGGTGGGGCTGGGGGACCGGGCGAGCGCCTATCCGGACCGGCTGTCCGGAGGTGAGCAGCAGCGGGTGGCCGTGGCCCGGGCCCTTTCCCACGACCCGGCGGTGGTGCTGGCCGACGAGCCGACCGGGAACCTGGACCGGGAGACCGGCCGGACCGTGCTGGAACTACTCGAGTCGCTCGCGCGGTCGGCGGGGAAGACGGTGCTGATCGTGACGCACAGCGAGGAGGCCGTGCCGCTGGCCGACCGGGTCCTGGCGCTGCGGGACGGCCGTCTGGCGCCGCGCTGACCCGCCGTGAGCCTCCTCCGCCGGTCGAGCCTCCGCCACCTGTGGCGGCACCGCTGGCAGACGGCCCTCTCGGTGCTCGGCGTGGCCCTGGGCGTCGCGGTGGTGCTGGCCGTGGACCTGGCCGTCTCCAGCGCGCGGCGTGGCTTCACGCTGTCCGCCGAGGCGATCAGCGGACGGGCCACGCATCAGGTGGTGGCCGGCCCCGGTGGCCTACCGGACAGCGTCTACGCGGCGCTCCGACGCGTTCGCGGGGTCTCCGCGGCGGCTCCGCTGGTGGACGGGGACGTCGTGAGCGCGGAGCGCGCCGTCGTGCTCCGCGTCCTCGGCGTCGACCCGTTCGCCGAAGCGCCGTTCCGGAGGTACGTCGGCGAGCGAACGAGGGAGGGCGCGGAAGCGGCCGCGCTCCTGATCGGGGCGCGGGCGGGTCTGCTCTCTACGCGTACGGCGGCCCGGCTCGGCGTAGCGGAGGGGGAGTGGCTCGGTGTCGAGGTCAGTGGCCGTCGCGACAGCGTCCGGATCGCGGGGCTGCTCGACCCGGCGGACGAGGCGAGCCGCATCGGGCTCGAGAACCTCCTCCTGGCGGACATCGGGACCGCCCAGGTCCTCCTGGGGCGAGCCGGCCTGGACCGCGTGGACGTCATCCTGTCCGGCGACCGGGCCGCCGATCGCCTCCGCGCATCCGTACCAGCGGGGGCCGTGGTCAGGCCGGCGGAAGAGGCCGCCGGGTCGCTCCGGGAGATAACCCGGGCGTTCGACCTGAACCTGCGCGCCCTCAGCCTCCTCGCGCTCATCTTCGGCATCTTCCTGATCTACAACAGCGTCACGTTCTCGGTCGTGCAGCGGCGCCGGCTGCTGGGCACGCTCCGGGCCCTCGGCGCCACCCGTCGGCAGGTCTTCGGGCTCGTGGAGGTCGAGGCGCTCCTCATGGGGCTGGCCGGCGCGGCCATCGGGCTGCTCCTGGGCATCCTCCTGGCCACCGGTCTCGTCCGTCTCGTGACCCGCACCATCCAGGACCTCTATTTCGTGGTGACCGTCCGCGAGCTGATCCTCACGCCCGCGGCCCTCGCCCGCGCCATGGCCCTCGGCGTGCTGGGGACCCTGGCGGCGGCCGTCCCGCCGGCGCTGGAGGCGGCGACGACGCACCCCCGGGCCGCGCTCCTCCGATCGGAGCTCGAGGCCGGGCTCCGACGCCGGCTCCCGCTCCTCTCGGCGGCCGGGCTCCTCCTGGCCGGGGCGGGCGCCCTCGTCCTGTCCCTCTCCTCCACGGTCGACGCCAGCTTCGTCGGGCTCTTCGGCATCATCATCGGCGCGGCCCTGCTCACGCCGGTGGTGACGGTGGCCCTCATGCGGCTCCTGCGGCCGCTGGCGGGGCGTCTCTTCGGCGTTCTGGGGCGGATGGCGGCGACGGGTGTGACGGCGGGGCTCAGCCGAACGGGTCCCGCCATCGCCGCGCTGACCATCGCGGTGGCGGTCACCATCGGCGTGACCGTCATGGTGGACAGCTTCCGGGGCAGCCTGGAGACGTGGCTGGAGCGAACGTTGTCGGCCGACCTCTACATCTCGCCGGCACGGCCGGGGAGCACGGGCGGCGCCACGGGCACGGACCGGATCGACTCCGCCGCGGTGGCCATCCTCGCGGGCGATCCGGCGGTGGCGGAGGTGCGCCGCTACCGCCGCAGCGACGTGCCGACGGCGTCGGGGCCAGTGGACCTGATGGCGATCGGGATCGATTCGAGGCTGCGGAGCCATTTCGAGTACCTCGAGGGCGATCCCGCGGAGTTCTGGCCGGAGTTCGTCACGGGCCGGACGGTCATGGTATCCGAGCCGTTCGCGTTCCACCACGGCGTCGGGGCGGGGGACCGGATCACGTTCACGACGGACCGTGGGGAGGTGACGCTGCCGGTCGCCGCGGTCTTCCGGGACTACGGGTCCGACCGCGGCATGGCCATGATGAGCTACGCCGGGTACCGGGCGCTCTGGGACGATCCGACCGTCACGACCATCGCGCTCAACCTCCGCCCCGGCGCCGACCCGGACGCGGTCATCGAGCGGCTGCGGGAGGGGACGGCGCCGGTGCAGGCGCTGTCGATCCGGGCCAACGTGCGGCTGCGGGAAGCGAGCCTCGTCGTCTTCGACCGGACGTTCGCCATAACGCAGGTCCTCCGGCTGCTGGCGCTGATCGTGGCGTTCGTCGGGGTCCTCAGCGCCCTCATGGCCCTCCAGCTCGAACGCGGGCGCGAGCTGGGCGTGCTCCGGGCCAGCGGTCTGACTCCCGGGCAGGTCTGGGCCATGGTAGGGTCCCAGACGGGGCTGATCGGGGTGGCCGCGGGGATCATGGCGCTCCCCCTCGGCGTCCTGGTCGCCGTGCTGATGATCGAGTTCGTCAACCGCCGCTCCTTCGGGTGGAGCATGGATCTCATGGTGACGCCCGGGATCCTGCTCCAGGGGCTCGCGCTGGCCCTCGCGGCGGCCCTGCTCGCGGGTGTGTACCCGTCCTGGCGCATGTCCCGAACCTCCCCCGCCGAAGCGCTGAGGTCCGAATGAGGAGATCCGCCGTAGCCCTCGGGCTGGCCGTGGCCGCGCTCGCCGCATGCGACGAGCGGGCGCCCGTCCGCGCGACCCTCTCCGTCGCGGAGACGCTGGCTCAGGGGGACACGGCCGGCTTCGCCCGCGCGGTCCGACCGCGTGAGTTCTCGTTCCCCGCGGACCACGGACCGCACCCGGAGTACCGGCACGAGTGGTGGTACTTCACGGGCAACGTGGCCTCCGAGTCGGGAGGCGCCCAGCTCGGCTTCCAGCTCACCCTCTTCCGCACCGCGCTCCGGCCGGAGCCATCGACGCTCGACTCGGAATGGGCCACGAGCCAGGTCTACATGGGACACTTCGCCCTCACCGACATCACAGGCGGCCGCTTCCAGGCCTTCGAGCGGTTCGAGCGCGGCGCGCTCGGGCTCGCGGGTGCGCGGGACGGTGATTCGCTGCGGGTGTGGGTCGGGGACTGGGAGGCGGAGCTGGTCGAGGCGGGCGCCGGGGCGGGCGGCGCGGGGGCGGAGCCGTGGCGGGTCCGGGCGAGGGAAGGGGATGCCGCGGTCGATCTGCTCCTGGTCCCGGAGGGGCCGGTCGTGCTGCACGGGGACCATGGGCTGAGCCGGAAGGGTCCGGAGCCGGGCAACGCGTCCTACTACTACTCGCTGCCCCGGATGCGCGCCCAGGGCTCGGTCACGGTGGCCGGCCGCGAGATCCCCGTGCGCGGGACGGCCTGGCTGGACCGGGAGTGGGGGACCAGCGCGCTCGGGCCCGAGCTGGCGGGCTGGGACTGGTTCTCCCTCCAGTTCGAGGACGGCGCTGCGCTCATGGTGTACCGGCTGCGCCGGAAGGACGGCGGCACCGACCCGTTCAGCGCCGGGACGTACGTGGATCCGGCCGGGGAGGTGACACGGCTGGACGCCGGGTCCTTCTCGCTGGACGCCGCGTCGACCTGGACCAGCCCGAACGGCATCCGGTACCCGTCCGGCTGGCGCGTCCGCGTCCCGAGGGCCGGGCTGGATCTGCGGGTGGCGCCGCGCTTCCGCGCCCAGGAGCTGGACCTGGCGTTCCGCTACTGGGAGGGCGCGGTGGCGGTGGAAGGGACCGGACCGGGAGGCCCCGTCCGGGGCGTGGGCTATGTCGAGCTGACGGGATACGACGACGCGGCCGGCTGACTCCCGGCCGTCGCCATCGCCACGTCGTCGATCCTCTTCCCGAAGACCCGCAGGAGCCCGTAGAGCAGGGCCACGCCCACGGCCAGGGAAATGAACGGGTTGAGACCGAAGGCGGTGGGGATGTCGCCCACGAGCATGGCGATCCCGCCGACGGCGACGGCGTAGGGGAGCTGGGTGCGGACGTGGTCGACGTGGTCGCAGCCCGACGCCATGGAGCTCATCACGGTCGTGTCGGAGATGGGTGAGCAGTGGTCGCCGAAGATGGAGCCCGCCATGATGGAGCTCACGACGCCGAGCAGAATCGTGTAGTGCCCGCCGGAGTCGAAGCCCACGCCGGCACCCATCGCCACGGCCAGCGGGACCACGACCGGGAAGAGGATCGACATCGTCGCCCAGGAGGACCCGGTGGCGAAGCTGATGACCGCCGCGGTGACGAAGACGATCACCGGCAGGAGGTTGATCGGGAGCGTGTCCTGGAGCAGCGTCGAGAGGTAGGGCCCGGTGCCCATGGCTTCCGTGACGCCGCCGAGCGACCACGCCAGGACGAGGATGATCATGGCCAGCATCATCGCCTTCATCCCGCCCAGCCAAGAGTCGATCGCCTCGTTCACCGTGAGGAGCCGCTGCCCGAGGGACAGCGCGATGGCGGTCACCGAGCCGACGAACGAGGCCCAGATCAGGGACTTGAAGGGGTCCGCGGCGCCGACCACCTCCCGCAGGGCGAATCCCCCGGCGGGATTCTCCTCCAGCAGCGACGCCCGGCCCGTCACGTAGATCCCGCCGAGGGCGACCGCCACCGTGGCGAGGACGGGGATCGCGGCGTTGTACCAGCGGTGCGGCTTGTCCGCCGGCGCGTCCATGAGCCCGCCGCTGGTGTCCGCGGCCAGCATGGCGCCCTCGCGGTACAGCCCGCGGCCGGAGGACGCCCGGAGCTCCGCGCCGTGCATCGGCCCGAAGTCCCGCCCCGTCACCACGGTCATGGCGACGAAGAGCAGCGCCAGGATGGGATAGAAGAGGTACGGGATGGAGTGGAGGAAGACGTTGAACGGGTTCGCGGCCCCCTCGAGCAGCTCGGCGGCCACCGCGGGATCCGTGACCTGGCCCGCCGCCGTCTGGAGCGTGTCGCCGATCAGCGTGATCTCGAAGCCCACCCATGTCGAGATCAGCGCGATCGCGGCCATGGGCGCGGCCGTCGAGTCCACGATGTACGCCAGCTTCTCACGCGAGACCTTCAGCCGGTCCGTGACCGGTCGCATGGTGTTCCCGACGATCAGCGTGTTGGCGTAATCGTCGAAGAAGATGGCGAGCCCGGCGAGCCAGGTGAGGAACTGCCCTCTCCGGCGCGTGGTCGCCGCGCCGCGCATGGCCTCCACCAGCCCCTGCGTCCCGCCGTTCCGGCTGATCACGCCCACCATCCCGCCGAGCAGCAGGCTGAAGAGGATGATCGAGACGTGGTCCGCGTCGGCCAGCGCCTCCAGCGCGTAGGTGTCGACGCTGCGGAGCGTCGCCGCGACCGGGTCGTAGTTCACGAGGAACAGCGCTCCGAGCCACACGCCCACGAACAGGGAGATTACGACCTCGCGGAAGACGAGGGCCATGACGATCGCGGCGAGGGGCGGGAGCAGACTGAGCCAGCCCGGTGAGACGGCGACGACGTCCATGTTGGGTCTGTGGTTCGGGAAAACGAATGGGCGAAGATAGGGGATCGACCGGGAGGGGCAAGGGCGTTTAGGCGTTTGGGCGTTCAGGCGTT
>JAHWKI010000217.1:0-4539 GCA_019347975.1 Gemmatimonadota bacterium
CACCCCGGTCGAGCGCGCGGTCAAGATCCGGACGGGAGTAGAGGGAAGGGAGTCCGTTTCCTAGTTGTCGCCGCGACGGTCGTCTACACCCACGCGAAGGTGGCAATACATGCTTCATCGTCGCGCGACCGCGACAACTGAATCCGTGAGACGAGGTGCGGCATGACCTTGCTCGATCTGGCCGTCCTCGCTGTGGGCATCGCCCTGATCCTCTTCCTCTTCTGGTTCTTCTTCGGGCCAAAGAGAGGCAAGGCCGCCGCGTTCCGCGCCGGAGTGCAGGAGGCCACGATCCGGGTGGAGGGGGCGTATCAGCCGAACGTGGTCACGGTGAAAGCGGGAAGCCCGGTGCGGCTCAGGTTCGATCGCCAGGAGGCGACCGACTGCTCGAACCGGGTCGTGCTTCCCGACTTCGACATCTCCCGGGCGCTCCCCGCGTTCCAGACGACGACGATCGAGCTCACGCCCCACGAGGCGGGCGAGTACCCGTTCGCGTGCGCGATGAACATGTATCGGGGCACGCTCGTGGTGGAGCCTGCGGACGGCACAGCCGCCCCGGAGGCCGCGCCTCCCGCCCAGGTGCGGCCGGAGGTCGCCCCGCGCCCGGATCCCGAGGAGCGCCCCGCGCGCGCCGAGTTCCGCATCTGCAACATGCGCTCGATCACCACGGTCAATGCGATCGAGGATCTGCTCGAGCGCGAGAAGGGCGTCGAGCGCGTGCAGGTGAACGCGGCCACGGAGCGGGTCACCGTTGATCACATTCCCGGGCTCACGTCACCAGATCAGCTGAAGCAGGCGATGGAGCGGGGAGGCTACGACGTCGAAGAGCTCGGAGACGACGAGGAGATCGGCGACCGCGGTGCCGTGAGCCGCGACGCCGAGCTGGCCGACGTGACCCGCCGCCTTCAGGTCGCGTTCGTACTCACGGTCCCGGTCGTGATCGGCGCGATGTGGCACGAGTTCCTGGCCGTACCCGAAGGGGCATTCGGGGCCGTCGTGGGCGTCCTGGCCAACCGGTACGTCCAGCTCGCCCTCACGATGCCCGTCCTCCTCTACAGCGGCTGGGGCTTCTTCAAGGGGACGTACTATACCCTGAAGAACCGCACCGCCGACATGAACACGCTGATCGGGATCGGCACCGGCGCAGCGTTCCTGTACAGTCTGACGGCCACCTTCTTCGGCGGCTGGCTCGAGCGGCAGGGGGTGGAGGCCGGGGTCTACTACGAGACGGCGGCGGTGATCGTCACCCTCATTCTCCTCGGCCGCCTGATCGAGGTGCGGGCGAAGGCGGGGACCTCGGCCGCGATCGAGAAGCTCCTGTCCCTCCAGGCCCGGACCGCACGCGTGCGTCGGGACGGCCAGGAGCTGGACGTCCGCGTGGAAGAGGTCCGCGAGGGCGATCGCGTCGTGGTCCGTCCCGGCGAGAAGGTGCCGGTCGACGGCGTGATCGTGGAGGGCGAGAGCACCATCGACGAGAGTATGGTCACGGGCGAGAGCGTGCCGGTGACGAAGGGCGAAGGCGACCCCGTGATCGGCGCCACGATCAATAGCGCGGGGGGCTTCGTCTTCCGGGCGACGAAGGTGGGCAGGGACACGATGCTGTCCCAGATCGTGCGGCTGGTGCAGGAGGCGCAGGGCTCAAAAGCTCCGATCCAGCGGCTCGCGGACGTCGTCTCGGGGTATTTCGTGCCCGCGGTGATCGTGATCGCGGTCGTCACCTTCGTAGTCTGGTTCCTGTGGGGACCGGAGCCCGCCTTCGTGCTCGCGCTCCTCAACACGGTCGCCGTCCTGCTCATCGCCTGCCCATGCGCGCTCGGACTGGCCACGCCGACCTCCATAATGGTGGGGACGGGGAAGGGCGCAGAGAACGGTGTGCTCATCAAGGACGCCGAGGCGCTGGAGGTCGCTGGGAAGCTCACCACCGTCATCCTCGACAAAACGGGCACACTCACTCAGGGGAAGCATGCCGTGACGGACGTGGTGGCTGGGCCAGGAATCGGAGAAGACGATCTGCTTTCCTATACAGCAGCCCTGGAGCGGAGTTCTGACCACCCCCTCGCCCGCGCGATCGTCGATATGGCCGAGGAGCGGAAGGTCGAGATTCCCTCGGCGGTGGGCTTCCGCTACTTGACCGGGAAGGGAACGCGCGGCGTCGTTCGCGGCTCGGAGGTGGTGGCCGGAAATCGCCGCCTCATTCGGGAGCGAGAGGCCGGCTTATCGCCGGCCCTCGAGTCGGAGGCCGAGCGCCTCGAACAGGAGGGGAAAACCGTCACGTTCGTCGCACGAAGTGGGGAGGTGGTCGGACTGATTGCAATGGCCGACGTGGTACGTCCCACATCGGTCGCTGCCGTGCGGGAGCTGCACGACCTCGGCATAGAGGTCGCCATGATGACCGGCGACAATCACGGCGTCGCCGACGCCGTCGCAGCCGAGCTCGGGATCGACCGGGTCCTTGCCGAGGTCCTTCCCGAGCACAAGGCGGCGGAGGTGGCCAAGCTCCAGCGCGAAAAGAAAATCGTCGCCATGGTCGGTGACGGGATCAACGACGCACCCGCGCTCGCGCAGGCCGATGTCGGGATCGCCATTGGGAGCGGCACGGACGTAGCGATCGAGGCGGCGGACATCGCCCTCGTCAAGAATGACGTCTTCGATGTCGCACGGACGGTCCGCCTGTCGCGCGCGACTATGACCAACATCCGCCAGAACCTGTTCTTCGCGTTCATCTACAACGGCGTGGGCGTCCCGATCGCGGCTGGGGTGCTCTACCCCTTCTTCGGACTGCTGCTCTCGCCGATGATCGCCGCAGGAGCCATGGCGGCAAGCTCGATCTCGGTCGTCCTGAATGCGCTACGGCTGAAGCGCTTCCGGATGCCGGAGGGAAAAGTTGTGGAGACCGGCGCCTGAAGGCCGCAGCCACTGAAGCCAAGAGAATTCACCACACGGGAGGTGCAGCATGAGATTCCGGACCCTGACGCTGATCCTGATGACTCCTCTTTTTCTCACCGCCTGCGGCCCCGGCGCCGCTTCGGATGACGGTGACACCGCGGAGGACGGCATGCCGGAGATGCCGGGTAGGGGCATGGACGGCATGGACGGGATGGGGGCCATGCAGGCGGACGGTGATATGATGGCCCGCATGGGCGCCCACATGCGGATGATGGAGGGCATGAGCGGCGACAGCATTCAGGCCATGCTGCCCATGCACCGCCAGATGGTGGCGAACATGATCGCCTCGATGAACCGCGAGATGCGGGAGATGAACATGCCGGGCGACGCGGCGTGGCGCGCCGCGGTGGACTCGCTCCGGAGCGACCTCGTCGCCATGCCGCAGATGGACGCGGCGGAGCTCGAGGCGCTCATGCCGGCGCACCACCGGCGCGCCATGCGGCTCATGGAGATGCATGGCGAGATGATGGAGGGGATGGCCATGTAGGCATGGACCGGATCGTCGAGGCGCTCCAGACATCGGGCGGCATGCTGTGGAAGGCGCTGTGGGCGCTGATCTTCGGCTACCTCATCTCCGCCGCCATACAGGTGCTGGTCACGCGCGAACAGATGGCGCACACCCTCGGGGACCGCGGCGCCAGGGAGGGTGCGCTGGCCGGGCTGTTCGGCTTCGTCTCCTCGTCGTGCTCGTTCGCCGCCCTGGCCGCCTCACGCGCGGTGCTGACGAGGGGAGCGCATCCGGTGAACGCGGTCGCGTTCCTCATCGCGTCCACGAATCTGGTGATCGAGCTGGGCCTCGTCCTGCTGGTGCTTCTGGGCTGGAGGTTCTTCGTCGGCAACCTCCTGCTCGGCGTCCTGATGATCCTCTACGCCATCCTGCTCACCCGCGTCTGGCTGCCGGCGGACCTCGCGACCGCCGCCCGCGCGCACGCGGAAGCCGTCGAGGCCGATGAGATGGCCGTACACGCTCCGGAAGACATGGGGTGGCATCAGAAGCTCCGCTCCCGCCAGGGATGGGTCGCGATCGCCGCCGCCTTCTTCCGCGAGTGGAAGATGGTCTGGAAGGAGGTCCTGTTCGGGTTCACGGTCGCCGGATTCATCTCGGTTTTCGTGCCGCAGGCGGTGTGGGACGCGCTGTTCCTTGAGGCCGGCGCGGACGCCCCCTCGTTCCTGGCCGTGATCGAGAACGCCGCCATCGCGCCCGTGATCGCGTTCTTCACCTTCATCGGAAGCATGGGCAACGTCCCGCTCGCGGCGATGCTCTGGGCGAAGGACGCGTCATTCGGTGGCGTGATGACGTTTCTCGGCGCGGATCTGGTGGCGGCGACGGTCGTCTGGATCCACGTCAAGTATTACGGCTGGCGCTATGCCCTCTACCTGTCCGGGCTGCTCTACGTCTGCATGGTGGCGGCGGGGGTGAGCGTGCACTACGCGTTCGCTGCGCTCGGGGTGATGCCGACAGAACGGCGGGCGCTCGGGGAGATGGTGGGCTTCGAGATCGACTACACCTTCTGGCTCAACGTGGTTTTCGTTGGGCTGGGGGTGGCGCTTCTCGCACTGCGCAGCCGGGGCGGGTCGGACGGCGAGCGCGAGGTC
>JAHWKI010000217.1:4639-5873 GCA_019347975.1 Gemmatimonadota bacterium
AGCCGGGGCACGGACCTTCCGGCGCGGGAGGTCCGGCTGGTCGCAGAAATCGGCGAAGCAGACCTAGGTCCTCTGGGTCCATACCGGACCTGGATGTACAACGGGCGGTTCCCGGGCCAGGAGATCCGGGTCAGGGAAGGGGAGCGCCTGAGGGTGGTCCTGGAGAACGGAGTTCCCGAGTCCACCACCGTGCACTGGCACGGAGTCCCCGTCCCCAACCGGATGGACGGAGTTCCGGCGGTCACTCAGGAGCCGGTTCGACCCGGGGAGAGCTTCGTATACGAATACGTGGCCGAGCCGGCCGGCTCGTACATGTACCACAGCCACGTGGCGCTCCAGCTCGATCGCGGCCTGCTCGGCCCCCTCATCATCGAGGAGCGCTCACCTCACGTGGACTACGACCGCGAATACACCGTCGTCCTGGACGACCTCCTGACGGGTGAACCGCGGCTGACGCAGGGGCGCGGATCCATGATGATGGGGAGGGGCGCCGCGGGTCCGGAGTACCAGGCCTTTCTGATCAACGGACGTCCGCCCGCGGATCCGAGCCTGCTCGAGGTGCGGAGGGGTGAGCGGGTCCGGCTCCGGCTGATCAACCCGGCCAGTCAGACCACCTTCCGGGTCGCGCTGGCCGGCCACCGCATGACGGTGGTTCACGCCGACAGCCGCCCGGTGGAGCCCATCGAGGTGGATGCTGTCCTGATCGGCATGGGCGAGAGATACGACGTGATCGTCGAGGCGGGCAATCCGGGGGCGTGGAACCTGGTGGGCACGAGCATCGAGCGGCAACGGGGGTCGGCGCGGGCCGTTCTCCGCTACGCCGATGCCTCCGCGAACGCTCCGGCCCAGGGGCAGAGACCGGCGGGGATTTCCGGCGGACGGCTCCTGACCGTCAGCGACCTGACGGGTACCGAGCCGGAGTCGAGAATCGGCCGCGACCCGGATCGCACGTTCGCCCTCACGCTGTCCAGCCGGATGATGTCCGACGGCTGGTTCATCGACGGGGAGGCGTTCCCGGAAGCCGAGCCGCTCGAGATCCACGAGGGTGAGCGGGTACGGGTGAGCATGACGAACAGGAGCATGATGCTCCACCCGATGCATCTGCATGGCCACTTCTTCCGGGTCGGGAACGCGCTGAAGGAGACGGTGATCGTGCCGCCGCACATGGGGCAGGTCACGTTCGACTTCACCGCGGACAATCCGGGTGACTGGCTCTTCCATTGTCACAACCTCT
>JAHWKI010000218.1 GCA_019347975.1 Gemmatimonadota bacterium
GTCTGGGAGATCAACGACCGGTACGGCACGCCGGACTGGCAGCCGGTGCACCTGATCAAGCAGTCGCTCCCGGCGGAGCGGCTGGCGGCGCTCTACCGCGCCGCGGACGTGTGCGTGGTATCCTCGCTGCGGGACGGAATGAACCTGGTGGCGAAGGAGTTCGTGGTCAGTCAGACCGACCATCGGGGCGTGCTTCTGCTGTCGAAGTTCGCCGGGGCGGCCGAGGAGCTGGGGGATGCCTGCGAGGTGAATCCCTACGACCCCGAGGACTTCTCCCGCATCCTGCGTGACGCGCTGGCGCTGCCCATGGAAGAGCGCGCCGCGCGCCTCAGGCGCATGCAGGAGTCGATGCGGACCATCTACGACTGGATGGCGGACATCTTCGGAGAGTGGGGCGGGATCCGGGGCGGAGCGCCGCTGCCGGAGGTGCTGGCTCCGGGGCCCGAGGACCGGGCTCGAGCCGGCGATTAGGCACGGTGCGGGCGTACAGCCTCATCCTGCGGAAGCGTGACGGGCACCCGGTCCCTCCGGACGCCCTTCGCTCCTTCCTGCGCGCGTACCACCACGGCGACGTGCCGGACTACCAGATGGCTGCGTTCCTCATGGCCGTCTTCTTCCGCGGCCTCACCCCCGCCGAGCTGAGCGCCCTGGTCGAGGAGGTCCTCGCGTCCGGCGAGCGGGTGGACTTCGGCGGCGCGCCCGGCCGGCGCGTGGACAAGCACTCCACGGGTGGGGTGGGGGACAAGGTCTCGCTGGTCCTGGCGCCCCTCGTCGCCTGTCTGGGCGTGCAGGTCCCGATGATGAGCGGCCGGGGGCTGGGCCACTCCGGCGGGACCGTCGACAAGCTGGAATCCATCCCGGGCTTCCGGATGGACCTCTCGCTGGAGCGCTTCCGCGGCCAGGTGCTCGAGCTGGGCACCGCGCTGATCAGCCAGACGCCGGAGATCGCGCCGCTGGACGGCAAGCTGTACGCGCTGCGGGATGTCACGGCCACGGTGGAGAGCATTCCGCTGATCGCGGCCAGCATCATGAGCAAAAAGATCGCGGAGGGGATCGACGGCCTGGTGCTGGACGTGAAGACCGGCAACGGCGCGTTCCTCCCGGAGGAGGAGCGGGCGGTGGAGCTCGCCCGGACGATGATCGCCATCGGCGGTGACCACGGCCGCGACGTCGTCGCGCTGGTCACGGCCATGGACCGCCCGCTGGGAGTGGCCGTGGGGAACGCGCTGGAGCTGATGGAGGCGCTGGACGCGCTCCGGGGCGGCGGCCCGGCGGACCTGCGGGAGGTAACGGTCTCGCTGGCCGCGGAGATGCTGGTGATGGGGGGCGCCGCGGATGGGGTGGCCGAGGGGCGTCACAAGGCCGCGGCGGCCCTGGATGACGGCCGTGCGCTGGCGATGTTCCGGAGCGTCGTGAAGGCGCAGGGCGGAGACGCGGCCGTGATCGATGATCCGGCGGTCCTGCCCCGAGCACCGGTGGTGCGGGAGGTCACGGTCGGCCAGGCCGGACGGGTGGCGTCGCTGGATACGCGGGCGATCGGGGAGGCCGCGGTGGGGCTCGGAGCCGGCCGGAGCAGCCTGGAGGATCAGATCGACCACCGGGTCGGCTTCCTCCTGCCGCTGCGCCCCGGCGACGTGGTGGAGCGCGACACCGTCCTCGCGGAGGTCCACGCGGCGGACGAGGCATCTGCGGAGCGCGCGGCCGGCGAGCTGCGGAGCGCGGTCCGGCTGGGAGAGGACGCGGCGCCGCCCCGGCCGCTGATCTCGCACCGGGTCACCGCTGCCGGAGTGGAGCGGCTCGGCTAGGGGCGAGGGACCGAGTCGGGCGGCGCCGTGTCGCGCGCGGTGTCGATCGGCATCTGAGGGAGCCCGCGCATGGGCACGCCGAAGAGCCCGGGGGTGTGGAGGTCGCAGGCTTCCGTGGGCTCGGTTCCCGGGATGTAGATCTCATCCCTGAAGCTGTCGACCGGGCACCATTCGGTGGCGAGCTTTCCGCTCTCGGCATCGATGGTCCGGGTGGTGACCCCCCGTGGCGCGATCCAGTCCGCCGGCAGCGGCCGCGACGGACCCTCCCCTTCGACCCGCTCTCCCGTGTCGATGTCCTCGTAACCGGACGTCCCGAAGTAGAGCGGTCGGACGAAGTCCGCCCAGACCGGCGCGGCGTAGACGCCGCCCGCGGCGTTGGGGAGGATGGCCGTGCGCATGTCGAAGCCCAGCCAGACCACGGCCAGGAGGTCCGGTGTGAACCCGGCGAACCATACGTCCGAGCCATCGTTCGTCGTGCCGGTCTTGCCGGCCACCGGCAGGGTGTCCGGAACGTTGCCGCGGAGCGGGTCACGGATGGAGCGGCCGCTCCCGGCGTTCACCACGTCCTCCATCATGTCGACCATGATGTAGGCGACCTTCTCGTCCAGGACGCGCTCGCGCTCCACTTCCATGGACCAGACGACGCGGCCGTCGGAATCCTCGACCCTGAGCACCGGCCGCGGCTCCACCTTCTCGCCGAGGTTCGCGTAGGCGGTGTAGGCCTCCGCCACATCGATGGGGAGGACGTCCGGAACGCCGATGGGGAGGGACGGGACGCGGGGGATATCGGTGCTGATCCCCATCCGCATGGCGTACTGGGCGACGGTCTCGAGCCCCACCTCCATCCCGAGCTTCACCGCGATCACGTTGATGGACGCGCGGAGGGCGTTCCGCAGCGTCATCTCGCCGCGGAAGTCGTTGGTGTAGTTCCGCGGCGACCAGCGGCTGCCGTCGGGCATGGTCAGGTTCAGCGGCGCGTCCAGCATCACGCGCGATGCCGGAATCCCGCTCGCCACCGCGGCGGTGAAGACGAACGGCTTGAAGACGGAGCCGGGCTGCCGCCGGGCCTGCGTGGCGCGATTGAACTTGGAGTCCCGGAAGTCGCGGCCGCCGATCATGGCCTTGACGTCACCGGTGGCCGGGTCGATGGCGATCAGGCTCCCCTGGAGGTAGGGCGTGGAGCCGGAGCTCGCCGGCGCCGCCGTGTCCGCAGGGTCGTAGCGGGGGTGCGCGTAGCCCGGCACCGACTCGATGCGCCGCCACCCCCGCTCCATGGCCGCGCGGGCGCGCCGCTGCATGCCGACATCGAGGGTGGTGTAGACGCGGTATCCCTTGCTGTAGAGGTCGGCGCCGAAGCGGTCGTCGAGGATGGAGCGAACCCATTCGACGAAGTACGGCGCGAGCTCATCCCCTCTCCCGTCGGCCCGCCGCTCCGGGACCGCCTCGGCCTGCCAGTGGGCGAGCTCGCCCTTCGGGATGTAGCCCTGCTCCGCCATGAGCCTGAGGATCACGTTGCGCCGCTGCCGCGCCCGCTCCGGGTGCTTCAGCGGGTTGTAGTAGGCGGGGAGATTGATGATCGCGGCGAGTGTAGCCGCCTCCGCCGGGTTCAGCTCCGGCGCGCTCTTTCCGAAGTAGTTCTGCGCGGCCGACTCGATGCCGTACCATCCCTGGTCGAAGTTGACCTGGTTGATGTACGCCTGGAGGATCTGCTCCTTCTCGTAGACCCGCTCGAGGTCGATGGCGACGTGGAGCTCCTTGAGCTTCCGCCGGAACGACTGGTCGAACCCCAGCTCCTCGATGAACATGTGCCGGGCGAGCTGGAGCGTGATGGTGCTTCCGCCGCCCGCGATCCGCCGCTTCGTCACCAGGTTCCTGACCGCCCGCAGGTACCCCCAGACGTCGTAGCCCTCGTGCCTGTAGAACCGCTTGTCCTCGATGGCGACGAAGGCGTTGGGGACGTAGGACGGCAGGCTGTCTATGTTGACGGGCGTCCGACGCTCGAGCGCCAGCTCATCGAGCACGATTCCGTCCGCGCTCATGATCTTCGTGGACTGGCGCGGCTCCCACGTGTAGAGCTGGGCGATGGACGGGCAGTCGTAACAGACGGTCCGCCAGGCGCCGATGGCGCCACCGGCGGCGCCGCCGACCAGGCCGAGCACGACCAGGCCACCGATGGCGAGGAAGCCGCGCTTCCAGCGGCTGTTGATTTTCGGGATCATGCCGGTGCTACACCTCGTCGAATCGGTGGTTCGCCGCCAGCGCCGCGTCCACCCGCGCCCGCAGGCTCGCGAGACGCTGGCGCTGCTGCGGAGTCGGCGGGAACAGCGTCCCGGGCTGGACGCTCCCGCCGTCCAGCTCACCGAAGAGGCGGGATGCCTCGCGACGCAGACCGTTCAGCTCGCGGCGGAGCGCCGGCGCCGCGTCCCCCGCCGCGTCCATGATCCTGCGCCGGAGGTCCTGCGCCTCGACGAGGAAGTCTTCCCGGGCTCGGTAGTCCGCATCCGAGACCATGGGCAGGAGCGGGTCGCCCCGGACCACCAGGTCGCGCGTGGAGCGGGCGCCGCGCGCCTCGAGGGTGACCTGATAGACGCCGGGGGAGACGAACGGGCCGCGCGGGCCTACGGGCCGCGCCAGGTCCGTTCGGACCTCGCCCGAATCGACCGGCGGGTGCCGGAGGTCCCATACGACGCGGTGGATCACCCCCGCCGACCCCTCCACGTCCAGCGTCCGCACCACCTCGTCGCCGCGCCGGATGACGAGGCGCGCGTCCGCGGCAGAGCGGGAGAGGTGATAGGTGAGGGTGGCGCCCCAGGGCGGGTTCTCCCCGTTCCACCAGTCCATCCCCCTGTAGGACGTGTCCTTCCAGTACTGGTGGATGGTCGCGTCTCGAGCGGGGAAGAGATGGGCGGGCGCGGAGAAGGCGCCGGGCGCCGCGCCGGCCAGGAAGCCGGCGTCGTCGAGGATCCAGATCCCGCGGCCGTGGGTCCCGACCACGAGGTCCTTCTCGCGGGGGTGGACGAGCAGGTCGTCGTACGCGGTGGTGGGGAGGTTGGCGCCGAAGCGGTGCCAGGAGCCGCCGGTGTCGGTGGAGATCCAGAGGGCGTGCTCGGTGCCGAGGAAGAGCACGGCCGGGTCGTCGGGGTGCTCGGCGATCACGTTCACCGAGCCCGCGCCGTCGAGGCCGCTCAGGTGGGCGGTCCACGTGCGCCCGAAGTCCGTGGTGCGGAAGACGTACGGGCGGAAGTCGCCGTCCCGGTGCGCGTCGAACGTGGCCCAGGCGGTGCCCGGCGCCGAGCGGGAGGCGGCGACGCGGCTGACGTACGTCCCGTCGCGGACGCCGCGGAGGCTGGCGGCGACGTTCGTCCACGAGGCCCCGCCGTCGCGGGAGACCTGGACGTTGCCGTCATCGGTGCCGACCCAGAGCACGGCGGGATCCAGCGGGGACTCGGAGATGGTGGTGATCTCGCCGTAGCTGGCCGTCCCGTCGTTCCGGGAGATCGTGATGTCGGCGCCGGGAACCCCCATGAGGGTGAGCGTGTCTCGGTCGACCTGCCGGGTCAGGTCCTCCGTCCGGGACCAGGTCTCGCCACCGTCTCGGGAGATGAAGAGCCGGTTGCCGCCGGCGTAGAACACCCGCGGGTCGTGCCGGGACAGGAGGCTGGGCGCCACCCAGTCGAAGCGGTAGTCGGGCTCGCCCTCCGGCGGGACCGGGCTGATCTCGACTCTGTCCCCCGTCTCCGTGTCGACGCGGTTGTAGCCGCCGAACTCGTTGTTCGAGTACAGGATCCGGTGATCGGTCGGGTCCGGCTGCTGGTACATCCCGTCGCTGAAGCCGGTCTGCCGCCAGTCGTCGCCGAGGATCCCGGCCCAGTGGCGGGTGGCGGAGGGGCCGAGCCAGGAGTGGTTGTCCTGGAGCCCGACGTAGACGTAGTACGGGTCGCGCATGTCGACGCCGATCCCGTACGCCTGGGCGACGGGGATGTTGTTCAGCCGGCGGTAGGTCTCGCCGCGGTCCCACGTCTCGTACAGCCCGCCGTCGCCGGCCAGGTAGAAGTGCTCGGGGTCGA
>JAHWKI010000037.1 GCA_019347975.1 Gemmatimonadota bacterium
TGGTCCGGGTCGTCATCGACCTGGCGGAGTCGGTGCAGTACGAGGTCGAGCAGGCCGGCGGGATCATCCGGATCTCCTTCCCGAACCCGGCCGGGCCGTTCGACGCCTGGAGCAGCACGTCGGCGGCCCCGCCGGGCGCGCGTGTTCCCGACGTCGCCCGCACCGATCCGGGGATGCTTGGCGACCCCGTGCCCGCGGCCGACCGTCCCGGAACGCCCGTGCCGGTGACGCAGCCTCCCGTGGTTCAGCCGACGCTGCAGCAGGCGCCGCAGCAGCCGCCGGTCTGGGTGGAGTTCCGCAACACGCCCATCGGCGACGTCCTCAGCCATTTTGCCGATTTCTCCGGGCGGAGCATCATCCCGGGCCTGGGCGTGGCGGGGCAGACGATCACCGCATCGATCCAGGGGCAGCCATGGGACGAGGCGCTCTCGGCCATTCTCCAGGGCCAGGGGCTGGTCGCCCGCGAGCTGCCGAGCGGCATCCTCATGGTGACGTCGATGTCGAACCTGCGGGAGCGCGAGACGCAGGAGGAGACGGTCACCAGGACGTTCGACGTCAAGTACGTCTCCGCGGATTCCATCGCGCCCCAGGTGAGGACCCTCCTGCAGTCCGGCCCTGAAGGCGGGACCGGGGCGACCGTCGCGATCAACCGCTCCACGAACACGCTGATCGTCTCGGCCCGGGAGTCCGTGGTCGACCGCATTGCCGCGCTCATCCCGGTGCTCGACCGCCGGACCCCGCAGGTGACGATTCAGGCGCGGATCCTGTTCGTGAACCGGACGCAGATCGAGGGCTTCGGGGTCCGCTACGAGATCAAGGACTCCCGCGGCACGATGCTCAACCGGCTCGTCTCCGGCTTCATCGATACCGATGGCGACGGCGTCTTCGAGCCGGATGAGACCACGGATGACGACGTGGTGAATTTCTCGGGCAACACGATCTCCGCGGTCGGGAACGCCGCGGAGCGCATCCCGAACTCCACGTTCGAGATGGTAACGACGCTGATCCTGGGCCGGCACAGCCTGATTACCTGGCTGGAGGCGGTCGAGCGGCTCAACCTCTCCGAGGTGCAGGCCGAGCCTGTGGTGACGGTGCTGGATCACAGGACCGCGCGCGTGCAGGTCGGCGAGCGGACACCCATCCGGGTGGTCGATCCGGGCGCGGCGGGCGCCGCGGGGCCGCAGGCTTCCGTGACCACGGAGCAGACCGGTGTGATCCTCGAGGTCACGCCGCACGTCGTGGGCGATCAGGTCCTGCTCCAGCTACACGCCGAGCGGTCGCTGGTCCTGGAAGCCTCCGTGGATCAGGGCTACCGGTTCGGAACGCAGGAAACGGAAACGGAGATCCTGCTCGATGACGGTCAGACGGCCGTGATCAGCGGGCTCACCATTACGGATTATCTAGAAGAGCGTGCGGGCATCCCCATCCTTATGAATCTCCCCCTGGTGGGTGCTCTTTTCCGTCGGACCCTGGAACAGGAAGTCAAACAGGACCTCCTGATCATGGTCACGCCGTATATCGATCGCGCCGGCGGAATGTAAAAACCCTGGGGGAGGTCCCTGAATCATGAAGCCGAAAAACTCGATGCAGAGTCGGACGCGAACCCTCGCGTCCATGGGAGTCCTCATGCTCGCAGCCACGGTTGTGGCGGCGTGCGAAGGCGATGGATTCCTTCCGCCCGGTCAGGGCACCAGGCCGTCCATCAGCTCCGTTGCCATGGCGCCGGACTCGGTCGTGGAGGGAGAAACCCTCACGATCGCGGTCGTCGCCAACGGGCAGCGGACCATCGAGCAGGTGAACTTCCAGTTCCGTGGCGCGTCCGTCCGTGATACCACGATCACGGTTTCCGACGCGACCCGGGCGCTCGACCGCGAGTTCACGATCGCCGTTCCTTTCGGCACGGGCCCGGATTCGCTCATGTCACTGGACGTGTCGGTCGTCGATGCGGGCGGACTCGTCAGCGACCTCCGGCAGGACACGGTGTTCGTGGTCGACGCGACCCGCCCGAAGGTTACGGTCGCCGCGACCCCTCAGATCGTGGGCACCGGCGACGCGATGCAGGTCGCGATCACCGCCGAGGACGCGCGCGGGCTGGCTTCCATAGGGTACGCGGTCGTCGACAAGGCCACCGGCGACACGGCGGTCTTCTTCCAGGAAGCGCTGCCGGCCGGCGTGTACGCGGTTTCGAGCACGTACGCCGTCCCGGGGCCGGTTCTGGATCCGACGACGCTGCTGGTCACCGCCTTCGCGGAGGACCGCAACGCGCTGGTGGGCGGGTCGGGCGTCCAGCAGGTCGGGCTTGAGGATCGGCTGGGGCCGCAGATCACGCTCCTGTCGACAACTCCCGATTCCACCGTTCCGCTCGGCGACAGCATCCAGGTGCGGATCGAGGCGACGGATCCGTCGGGGATCCGCAGCCTGATCTTCGTCGCCACGGCCGCACGGGGTGACACGCTGCTCGGCACGGACACGGTCGTGACCCGGTTCGATCAGGAGCTGATCACCTTCCCGCGTCCCGGCGAGAGCGAGATGCCGGAGGCCGTGATCCGCGCACCGTTCCTCAAGACGTCGGATGACAGCACGTCGGAGGCGATCACCGTCGTCGTCCTGGCGGAAGACGGGTTCGGCAACATCTCCGAGGTCACCAAGAACATGTACGTGGGGGGACCGGACGTCTCGCTGATCTATCCCACGAAGGACGTGGCGTTCGGCGTGGGCCAGAGCTTCGAGGTGCGGGTCCGCGTATCGGATCACGACGGGATCGACAGCGCCAAGGTGTTCCTGGGTGGAGCGCTGAACCAGCAGCTCTACCTTCCGCTGCCGCCCCGGACGGATACCCCGTTCGTGACCGTCCAGACCATCAATCTGCCCGCCACGGAAGGCACCGTCACGCTGTCCGCCCGGGCGTGGAATCTGGAGGAAGTCGCGGGTGTGACGCAGCAGATCAACATCGCCGTCCTCGAAGCGCCTCCGGCCGACGTGGAGGCCCCGGTCGTGTCGGTGGCGGCGGAGATGCTGATCCCGGGGGCATCCCAGCCGCGGATGGAGCTGAAGGACATCCTCCGGATCACGGTGACCGCCCGCGATGAGGGGAGCTCCGGGCTCGAGCGGGTCGGGTTCAAGGCCATTGCGTCACGGAGCGGGAGCACCCACGTGATCTCCGGCTCCACCACGTTCGGCGGCTCGAACAGCCTCGAGCAGCACGAATTCGCGGTCCCACTCGACTCGCTGTACGCGCTCTTCGGGATCACAAGCGCCGCGGCGCTGGACGACCTGCTCCCGGATGACATCGACCTGCGGATCCACGGCTTTGCTGCCGACGCCGTCGGATTGCTGGCCTGCTCGGTCGGGATCGAGGAGCAGCGGGTGTGCACGCCCGACACCTACACCGCCACGGGCACGTACGAAGCCGCCGACACCTCCGGGCTCCTGCTGGAGATCACGGCCGTCCGGGGCCACACGATCCTCCTGGCGAACCGGGATGCGGTGATCGCCGACCTGGCGCTGGACACGATCGACTCGCGGCTGTTCCTGTCGAACATCAGCCATAACCTGGTCGAGGTGGTGGACCTGGCGGAGGATCCGGACGTGATCACGTTCCTGGATCCGGTGCAGGTGGGTTCCCAGCCCTGGGGCCTGTTCGTCGGCGAGCGAGTGGTCCGCTCCGCCGACAACCTGATCCTGCCCGGGCTCACACCCGGCGACACGGCGCGGACGCTCATCGTCGGGAACTCGGGAGGCACGAACCTCTCCCTGGTCCACCTCGACGCGAACGCGGCGAACGTCCAGGAAGTGGACTTCATCCGCCTGAGCACGCCCAATTCGGTGCTCTGGCACCTGACGGCGTCCACTGATGCGTTCGGCAGGTCCGACTTCGGGATTCCGGAGTATTTCGACTTCTCCGACCGGCCGCAGTTCCTCGCGCAGGACTCACTGCTCCGGATCGTCTACTCGACGACGGATACCGAGGCGGCGAACGGGACCACGCTCAGGTACGCGCACCCGGATCCGGACCCGACGTCGACGACGGAGCTGCCGGAGGCGCTGTTCTTCCTGACGGAAGACATGATCGACGAGTCGGCGACGTCGACGATCGCCATCGGGAACCTCGACTTCGTGGACGTCGACGAGTACTCCGAGACGAGCGATACGGTCGAGCTCTTCAGCCATGAGCCGGGATATCCGGACCGGATCCTCCGGAGCGGGCGCCACGCCGAGTTCGCCGTGGCGCTGGAGTCGATCGAGAACCAGATCGACTCGGTGATGACCGCCTGGGGAGTGCCGGAGCGGGCGAGCCTCTTCTACCCGGTGGCGTTCAATGGGGCGTGGCGGATGACCCCCGCCAGCGGCGGCGGTGACGGATCGGTGGTCATGTCGGACACCACATTCGTCAGCGCCTCCGGGGACCGAGGTCGGATCGTGATCGGCGAAGGCGCCGCGGCGCCCACGGGGCGTATCATCCTGTGGTTCGCCCAGGAGGGAAAGGCCCACTCGTCCGAGCTGCAGATCACCGACCTCATCAGCAACGCATCCGAGCAGGTGCTCGGTGTGGGGCTGAACTGGGACGGGTCAATGGGCCTCGCCCGCGGTCTCGAGGCGACCTACTTCTTTACCGCCGACCTGCGGCTGCAGGGGCTGTATCAGCAGCCGGAGCAGGGCGGAGCGGGCGCCGTGTTCCACCCCGACCACAACAGCATCTACGACGGCGGGCACACGGATGCGGACATGGCGGGCGTCGGCTTCACGGGGACGCCGAGCCAGTCGGTTGAGGTGGTCAACACCTTCCACTTCAACAAGGTCAACGAGCTGCACATCCGTGACAATATCATGGGGCCGCTCAAGGCCGGGCCCCCGCTGCCCGCGGACAATGCCGGTCTCGGTCGCGCGTGCGTGGGCGATGACTGCGTCGTGGCCAAGCTGTACGGGATCACGGAAGTCGGCGGGGTCGTGATCATCAACGTGCGCAGACGGGACCTGATCAATCCGTGACCCGCAGTCGCGGCGAGAGGGTCGAGGAGCGGAGCGGGGCGGAGGCCTCGCTCCGCTCGTCGCGTATTGCGGGCCGACGCGGTGAGCCGCGGCTCGTCGCGTGGACGGAGGCCTGGCCTCCCGCGCTGGTCCACCTGGCCGCCGCCGCGCTCGCGGTGGCGATCGGCGCCCTCGATCTGCTCACCGGCATCGACCTGTCCTTCTCCATCTTCTATCTCGTGCCGGTCTCCCTCGCGGCCTGGCGGCTGGGCGGGCGGGCGGGCGCGTTCTGGGCGGCCGTTGCCGCGATGATCTGGCTGGCGGTCGATCTGTACAGCGGGAGCTATCCGACGCTGCCGATCGAATACTGGAACGCCAGCGTCCGGTTCGGCTTCTTCCTCATCGTGGCCGCCGCGCTGGGCCGGATCCGCAGCATGTGGGAGACGCAGCGTCTTCTCGCCGGAACGGATCACCTGACGGGCGGTCTGAACAGCAGGGCGTTCCACGAGCTGGTGGAGCTGGAGCGGAGCCGTACGCTCCGCTACAACCGGCCGTTCACGCTGGCGTACATGGACGTCGACGGCTTCAAGGCCGTGAACGACCGGCTCGGCCACAGCCGAGGCGACGACGCGCTCCAGCTCATCGCGTCCACCATCCGCGACAACATCCGGAGCATGGACTCGGTCGCCCGGCTCGGGGGAGACGAGTTCGGGCTCCTCTTCCCGGAGGCTGGCCGCGGGGCCGCGGAGGTCGCGCTCCGCAAGATCCAGCTGCGCCTCGGCGAGGCGGTGGCGCAGGAGGCGCTGGACCTCACGTTCAGCATCGGCGCGGTGATCTGCGTCGGCCCCCCCGAATCCGTGGACCGGCTGATCCAGAGGGCGGACGCGCTGATGTACAGCGTGAAGTCGGGGGGACGGAACGGGCTGAAGATCGAGGTCCTCGATGAGAACTTCGGCATCGAGGCGATCCTTCGACGGAGCTGACGCCGCCGGCGGCGAACAGGAGGACCGTGAGAGCCCCCGCATGCGGGGGCTTCGTGTTTCGGGAAAGGAGCGTCGCTTGCCAGCCCCGGCGGCGGGGTGGTAAGGATACGCGCAACCAGAAACCGGGGGAGCATGCATTTCACGTTCAGGACCGCGGGCGAATCCCATGGCCGGGGTCTGGTGGCCCTGGTCGAAGGCGTTCCGGCCGGGCTGGAGCTCTCGGCCGAGCGCGACATCGACCCCGAGCTCCGTCGCCGGCAGGGCGGCTACGGCCGGGGCGGCCGCATGAAGATCGAGCAGGATCGGGCGGAGGTCCTTTCCGGCGTTCGCCTGGGGGAGTGCCTCGGATCCCCGATCGCGCTGCTGGTGTGGAACCGCGACTGGGAGAACTGGCGCATCGCCATGGGAGCGGAGGCTCCGGCCGCCGATACGCCCGAAGCGGACCTGCGCCGCGTGCACCTGCCCCGCCCCGGCCACGCCGATCTCGTCGGCGTGCTCAAGTACGGCAGGGACGACGCCCGTGACGTTCTCGAGCGGGCCTCCGCGCGGGAGACCACCGCACGGGTGGCCGCCGGCGCGGTGGCGAAGACGCTCCTCCGCGCCCTCGGCGTCTCGATCGGAAGCCACATCGTCCGCCTGGGGGACGTGGACGCGGCCCCGCCGGACCGGTGGCCCGAGGACCTGAACGCCGCCGTGGACGATTCGCCGCTGCGTACCCTGGATCGTGAGGCGGAGGCCCGCATGATCGAGGCGGTGGACGCCGCGGGCGAGGCAGGAGACACGCTGGGCGGCGTGTTCGAGGTCGTCGCGACCGGGCTGCCCGCGGGGCTCGGCAGCTACGTCGCCTGGGATCGGCGGCTGGACGGACGCCTCGCCGGCGCCCTCATGTCGATCCAGGCGATGAAGGGCGTCGAGATCGGGCTGGGCTTCGAAGCCGCCCGGCGGCGCGGCTCCACCGTCCACGACGAAATCGAGTTCGATCCCGGCTGGAGCATCCGCCGGACGGGTGGGTACAAGCGCCTGTCCAACAACGCTGGCGGGCTGGAGGGCGGGATCACGACCGGCGCACCGCTGGTCGCCCGCGTGGCCATGAAGCCGCTGTCCACCCTGATGCGGCCGCTTCGCAGCGTCGATCTCAGGACCAAGGAGCGGGCGGACGCGATCCGCGAGCGCAGCGACGTGGCCGCCCTGGCCGCGGCCGGCGTGGTCGGTGAAGCGATGGTCGCCATCGTGCTCGCCGACGCGCTGCTGGAGAAGTTCGGCGGCGACTCGCTTCACGAGACGCGGCGCAACCTGGACGCGTACATGGACGACCTGGAGCGGCGCGGCCGGGAGATCCGGGAGCGGGGAGAAGAAGCCCCTTACGAGTCCGGTGCCCTCTGAGACATGGTCCCGCCCCGGGATCGACATGATCGTCCTGGTCGGCTTCATGGCGGCGGGAAAGACGACGGTGGGGCGGCTGCTCGCCGCGCGCCTCGGGTGGAGCTTCGTGGACTTCGACGAGCGGATCCGCGACCGTGCGGGTCGGGCTCCCGGCCAGATCATCCGCGAAGAGGGTGAGGCGGCGTTCCGCTCGCGTGAAGCGCAGCTGACGGCCGAGCTGGCGGGGCGAACCGGGCTGGTCCTCGCCCCGGGCGGCGGCTGGGGCGCCGATCCCGGGAGGGCGGCGGCCCTGGGCCCGGGCGCGGTGCGGGTCTGGTTGCGGATCAGCGTGGAGGAAGCCCTGCGGCGCGCCGGCGCGGAAAAAGTCGATCGCCCGCTCCTGGGCGTGGGACCGGATCGGTACGCCCGGGCCCGGGACCTCCTGGCGGAGCGGGCGCGAGGATACGCGGCCGCGGAGATCGCGGTGGAGGTGAACGGGAAGAGTCCCGAGGCCGTGACGGACGAGATCGTCCGTCGGCTGGAGGCGCATTCGGGAGGATGATGAGCGAGAGGAAGAGCCTGGTGATCGTGGAATCGCCGGCCAAGGCCCGCACGATCGGGAAGTACCTCGGGAAGGGCTATAGCGTCATGGCCTCGGTGGGGCACGTGCGTGATCTGCCGCAGCGGGAGCTCGGCGTCGACGTGGAGGCCGGCTTCGAGCCCCGCTACGTCACGATCCGCGGCAAGGGCAAGGTGCTGCGGGACCTCCGGCGCGAGGCCAGGGGCGCGCACGAGGTGGTTCTCGCCACCGATCCGGACCGGGAAGGGGAGGCCATCGCCTACCACGTGGCGGAGCAGCTCGGGTACGGAGGCCGGGGGGATGGTGACGGCCGCTTCCGACGCGTCCGCTTCCACGAGATCACCAGGGACGCAGTGAAGCGGGCGCTGGCGGAGCCGGAGGCGCTGGACATGCGAAAGGTCGAGGCCCAGCAGGCCCGGCGCATCCTGGACCGCCTGGTGGGCTATCAGGTCAGCCCCATGCTCTGGAAGCCGATCCGGCCCGGCCTCAGCGCGGGCCGCGTGCAGACGGTGGCACTGCGGCTGATCACCGAGCGCGAGGATGAGATCCGCGGGTTCGAGCCGCAGGAGTACTGGTCGATCACCGCCCGCCTGGAAGCGGCCGACCTACCCTTCGAGGCGCGGCTTCACCAGATCGATCAGAAGAAGTTCCACCTCGGCGACGAGGCGGCGGCGCGGCGCGTCGTGTCTGACATTGCGGGCGTGCCGTTCGTCGTCAGCGAGGTGAAGCGGCGGGAGCGGGCGAAGAACCCGCCGCCGCCGTTCACCACGTCCACGCTCCAGCAGGAGGCGGCCAAGCGGCTGGGATTCGCCGCGCGGAAGACGATGCGGGTGGCGCAGCAGCTCTACGAGGGCGTGAACGTGGGTGGTGGCGCCACGGGTCTGATCACGTACATGCGAACGGACTCGACGCGGATCGCGGGCTCGGCCGCGGAAACGGCGCGGCGCTGGCTGCGGAGGAGGTTCGGCGCCGCCTACCTGACGTCGGGGCCGCGTCTCTGGGGCGGAAAGCAGCAGAGGGGGGCTCAGGAGGCTCACGAGGCGATCCGCCCGACCGCGCCGGATCGGGGGCCCGAGACGCTGAAGCGGTACCTCGACAAAGACCAGCTCCGGCTCTATGAGCTGATCTGGCTGCGCTTCATGGCCGGCCAGATGAAGCCCGCGCTCCATGATACGACGACGGTCGACTTCGACCTTCCCGGCGGCGGCCGCCGCTACCTGTTCCGGGCCACGGGCTCGGTGCTGACGTTCGATGGCTTCACCCGTCTCTACCAGGAGGCGCGGGAGGAGGGCGATCGGCGAACGCTCGACGATCTGGCCCCGCTGCCGGCGCTGGAGTCCGGCCAGTCCGTGGACCTGCTCGGCATCGATCCGGCCCGGCACTTCACCCAGCCGCCGCCTCGCTACACGGAGGCGAGCCTGGTCAAGGAGCTGGAGAAGCGAGGGATCGGCCGTCCCTCGACGTACGCCCAGATCATCTCGACGATCCGCGACCGCACCTACGTGGACATGGAGAAGAAGCGCTTCGTCCCGACGCCGCTCGGCGAGACCGTGGCGAAGGTGCTCATCCGGATCTTTCCGGACCTGTTCGATGTGAGCTTCACCAGCGGGATGGAAGGGGAGCTGGACCGGATCGAGGAGGGGGAGCTGGACTGGCGCGCCGTGCTCGGAGAGTTCTACACGCCGTTCCGGCGCCAGCTCGAGGAGGGCGAGAAGAACAGCGCGGACATCATCCGCTCCCTCATGGAGATCACGAACGACAAGTGCCCGGAGTGCAGCGGGCCGCTGGGGATCCGCTGGAACAAGCACGGGCGCTTCGTCGGCTGCATGGGGTACCCCGACTGCCGCCACACGCGTCCCGTAGACGGCGAGGCGAGGCCGGCCCCGGAGCCGACGGGGGAGTCCTGTCCCGGGTGCGCTTCGCCGCTGGTCCTGCGGACCGGCCGGTTCGGCCCGTTCATCGCATGCAGCACTTACCCCGCGTGCAAGCACACGCAGCCAGTCACCATCCAGGGGCTGAAGTGCCCGAAGTGCCGGGAAGGGGCGATCGGCGAGAAGCGGACCCGCCGCGGAAAGGCGTTCTGGGGGTGCACGCGGTATCCGGGCTGCGACTGGTCGCTCTGGGACCGCCCCGTCCCGATCGCCTGCCCGACCTGCGAGGCGCCGTTCCTCATCGAAAAGAGCACGAAGAGCCGGGGCGAGTTCTACAAGTGCCTGGAGTGCAGGTCGGAGATGGCGCCCGCCAGCGTGAAGGCCGAGGCCGGGGTGGAGGCCTGACGTGGCGGCTGTAACGGTGGTGGGGGGCGGGCTCGCGGGCTGCGAGGCGGCATGGCAGCTCGCGGAGCGGGGCCACCGGGTGAGCCTGGTGGAGATGCGGCCGGTCAGGAGCACGCCCGCGCATCAGACGGAGGGCCTTGCCGAGCTGGTCTGCACCAACTCCTTCAAGACCGAGGACACCTCCAATGCCCACGGCCTCCTCAAGGCCGAGATGCGGGCGCTGGGCTCGGTGCTCCTCAGCGCCGCCGACGAGGCCAGAGTGCCCGCGGGGGCGGCCCTGGCCGTGGACCGGGACGTGTTCTCCCGTCGCATGACGGACATCATGGAGACCCACCCGCGGATCAGCCTCGAGCGGCGGGAGGTCACCGGGCTGCCCTCCGGACCGGCCGTAATCGCCACGGGCCCCCTCACGTCCGATGCGCTGGCCACGCAGATCCGTGCGCTCCTGGGCGACGAGGGACTCGCCTTCTATGATTCCATCGCCCCCATCGTCTCGGCCGAGTCCGTGGACATGGAGATCGCCTGGCTCGCCTCCCGCTACGGGAAGGGAGAAGGCGATGACTACCTGAACTGCCCCATGAACCGGGAGCAGTACCACGCGTTCCTGACGGAGCTGCGGAAAGCCGACGTGTATCCGGGGCACGACTGGGAGAACATCCCCTATTTCGAGGGGTGCCTCCCCATCGAGGTCATGGCCGAGCGGGGCGACGACACCCTGCGCTTCGGACCCATGAAGCCGGTGGGGCTGCCGGACCCGCGGACGGGCCACGACGTCTTCGCCGTCGTCCAGCTCCGCCGGGAGGACCGGACCGGTCAGATGTGGAACATGGTGGGCTTCCAGACCCGTCTGAGGACGGGCGAGCAGCGGCGCGTCTTCCGCATGATCCCCGGGCTCGAGAACGCCGAGTTCCTGCGCACCGGCTCCATCCACCGGAACACGTACCTGAACTTCCCGGAGCGTCTGAGCGCGCACGGTGGAGCGCCGGGCCGGCCGGACCTGGTGTTCGCCGGGCAGCTGACGGGGGTGGAGGGCTACACGGAGTCCGCCGCTTCCGGGATCCTGGCCGGGATCAACCTGGACCGTGTGGTCCGCGGCGAGGAGCCGGCTGTTCCGCCGCCCACCACGATGATCGGCGCGCTCTACCGCTACCTCCGGGAGGCGGACCCCGGGAAGTTCCAGCCCATGAACTCCAACTTCGGTCTCGTGGACCCGCTCGAAGAGCGGATCCGGAGGAAGAGCGAGAAGCGCGAGAGGCTCGCGGAGCGGGCGCTGACGGATCTCGGGAGCTGGATCGTGAGCACCGGGATGGAGGCCGTCCGGCCTCCGGAAGAAGCGGCCGTGTGACGGAGCGCGATCCCCTCCGCGACTACCTCCGGCATATCGAGGAAGGGCGGCAGCTCAGCGCCAACACGGTGGCCGCCTACCGGCGCGACCTCCATCAGTTCCGCGACTGGATGGATGTCCACCGGCCCGGGTGGGAGTGGGAGGACGTCGGCCGCCTCGACCTGCGCGCCTACCTCGGGCACCTCGGACGACGGGGCCTCGCCCGACGCAGCATCGCCCGAAAGCTCTCCGCCGTCCGCACCTTCTTCCGTTATCTGCACCGCGAGGGGATCGTGGAGGCGAATCCGTCCCGTACGGTGCGGAGCCCGAAGCTCGAGCGGCGCCTGCCCGCCTGGCTCACCAGAGGGGACATGGACCGGATGTTCGTTCTCGCGGAGACCCGCGCGGCCGAGGGTACGTTCCGTGGCCTGCGGGACCTCGCCATCCTCGAGAGCTTCTACGCCACCGGCATGCGGCTCTCGGAGCTCCAGGGGCTCTCCATCCGCGACATCGATCTCGTCGGCGACCAGGTGAAGGTCCGGGGAAAGGGGCGCAAGGAGCGTATCGTTCCGCTGGGCGGCGCCGCGGCCCGGGCGCTGCGCAGGTACGAGCCACGCCGCCGCGAGGTTCTCGCGCGAAGCGGCAGCGCGGAGAAGGAAGCGCTCTTCATCTCCGACCGCGGGACGCGGCTGACCACGCGGCGGATCCAGGACATCGTCGGCGAGGTCCTGGACGCCGTCGCGGACCAGGGCGAGCTGTCGACCCACTCCCTGCGCCACTCCTTCGCCACGCACCTGCTCGACGCCGGCGCGGACCTCATGGCCGTGAAGGAGCTGCTGGGCCACGCCTCGCTTTCCACCACGCGCATCTACACGCACACATCGAAGGAGCGGCTCCGGAAGGTGTACCGGGACGCGCACCCGCGCGCCTGACGCGCGGAACCCGGGACTCCCACGGGGTAGGAAGACGACTATGAGCGGCATCCAGACACAATTCCACGCCACCACGATCGTCGCCGTCCGCCACGGCGGGCGCGTCGCCCTCGGGGGTGATGGACAGGTCACCATGGGTGACACGGTGATGAAGGCGAGCGCCCGGAAGGTCCGGAAGCTTCGGGACGGGAAGATCCTCGCCGGCTTCGCCGGCTCCGTCGCCGACGCGTTCACCCTGTTCGAGAAGTTCGAGGAAAAGCTGGAGCGGTACCCCGGAAACCTCCCGCGCGCGGCCGTGGAGCTGGCCAAGGACTGGCGGACCGATCGCTATCTGCGCCGGCTCGAGGCGCTCCTCGCGGTCGCCGACGAGCACCATATCTTTCTCCTCAGCGGGGACGGCAACGTCATCGAGCCGGACGACGAGATCGTGGCCATCGGCAGCGGCGGCTCCTATGCCCTCGCCGCCGCGCGCGCGCTGAAGGAGCACGCCGATCTTCCGGCGCCGGACATCGTCCGCCGCTCTCTCGAGATCGCCGGCGAGATCTGCATCTACACGAACCGGAACATCACCGTCCTCGAGCTGGACGGTTCAGAGGCATGATGGAAGAACACGTGAGCGTGAAGGACGAGGCTCCAGCGGCCGGCCCGACCGAGGCCGCGGCCGCGGAGACATCTCCGCCCCGCTGGCTGGACGAGCTGACGCCGCGCCAGATCGTGGCGGAGCTGGACCAGTACATCGTCGGGCAGGACGCGGCCAAGAAGGCGGTGGCCATCGCCCTCCGCAACCGCTGGCGTCGACAGCAGGCGCCGGAGGACCTCCGCGAGGAGATCATGCCCAACAACATCATCATGATCGGCCCCACGGGCGTGGGGAAGACGGAGATCGCCCGTCGGCTCGCTCGCCTTGCCGGCGCGCCGTTCGTGAAGGTGGAAGCTTCCAAGTTCACCGAGGTCGGCTACGTCGGGCGCGACGTCGAGTCCATCGTCCGGGACCTGGTCGACGTTGCGGTGAACATGATCCGCGAGGAGCGCGAGGCGGACGTGGAGGAGCAGGCGCAGGCCAATGTCGAGGAGCGCCTGCTGGACCTCCTCCTCCCCGCACCCGAAGCGCCGCGGAAGCCCGCCGCCGGAGGGCCGGGCGGCCCGGGCGGCGACTTGGGAGACGGAGCCTCCATCCGCGCCTTCGTCGCCGGTCCCTCCGGTCCGGCCTCCGAGCAGAGCCTGGATGAGGAGCAGCGACGGGAGGAGCGCCGCCAGCGTACCCGCGAGAAGCTCCGCGCCCTCCTGAAGGACGGCAAGCTGGAGGAGAGGACGGTCGACGTCGAGATCTCCCAGACCCCCTCCATCGACGGCATGATGATGCCCATGGGCGGTGGCTTCGAGGGGATGGACTTCAACTTCACCGAGATGCTCCAGGACCTGATGCCGAAGAAGAAGAAGCGGCGGACGGTCTCGGTCGCGGAGGCGCGGCGCATCCTGATGCAGGACGAGCTGGACCGGCTGGTCGACATGGATGACGTGGTCAACGAGGCCATGGACCGCACGGAGGACATGGGCATCGTCTTCCTCGACGAGGTCGACAAGATCGTCGGCGAGCGCGGCGGCCAGGGCGGCCCCGATGTCAGCCGCGAGGGCGTCCAGCGCGACCTCCTCCCCATCGTCGAGGGGAGCAACGTGCAGACCAAGTACGGGATGGTCCGCACGGACCACGTCCTCTTCATCGCCGCCGGCGCCTTCCACGTCTCCAAGCCCAGCGAGATGATCCCCGAGCTCCAGGGACGCTTTCCCATCCGCGTCGAGCTCGAGACCCTCACCGAGAAGGACTTCGTCCGGATCCTCAAGGAGCCCAAGAACGCGCTCCTGCGTCAGTACCAGGCCCTCGTCGCCTCCGAGAACGTCGAGCTCCAGTTCGATGACGCGGCCATCAGCGAGATCGCCCGGGTCGCCGCCGACGTCAACGAGCGGATGGAGAACATCGGCGCCCGGCGCCTCCACACCGTCATGACGACCCTCCTCGAGGACCTCCTCTTCGACCTCCCGGACACCGCCCACGACCGCGTCGTGATCGACGCCGATCGCGTCCGGGAACGCCTCAAGCGCATCGTCGAGGACGACGACCTCCGCCGCTACATCCTCTAGCCGCCGCCACGCCGGGGCGGCTGGACTCCGGCCGTCCCGCTCCCTACTTTCCGTCGCGACACTGCAATTTTGGCACGCTCGAGGCGAAATGACGGAGAAGGGCGACTTCCTGGCGATCCCCGATTTCAGTACGGAAGAGCTTCACGATGTGTTACGGCTGGCCCATCGGCTCAAGGGCGGGACGGACCGGAGCCGGCCGCTGGAGGGGCAGACGCTGGCGATGATCTTCGAGAAGAGCTCGACCCGGACCCGGGTCTCCTTCGAAGTCGGCATGTACCAGCTGGGCGGCCACGCGCTCTTCCTGTCCTCGCGGGACATCCAGCTCGGCCGCGGAGAGCCCATCGAGGACACGGCGCGGGTGCTGTCGCGGTACGTGGACGGGATCATGATCCGGACGTTCGCGCAGCAGACGGTGGTCGACCTCGCGGAGCACGGATCCGTGCCGGTGATCAACGGGCTGACGGACCTGGTCCATCCCTGCCAGGTCATGGCGGATGTGATGACGATGCAGGAGGCGTTCGGGGAGGAGATCGAGGGTCGGAAGGTCGCGTGGATCGGGGACGGCAACAACATGGCGAACTCGTGGCTGAACGCGGCGTACCGCCTGGGGCTGGAGGTGCGGATCGCGTGTCCGGCGGGCTACGACCCGGATGCGGAGATCTTCGAGCGGGCGAAGGGCTCCTCGAAGGTGGCGATCACCCGCGATCCCGTGGAGGCGGCGGAGGGGGCGGACGTGGTCACGACGGACGTGTGGGCGTCCATGGGTCAGGAAGAGGAGGCGCAGGAGCGGATGCGGGCGTTCGAAGGGTTCCAGGTGAACGCCGGCGTCATGGAAGCCGCGGCCGAGGGCTCGATCTTCCTCCATTGTCTTCCCGCCCACCGGGGCGAGGAGGTCACGGCGGAGGTGTTCGAGGGAGCGCGGTCCCGCGTGTTCGACGAGGCCGAGAACCGGCTGCACGTGCAGAAGGCGATCATGATCAGGCTGATGGGAGGCGGGCGATGACGGCGACCGACCAGGAGCTGCGACAGACACCGCTCCACGCGGAGCACGTGGCGGCGGGCGGCCGGCTGGTTCCATTCGCCGGGTTCGCCATGCCGGTCCAGTACCCGACGGGGATCGTGAAGGAGCACCAGGCCGTGCGCGAGGCCGCGGGGCTGTTCGACGTGTCGCACATGGGCGAGTTCGAGGTGCGGGGGGCGCAGGCTCTCGACCTGGTCCAGCGGCTCCTGACGAACGACGCGTCCCGGCTGGCCGTCGGCCAGGCCCAGTACACGGTGCTCTGCCGCCCGGACGGTACGGCGCTGGACGACTGCATCCTGTACCGGCTGGAGGACCGCTACATGGTGGTCGTGAACGCCGGGAACCTCGCCAAGGACCGGGCGTGGTTCGAGGACGCGGCGAAGGATTTCGACGTCGAGTTCACGGACCGCTCGGACGAGTTGGGGCTGCTGGCGCTCCAGGGCCCGAAGGCGCAGGAGATCCTCGAGGGGCTGACGGACGCGGACCTCGACGGCATCCGGTTCTATCATTTCGCCAGAGGCGAGGTGGCGGGACGGGAGGCGATCATCAGCCGCACCGGCTACACGGGTGAGGACGGCTTCGAGCTGTACGTCGCGGCGGGGGACGCCGCGCACGTCTGGCGCGCGCTGCTGGAGGCCGGCGAGCCCGTCGGGCTGATCCCCGCCGGCCTCGGCGCTCGAGACTCTCTCCGCCTGGAGGTGGGCTACATCCTCTACGGCAACGACCTGGACGAGAGTCGGACGCCGCTGGAAGCGGGGCTGGGGTGGGCGGTCAAGCTGGACAAGGGCGACTTCGTCGGCCGGGACGCCCTGGCGGCGCAGAAGGAGGCCGGGCTCCGCCAGCGCCTCGCCGGGTTCGTCATGAGGGAGAAGGCGTTCCCGCGTCACGGCTACGAGATCCGCGTCGGCGGAGAGCCGGCGGGCGAGGTGACCAGCGGGGTGCTGAGCCCGACCACCGGGAAGGGCGTGGGGCTGGCGTACCTTCCCGCCGATGCGGCCAGGCCCGGCACGGGCATCGAGATCATGATCCGTGACCGGGCGGTCCCGGCGGAGGTCGTTCGGCCTCCGTTCTATACGGAGGGGTCACTGCGGCGCTAGGAGCGGCAATGGAAGCGATCCGACTCGCCCTGCTGACCATCTCGGACTCGGTCGCCCGCGGTACACGCGACGACCGCAGCGGCGAGACCATGGCCGCGTGGGCCGGCGAGCGCGGCCACCGGGTCGTCGAGCGCGCCGCCCTCGAGGACGACCAGGAGCGCATCGCGCTTCGCCTGGCTACGCTCGCCGACGGCGGCGCCGTGGACGTGGTCCTGACCACGGGGGGGACCGGGTTCACCTCACGGGACCTCACGCCGGAGGCCACACGGGAGATCATCGAGCGTGACGCCCCCGGTATCGCGGAGGTCCTGCGTGCGGAGGGCGCCCGCTCGACCGACGCCGCCTGGCTGTCCCGCGGAGTCGCGGGCATCCGGCGCGGTACGCTCATCGTGAATCTGCCCGGGAGCCCGTCGGGGGTAACGGACGGGCTCCAGGTCCTCGACCGTTTTCTCGATCACGCGGTCCAGCTGCTCCGTGATCGTGACACCGAGAGCCACCCGCCCCGTGGCTGAGCGCGTCCTGATCACGACGACCGACCTGGAGGCCGCCGTGCGCCTCCGCGACGCGTTCGGCGCGCACAAGCACCCGGTGGAGCTGCTGACGCCGTCGGAGGACATCGTGGACGTGGAGGACCCCGCCCTGCTCGTCCTCACGGGGGCGCTGGACCAGAAGCGCGCCCGCCGGCTCGCTGCGGAGGCCGCCGCCCTGGACCGCATTCCCGTCATCGCCCTCGCCGAAACGGCGGCGGAGGCGGAACCGGCGATGCGGGCCCGCCTCGGCCTGCAGGACGTCTTCGTGAAGCCTGTGGACTACGAGGACGTGGCGCTGGCCGGGACGCGGCTGATCCAGCGTCGGAGGCTGCGGGCGATCACGGGCATCGTCGGGGAGACCGACGCCATGCTGGAGGTCCTCGAGCGCATCACGCAGATCGCGCCCGTCAATTCCACGGTGCTGATCACCGGGGAGAGCGGCACGGGGAAGGAGCTGGTCGCCCGGGGCATTCACGCCCTGTCCCCGCGGCGCCACCGGCCGTTCATCGCGGCCAACGTGGCGGCGCTGGCGGACACGCTCCTGGAGTCGGAGCTGTTCGGCCACGAGAAGGGCGCGTTCACCGGCGCGGTCGCCCAGAGGAAGGGATTCTTCGAGCTGGCCCACGGCGGGACGCTGTTCCTCGACGAGATCGGCGAGATGCCGCTCGCCACGCAGACCAAGCTCCTGCGCGTGCTCGAGCAGCGGGAGTTCATGCGGGTCGGCGGCGAGGAGGCGATCCGCGTGGACGTACGGGTGCTGGCGGCGACGAACCAGGACCTCCGGCACCAGGTCGAGACCGGCGAGTTCCGGCGCGACCTCTACTTCCGGCTCAATGTCCTCAACATAGCGCTCCCACCCCTCCGCGAGCGTCAGCAGGACATCCCCCTGCTGGTCGACGACTTCGTCCTCCAGACCAGCCGTGAGCACGACCTCGCACCCATCTCCATCTCCCCCGACGCGATGGCCGTCCTCCTCGAGTACGCGTGGCCGGGCAACATCCGGGAGCTGCGCAACCTCATCGAGTCGATGGTCGTGATGATGCCCGGCCGCACCATCTCGCCCGCCGACATCCCGCCGGGGATCCGAGGGGGTGGATCGAGGCTGCTCCCCGCCCCGCCGCTGCCCGGCGGGGACGGCGGCGACGACAGCACCCGCCCCGCGCTGGAGTTCATCTTCCGGATGCTGCTCCAGCTCCGGGTGGACGTGGAGGACCTCAAGCGGGGATTCGACGAGTATCGGGAGCGGCATCCCGACCCGACACCGGCGCTCCCGTACGCCTATCCGGCTGCCGCCCTGGGCCGCGACGTCTCACTGCCGTACCCCGCGGGGCCGGGCTGGCTCGAGGAGGAGGCGGAGGGGGACGACGAGGAGATCGATGAGGACCGCACGGTCGTCTACCGCCCCGGCATGACCATGCGCGACCTGGAGAAGGAAGCGATCACCGCCGCTCTCCGGGAGGTCGGCGGAAAGCGCCGGGCCGCCGCGGAGATCCTGGGCATCGGCGAGCGGACGCTCTACCGCAAGATCAAGGAGTACGGAATCCCGCTATGACCTGGCAACGCGTGCTGGTCCCGTCCCGCGGCCTGCCGGCCGCCGCGCTCGTTCTCGCTCTGGCCGCCTGCGGAGGCGAGGATCCCGCTCCGGCCGCCGACCGGGCGCCGGGTGGCGCCACCGCGACCGACACGACACGGCGCGGCGACTCGCCCGGCGGGGACACCGCGGCCGCAGCGGCCGGTGCTCCGGGCCAGCTCTCCGGCGACACCACCGGGCAGGGGCCCGGACCATGGGCGAGCACCGCGATCCACGGGAACGAGGCTGCCGAGACCGGCGAAGTGGCGATCCTCAGGACCGTCCGGACCGGCCGACACGAGGACTTCGACCGGATCGTCTTCGAGTTCGACGGGCACGTCCCCGCCTATCAGATCCGCTACGTCGAGGATCCCACCGCGTGCGGCTCCGGTGACCGCGTCGACGCGGGGGCCGCCGTGGCCCTCGAGATCGACTTCCGCCCCGCCGCGGCCCACGACGACGAAGGCCGCGCCACCGTGCAGGAGCGCGTCACGCGTCCGGGCCTGCCGGCGATCCGTGCCGCGCGCATCACGTGTGACTTCGAGGCCATCGTGACCTGGGTGCTGGGGCTGGCCCAGCGCGGCGAGCTGCGGGCGCTGGAGCTGTCCTCACCGCCGAGGCTGGCGGTGGACGTCCGTCACCGCTGACGCACGCCGGTCCATCCCCCCGCCCGGGACAGCACCCGGGCCCGCTCCTGCTCGAGCCTAGGCAGGATGAGCTGGTTCCAGGCGTCGCTCTGCAGCAGGCCGTAGCGGACGGTCAGCGGGAGGTCGTAGTCGAAGGGGGGCTCGAACGCGTAGATCGCGCTCTGCGTCTGCTGCGGCTGGAGGAGCTGGCGGCCCCACCCCGTCGTCAGCGGCACCATGCCGGCCGCCCGCTGGATCCGGCCGCGGTGCGAGATCTGGATCTCGTCCGGCCGGTACTCCACGTTCGGCTCGCGGCTGAAGAAGGAGACCAGGAAGAGCACCGCGTGCTCCGCCTCCGTCATGCTCGACGCGTCCGTCTCGCGGCTGCCGGCCAGGGCGCGGAGGCGCTCGTAGGTGTCGGGTGCGGCCAGCCGGATCACTTCCTCGGAGAGCGGCGTCACCTTCACGTGGAGAGACGCGTCGACGATCTCGATGGAGAACTCGTCCTGGCGGAGGCTGCCGTACCCCGCGGGCGGGAGGCTCAGCGTGGAATCCCCGGAAACGCGCTCGGGGAGCGGCTCTCCGACGCCCCCGAGGTCCGGCGACTGCGCGACGGGCGAGCACGCGGCGAGGCAGGCGGCGGTGGCGAGGATGTTCTTCATGCGGCGGGCTCCCGGAGCAGCGCCTCGAGCGCGTCGACGAGCACCTCGCGGCCCTCGCCCGTCTGGGCCGAGAACGGGACCACCTGGTCCATGTCCAGCTCCAGGGCGGCCACCGCGGCCTCCAGCCGGCGCGCCCGCTCGGCCTTCTTGAGCTTGTCGACCTTCGTCAGTACGACCAGCGCGGGCGTTCCCATCTCCGCGAGAAACTCGATCATCGTACGATCCTCCGGCGTCGGGGGATGCCGTGCATCGATCAGCTGGACCACGCCCCGGAGGTCCTCCGACTTGCGGAGGTAGCCCTCGATCAGCGGCTTCCACGCGCCCCGGAGCCCCTTGGGCACCTGCGCGTAGCCATACCCCGGAAAATCGACCAGGAAGAAGTCCAGCTCGGCCCCGTCCTCCTCAGAGAACGCGTCAACCCGGTAGAAGTTGACCTCCTGCGTCTTTCCAGGGCGACCGGAGACGCGGGCGATGGGGGTCCGGGTCCGGCCGAGTAGACGATTGATGAGGCTGGACTTGCCGACGTTCGAGCGACCGGCGAACGCAACCTGCGGGAGCTCGCCCGGGATCTCCCCCGCCGCGGAGGCCATGGCGCCGGCGAACTCGACCGTGCGGATCTTCACTCGGAGGCCTAGGCCTCTTTCTTCTTCGTCTCGGGGCGCAGGACGAGCAGGGGCGGGATGCGCTCGGTGACGCACTCGGGCGTAACCACCACCTCCCGGACATCGGTACGCGACGGGACGTCGAACATGATCTCGCGCATGAGGTTCTCGAGGACCGCCCGGAGCCCGCGCGCGCCGGTCCCGCGGTCCAGCGCCTTCCCGGCCACCGCCCGAATGGCGTCCGGATCGAACGTGAGGCCGATCCCCTCCAGCTCGAACATCTTCTGGTACTGCTTGATGAGCGCGTTCTTCGGCTCCGTGAGGATCTGGACGAGCGCATCCTCGTCCAGCGACTGGAGCGTCACCGACACCGGAAGGCGGCCGACCAGCTCCGGGATCAGACCGAAGCGCAGAAGATCGTCCGGCTCCACGTCGCGGAACGGATCGCCCTCGTCGTCCTTCGAGGCCTCCCCCCTGGCGGCGAAACCGATCTGCCGCTTCCCGGTACGGGCCTCGATGATCTTCTCCAGCCCGTCGAACGCGCCGCCGCAGATGAACAGGATGTTGCGCGTGTCGATCTGGATGTACTCCTGCTGCGGGTGCTTCCGCCCGCCCTGCGGGGGCACGCTCGCCACCGTGCCCTCCAGGATCTTGAGCAGCGCCTGCTGCACGCCCTCGCCGCTCACGTCCCGCGTGATGCTCGGGTTCTCCGACTTCCGCGCGATCTTGTCGATCTCGTCGATGTAGACGATCCCGCGCTCGCACTC
>JAHWKI010000219.1 GCA_019347975.1 Gemmatimonadota bacterium
GTCAGGAGTACAACGCCTGGGGCGGCGAGGGGGGGAACCCGCCGGAGCACGAGACCATCCTCTTCTTCACGCGTCTCCTGGCCGGGCCCATGGACTTCACCCCCGGCATCTTCGACATCCTGATCCAGTCGTCGCCGAGCGGCCCACGGGCCGCGGAGGATTCCCGGGTGCGGACGACGCTCGCCAAGCAGCTCGCCCTCTACGTCGTGCTGTACTCGCCCATGCAGATGGCCGCCGACCTGCCCAGGAACTACGAAGGGCACCCGGCCTTCCAGTTCATCCGCGACGTGGCCGTGGACTGGGAGCGGACGGAGGTGCTGGACGCCGAGATCGGGGACTACGTGGTCGTCGCCCGGCAGGAGCGGGGCGGCGAGGACTGGTATCTCGGCGCCATCACGGACGAGCGTGGCCGGACCCTGGACCTCGCGCTCGACTTCCTGACCCCCGGCCGGCGCTACGTGGCCGAGATCTACGCCGACGCGCCGGACGCCCACTTCCTGACGAACCCCCTCGCCTACCGCATCTCGGAGCGGCCGGTGGACGCCGGGACGCGGCTGACGATCGAGCTGGCTCCGGGCGGCGGGCAGGCGGTGCGGTTCCGGACGCTGCGGTAGCGGTCGGGCGCGGGGACCGGCGCCTGGCGTCCGGGTGGAGCAGTAGAGGCGGAGCTCGGGCCGGGGAGGGTTTCACGCGAAGACACGAAGGTACGCGAAGACGCGAAAGGCCGGTCAGCCGCCGAGGCGATCGGCCGCTTCGGCCGATGCGAGTCCGATGTTGATTTTTTTCGTCGCCGGTCCGCGAGAACTCGCGTCACGCTCAGCTCGGACGCGAATAAGACAAGAAAACAAGCGTCGAAGTGGATCGCCCGAAGGGCCCGCCCGACGAAAATCACCGCACGGCCCCTTCGCGCCCCTCGCGTCTTCGCACACTTCGCGTCTTCGCGCGAAACGAGCGCCCGCGCAGTGCCCGGAGCCCTGGTTCGAGGAGCTAGTATCTGAGCCCGTACCCGAACGGAAAGAGCGGATCGTACCGGTCGTCCCCGAGGTTCAGGGGGAGCTGGCTCATGGACCGGGGCCAGGTGAACGAGAGCCGACCGGTCGGGCGGTGATCGCCGAAGAGGACGTCGGCCACCCCGGCGCCCTCGGTGCCGGGGAGCCAGGCGGCGACGAACGCGTCCGAGAGCTCCAGCGCATCGTCGATCAGGAGCGGGCGGCCCGAGATCAGCACCACGACGACGGGGATCCCGGTGTCCGCCATCCGCCTCACCAGCGCCACCTGGCCGGTGTCCAGGCTCAGGTCCATCCGGTCCCCGACTCCCTCGGCGTACGGCGCCTCTCCGATGACGACGACGATGGCGTCCGCGCCTCGAACGTCGGTCCAGTACTCCGAGTAGGTCACCGCGCCGGCGGTCCCGGCCGCGGCGCGGATCCCCTCGAGGATCGTCGTGCCGCCCGTCGTGATGTCGCCGGGCTGACCCTGCCAGCTGATCGTCCAGCCGCCGGACTGGATCCCGATGTCGTCGGCCGCGACTCCCGCCACGTGGATCCGGGCGTTCCTGGCCAGCGGCAGCGTCCCGCGCTCGTTCTTCAGCAGGACCAGCGACTGCCGGACCGCCTCCCGGGCGACCTCCCGGTGCTCTGGCGAGCCGAAGGAGGCCTGGAGCGAGCGGTCGGCGAGGTACGACCCGTCGGGATCGAGAAGGCCCATGGCGTCCTTGACCCGCAGGATCCGACGCACCGCGTCATCGATCCGCGACATGGGGACGCCGCCCTCCTCGACGAGCTCGATCAGGAGCCGGATGTAGTCGCGGTACGCGCTCGGCACCATGGCCATGTCCATGCCGGCATTGACGGACTTCGCGATGGCGGTCTTGAAGTCGTGGTGGAGCTGCTGGATGGCGTTGTAGTCGGAGATCAGGAACCCTTCGAAGCCCAGCTCCCCCTTCAGGACGGAGGTCAGCAGGTACCGGTCGCCCGACATCTTGTGCCCGTTCCAGCTGCTGTACGACGGCATGACGCTGCCCACGCCCGCGTCCACGGCCGCCCGGTACGGATGGAGGTGGATCCGCCGCATCTCGTCCTCGGAGAGCCGCATGTCTCCCTGGTCCAGCCCCCTCGAGTCGCCGAACGTGGAGGTGCCGGGCACGGTGCCGCCGTCGCCGAGGTAGTGCTTGGCCGTGGCCAGCACCGCCAGCGGATGGCCCAGGTCGCCGCGCTGGTAGCCGAGAACGGCCGCCGCGCCCAGCTCGGACACGAGCGCGGGATCCTCCGAGAACCCCTCGTAGGTCCGGCCCCACCGCTCGTCGCGCGGGACGGATACGGCCGGGGAGAACGTCCACTGCACGCCCGTCGCCCGCATCTCCTTCCCCGTGACCTCCGCGATCCGCCGCACCAGTCCGGGGTTCCGCGTCGCGCCCAGGCCGATGTTGTGCGGGAAGACCACCGCGCCCACCACGTTGCTGTGCCCGTGCACCGCATCCACCCCGTAGAGGATCGGAGTGCCGAGCCGGCTCGCCAGCGCGGCCCGCTGGTACCGGTCGTACATGTCCGTCCAGGCCTCCATCGAGTTGCCGGCCTCCGGGTCCGAATTGCCGCCGCTCAGGACGGAGCCGATGTGGAGCTCGGTGACCTCCGCCGGCTGGATCGACTCCAGGTCCGGCTGCGTCATCTGGCCGACCTTCTCCGCCAGGGTCATGCGTGACAGCAGCCACTCCACCGGGTCCTCCGACGTCGCCGTCGCAGTCGCCGGCTGGGGCGGTGAGGCGGGGCGCGCCGGTGCGGCGCAGCCCGCCGCGAGGAGCGAGGAGGCAAGGACCACCGCCGCCATCACCGGCGAACGGCGGCAGGGGAAGGAGCGATCCGCGAGATCCGCCACCATCATCGGCCTCCGGTCCTGAGGCCGGCCAGTCGCCGCTCCCGCTCCTCCCCGGAGATCCACCGGCCGTTCACGACCACGCCCGCGATACGCATCGTGTTCTCGATGGACTCGAGCGGGTTGGCGTCGAGGAGAATGAGGTCGGCCCGCGCGCCCGGGCGGATCACGCCGCTCCGGCCCTCCTCGCCCAGGTGGCGCGCGATCTCGACGGTCCCGGTGCGGAGCGCCTGCCAGGGGGTGAGGCCCGCGTCGACGTAGAGGTGCAGCTCCCGGTGCGCGGCGAAGCCGGGGACGTTCCAGACCTGGGGGGCGTCGGAGCCGAGAAGGACCGGCACGCCGCCGTCGTACAGCGCCCTGATCAGGCGACGGCGAACATGGATGTAGCGCGCGCGCTGGGCGGCGGGCGGGGTGTCGGGGTCCTCGAGCCGTGCGTTCTTCGAGGCCCGCCACTGCTCGACCTGGTCGGCGGGCCAGTAGCGGTACTCGAGGCGGGCGGCCAGCTCGTCCCCGGTGAGATCGCTCGCGTAGTTCTCCATCAGCGTCTGCGTCGGAACGACGGCGACGCCGGCCTCGCGCATGCGCGTGACGATCCGGGGGATCCGGCCCTCGTCGACATGCGGGACCAGGTTCAGACCGAACCAGCCGCCCCGCGCGGGTACGCCCGTCGCGCCGGGCGGGACGAGCGCCTCCATGAAGCCGTCGAGGTGATCGATCGTGCTGTAGCCGGCCTCGATGGCGCGGTCCAGCCCCACATCGGCGGGGACGTGGCCGGCGAAGGGGATGCCGACCTCGTGGGCGGTTTCGGCGAGCGCGTCGAACGCGGCGCGCGACGGTCCCGGGTGGATCTTGAGCAGGTCGTAGCCCATCTCCTTCTGCTCGCGCACGCGGCGACGCGCCTCCTCCGGCGTGATGCTGCCGCCGCTGAACGAGGGGCCCGAGGTGAGGAGCCGGGGGCCGAGGACCAGCCCGCGGGCGAGGCTGTCGCGCAGCGCCAGGTGGCCGGGCGCACCCAGCATGCCACGGGCCGTCGTCACGCCGTTCAGGGCGTAGAGTGGCAGGATGCGGGCATTGGCCTCGGGTGAGCCCACGTGGGCGTGCATCTCGGCCAGCCCCGGGATCAGGAACTTCCCCGATCCGTCAATCGCGATGGCGTCCGCGGGCAGGCGCGCGGGCGCCGGCCCCACGGACTCGATCCGGCCGTCGCGGATCACCACGGTCTGGCCGGGCAGCACTTCCTCCCGGTCCATCGGGATCACGCTCACGTCGCGGATGACGAGGGGCGCGGCCTGCTGGGCCTCGGCGGGCGGCGCGGCGAGCGGCGCGGCCAGCGCGAGGGCCGCGATCAGCGGGAGCGGGGAATGTTCACGCATGCGGCCTCCGGGGGAGCGGGGTGACGACGTATCGGGCCGGCAAGGTAGCTCCCGGCGGGCGTGGGTCGCGAGAGGCCTTCAGAACTCCGCACGCGCGCGCTGGAACTCGACGACCAGCTGGGTGAGGTTCCACAGCTGGACGTCGGAGCTGTTGCCCCAGCGGATGGGCTGGAGGCGGTCGCCATCGAGGCGGTAGCTCCAGACCTCGTTGTGACGGAGCCCGGACGCTTCGACGGCGTCCAGGGTGGCGCGCAGCCCGTGCTCCAGCGCGGCGACGTAGGGGCGGAGGCGCTCGTCCCGGAGCGCGCCGGTGTCGTCGCGGGCGGCCTCGATCTGCCGCATCAGGCCGAGCAGCAGCAGGTTCACCTCGCGGCCCCAGACCACGCGGGGCGAGTGGTAGGTGTCGCGCTCGAACGCGGCCCAGACGTCCGGCGTCGCGTACGCGTCGTTGGCGACGAGCGGCCCCAGCCCGTCGACCAGCAGGCCAACGGGATAGGGAAGGAACGGGACGGAGAGCTCGGTGACCAGGTCGGGCACCGATCCCGGGTCCCGGAGCGCGGCGGCCGTGAGGTCGTCGAGGAACCAGCGCGTGCCGAGGTCAGTGCCGATGACGCCGATCGGCTGCCCGGCCTCGTCCAGCGACAGCGCCACGAGCTCGAGACCCTCTTCGGGCAGGGTCACGTCCTCGGCCACGCCGGCCCAGTGGCGCGCCTCGTCGTCCGGCAGCGATGCCAGCTTGCGGCGGATCCGGGCGCGCGCCTCCTCGGGGGAGAGCCGGAGGGTGAAATGCCGGCCGGCGCCGCGCCAGGTCTCGATCGCGCGCTGGAGCGCCCCGGGGTCGCGCAGGTAGGCGCCGAGCGCCGAGGCGCCCGGCTCCGGCGCGGCGTCCGCCAGCTCCCGGTCGCCGATGCCGAGGTCCCGCAGCGCCGCCAGGATGGTGGCGATGGACTCGAGCGCGTTCGGCACCCATACGACGTTCACGTCCATCGCGAAGCGGCCGCCGCCGTAGCCCGCACCGCTATCGCGCCAGCTCGCGGCATGGTAGCCGCCGTCCTCGCGCGGGGGGAAGGCGACGAGGTTGGCGGGGACCGGCTCCCGCGCGTAGGCCGCCGTCCGGTCCGCCACCAGCGCCAGGCTCCGCAGGAGCAGCGCGAGCCGCGGCGCCGGCGCATTGGCGCGGGCGGGCTCGAGCAGGAACTCCCGCTTGCGCGCGGCGGGCACGGCCGGATCGGCGAGATAGCGGGCGACGAGGAGGGGGAACTGGTACTCGTCGTCCACCATCGCGTAGTTCTCGCGCACCCGCTGCATATGGGGCAGGATGGCCGCCGCCTCAGCCACGAGGCCCCGCTCGAGCATCGCGTTGTACTGCGCCGCGTGCTCGCGAATGGCCTGGCCGCCCAGCGCCTCTTCGTGGCTGACCTGGCCGTCCGGCGCCAGCTTGCGGAGCACGCTCGCGATCACGTGCTCGTTCATGCCGGGGGCCCAGATGGGCTGCATCAGCAGGGCGGTCACGAGCATGTCCCGGCCGAAATAGGTGGCGTAGTTCGGCAGCCCGGCCATCAGCTTCTCGCG
>JAHWKI010000220.1 GCA_019347975.1 Gemmatimonadota bacterium
GCGGCATCGCTTCCGCGGCTTCGCGTTCCTCCTCCTCCGCCAGGATCTCGTTGCAGAGCGAGACGCACTCGTTGCAGATGTAGACCGACGGCCCGGAGATGAACTTCTTCACCGAGTCCTTGGACTTTCCGCAGAATGAACAGCGGAGGTGCTTGTCGCTCGCCATGCGGGTTCCTGTCTCCAGTTCTTACTCGGCGGCGGCGGGCTTGCCGTTGCCTGGGACCGCCGCGACTTCGCTCTGGCTCGTCACGACGTTGTCGATCAGCCCGTACTCCTTCGCCTCGTTCGGGCTCATGAAGCGGTCCCGATCCACGTCATCGGCGACCTTCTCCAGCGGCTGACCGGTGTGCTCCGAGAGGATCTTGTTGAGCCGCTCCCGGGCATAGAGGATCTCCCGCGCCTGGATCTCGATATCGGCCGCCGTACCCTGGCTGCCGCCGGAGGGCTGGTGGATCATGATCCGGGAGTTGGGAAGCGCGCTCCGCTTCCCCTTGGCTCCCGCGCCCAGCAGCAGCGCCCCCATCGACGCGGCCATCCCCATGCACATCGTGTTCACCGGCGCGGTCAGATACTGGACGGTGTCGTAGATCGCCAGACCCGCGTAGACGGAGCCGCCCGGCGAGTTGATGTAGACGAAGATGTCCCGCTCGGGGTCCTCTGCCTGGAGGAACAGGAGCTGGGCGATCACGATGTTCGCGACGTTGTCATCGATCGGTGTGCCGAGGAAGATGATCCGGTCCATGAGGAGACGACTGAAGATGTCGTAGCTGCGCTCGCCCCGGCTCGTCCGCTCGATGACGTACGGCGGATATACGGCCATATCTATTGCTCGTTCCCTTCTTCGATGGTCGAAAGCGACTTCAGGTAGTCGAACACCCGCCGCTCGGTCAGATCCGACGCGAGCGCCTGCAGCCGCCCCGACTTGACCAGCTGACGGCGGACCTCCGCCGGGTCCATGTCGTTGCTCGCCGCGATCTCCTGTACCCGCGCGTCCACGTCCTGCTCCGTGGCGTGCAGGTTCTCCAGCTCCGCCACCCGCTCGATCACCAGCATGCGACGGACCGCGTACTCCGCCGCGGGCCGCGCCTGCTGCTTCGCCTGCTCGAGCTCCTGCGGGTCCGCGTCCGCCGGCGCCTGGAGCAGCCCGTCCAGGTACTGCTCCACCAGCGATGGTGGCACCTCGAACGGGTTCGCCTCCAGGATCTCCCCCATGAGCTGACGGCGCGCCTCCCGGTCCGCCTCCCGCTCCGCCTCCGCCGCCAGGTCCTCCGTGACGCGGGCCCGGAGCGTCTCCAGGCTGTCGAAGTCCCCCAGCCGCTGGGCGAGGGCGTCATCCGCCGCGGGGAGCTCCGCCCGCTCCGCGCTCAGCAGCCGCAGGTGGATCCGGTGCTCCTCCTCGCCCTCCGTTTCTCCGGCGGACGCCGGGAGCTGGATCGTGAACTCGCCCTCCTGGCCGACGTCCAGCGTGCGGATCGCCTGATCGATCTCGTCCAGGATCTCGCCGGCGCCCAGCACCACCTCGTATTCCCGGGGCTGCGGCCGCTCCGCGCCCTCCTCCGTGGCGGGCGTGATCTCGACCTTCACACGGTCCTTCTCCGCCGGTCTACCGCTCTCGAGCGGGGACCAGCTGGCGTTCTCCTCGCGGAGCCGGTCGATCACCCGGTCCACCTCCTCGTCCCCAACGCGGGCGGGCGGGCGCTTCACCGCGAACCCGCCGAGCCGGTCCAGCGAGATCTCCGGCCGGACCTCGAACTCCACCTTGAAGCTCAGCTCCTCCCCCGAATGGTAGTGGACATCCTCCACCGACGCCTGGGAGATCGGATTGAAGCCCTCCTGCCGGAGCGCCTCGCGGTAGGCCGTGTTCACCATGCGCTCGATGGTCTGGGCCTCGATGTCCTGCCCGTACTGCTTCTGCACCACGGAGGAAGGAACCTTCCCCTTCCTGAACCCCGGCATCCGGACCCGCTTGGCGAAGTGCGACGCCACCTGCCGCCGCTCCTGCTCCACTCGCTCCGCGGGGACGGTGATGGTGAGGCGACGCGACCAGTCGCGCGGCGTTTCGATATCGACTTTCAAGAGCGCCTTCTGCAAGGTTCAGGACGACAGTGCGAAAGGGGGGACTCGAACCCCCACGGGACAAGCCCACGAGATCCTAAGTCTCGCGCGTCTACCGGTTCCGCCACTTTCGCCCGGAGTAAGCGGAAAAATGTAACCGCGGGCGGGGGGGCGATCAACCGAATTCTCCCGCCGCGTCCGCGCCTCGCCGGCCGTATCCGTGCCGGTCAGGGAACCCGGACGTTGCGGATGAACGTCTCGCCGCGGGCTCCTTCCAGAAGGAGGGAGACCACGGAGCCGGGTCGAGCCGCGCGCAGGAGGCGTCTCGCCTCGTCGGCCGAGGCCACCGGCGCCTGATTGATGGTCCGGATCAGGGCGAACGCGGGCACATCCCGACGCTGCGCGGGGCTCATCGGCTCCACCGACGCGATCAGGGCACCGCCGGGTCGGGAGAAGCTCCTCTCCCGCGCCAGTGTGGGCGTCAGGTCCACCACCTCGATGCCGAGACCGGCCGCACCCCTGCGCTCGGGCGTCCGTACGACGCGGGCCGTCCCCAGGTCGGCCTCGCTCAACCGCACCTGGAACTGGCGACGCTCGCCGAACCGCACCACCTCCACGGCCACGTCGTCCCCCGGGGCGTACCGGGCGACCAGCCGCTGGAACTGCCCCAGCCGCTCGACCGGATCACCGTTCACGGCGATGATGACATCGTGGCGGCGAAGCCCCGCCCGCTCGGCGGGCGAGCCGACCTGGAAGTCCTCTACCAGCACACCGGCGATGCGGGGGAGCCCGTACACGTCGGCGTCCTCGGGTGAGATGTTCTGGATGCTGATGCCGAGGAGCGGCCGCCGGACCCTGCCGTGCTCCAGCAGGTCCTCCATCACACGCCGCGCCACGTTGATCGGAACGGCGAAACCGTACCCCTGATTGAAGCCGTTCCCGCTGGCGATGGCGGTATTGATGCCGATGACCTCGCCCCGGAGATCCACCAGCGGGCCGCCGCTGTTGCCCGGGTTGATCGCCGCATCGGTCTGGAGGAAGTCCTCGATGGCGTAGGCGGCCGACGGGTCGTCCTGCGACGCCAGCTCCTGCCGGATGATGTCCAGCGGCCGGCCCTTCGCGCTCAGGATCCCGCTCGTGACGGTGAAATCCAGTGTGTTGGCGTCGTAGAAGCCGGGATTGCCGATGGCCAGGACCCACTCGCCCACACGCGCCCGGTCCGAATCGCCGAGCCTGGCGGCGGGGAGGCCGCCCTGATCCACCAGGATCAGCGCGATGTCCGTGGTCGGGTCCGTCCCGACGACCGTCGCCTCGAACACCCGCTTGTCCCACAGCGTGACCAGGATCCGGTCCGCCCCGGCGATGACGTGGTTGTTCGTCAGGATCAGGCCATCGCCCGTCACGAGAACGCCGGACCCGCCCGCCAGCTCCGGGAAGATCGGCGCCTCCGGGTGACCCTCCGGGAGGTTGAACATGTCCCGCAGGCGGTCGGGCAGCGCCCGCTGCGCGTCCGCCAGCGACCGCTCCGTCTGGATCCGCACGACCGCCGGAGTCACGGCGGCCGCGATCTCGGCGAACGCCTCGCTGAACTCCTGCGCCCGCAGCGCCGCGCCCGTCTGCCGGGGAACGACCTGGCCGGCCGCCGGCCTCGCGGACACGCTCTGGACCGCGCTGTCGGCGGATCCGTCCGACTCATCGGCGGCCGCCGGGAAGTGTACGGCCGCGCGGGCCCCGGGCGCCGTGGCGCCCAGCGGCAGCCTCCCCACGGACCCGATGCCGCAGAGGAAGGCCACACCGGCGAGAGTGAGCAGCTTGCCTGTCGTATGCCTTGTGGTCATGAGCAAATCTACCGCTCCGGGCACGGCGCCATCAACCGCCTTCTTTCCCGCAGAAAAAAGGACGCCCCGGGCCGGCATGCCGACCCGGGGCGATCCCCTCCCGGATGGAACGCCTACTTCTCCTCTTCGACGATCTCGTAATCCGCCTCGACGACGTCCTCGTCCGCCGCCCCCGCGGGCTCCGCCTCGCCCGGCCCGGCGCCACCGGCCCCGGGCGCTCCCGCCTCGGCACCGGCGCTCGCCTGCTGCTCCTGGTACATGGCCTGACCCGCGGCGCTGAACGCCTGCATGAGCTCCTCCCGCGCCGAGGTCATCTCGCCCAGGTCGTCCTGCTTCAGCGCCTTCTTCGCGCGCTCCACGGCGGTGTCGATCCGCTGCTTCGCGTCGGGCTTCACCTTGTCGCCCCACTCGCCGACATCCTTCTCCACCTGGTAGACCAGCGAATCCAGCTGGTTGCGAACCTCCACCTTCTCCTTCCGCGTCCGGTCCTCGTCCGCGTGCGACTCGGCGTCCTTCACCATCTGCTCGATCTCCGCCTCGTTCAGCCCGCTGGATGCCTCGATCCGGATCTTCTGCTCCTTGCCGGTCGCCTTGTCCTTCGCCGCCACGTGCAGGATCCCGTTCGCGTCGATGTCGAACGTCACCTCCACCTGCGGCATGCCCCGGGGTGCCGGAGGCAGTCCGGTGAGCTGGAACCGCCCGATCGTCTTGTTGTCCCCGGCCATGGGACGCTCGCCCTGGAGCACGTGGATCTCGACCGTCGTCTGGTTGTCCTCGGCCGTCGAGAAGGTCTCCGCCTTCTTGGTCGGGATCGTCGTGTTCCGCGGGATCAGCGTGGTCATCACGCCGCCCAGCGTCTCGATCCCCAGCGAGAGCGGGGTCACGTCCAGCAGGAGGACGTCCTTCACGTCGCCCGCCAGGACGCCGCCCTGAATGGCCGCGCCCACCGCGACCACCTCGTCCGGGTTCACACCCTTGTGCGGATCCTTGCCGAAGAAGCTCTTCACGGTCTCCTGGACCTTCGGGATCCGGGTGGAGCCGCCGACCAGGATCACCTCGTCCACGGCGTCCGGCTTCAGCCCCGCGTCCTCCAGCGCCTTCCGCATGGGCTCCCGCGTCCGCTCGATCAGGTCGCCCACCAGCTGCTCGAACTTCGCCCGCGTCAGCGTGACGTTCAGGTGCTTCGGCCCCTCCTGCGTCGCGGTGATGAACGGGAGGTTGATGTCCGTCGACATGGTCGTCGACAGCTCCATCTTCGCCTTCTCCGCCGCCTCCTTCAGCCGCTGGAGCGCCATCGCGTCCTTCGACAGGTCGATCCCCTGGTCCTTCTTGAACTCGTCCACCAGCCAGTCGATCACCCGCTGGTCGAAGTCGTCACCGCCCAGGTGCGTGTCCCCGTTCGTCGCCTTCACCTCGAACACGCCCTCGCCCAGCTCCAGGATCGAGATGTCGTACGTCCCGCCGCCCAGGTCGTAGACCGCGATGATCTCGTCGCTCTTCTTGTCCAGCCCGTACGCCAGCGCCGCCGCCGTCGGCTCGTTGATGATCCGCAGCACCTCGAGCCCCGCGATCTTGCCGGCGTCCTTCGTCGCCTGCCGCTGCGCGTCGTCGAAATACGCCGGGACCGTGATCACCGCCTGCGTCACCTCGTGACCCAGGTAGTCCTCGGCGGTCTGCTTCATCTTCTGCAGCACCATCGCCGAGATCTCCGGCGGCGTGAACGTCTTGTCCGCGTTGCTGTTGTGCACCTGGACCCGGTCGTCAGACTCGCACCGGATCTCGTACGGCACCTTTCCACGCTCGCTCTCGACCTCCGAGCAGCGCCGGCCCATGAACCGCTTGATCGAGAAGATCGTGTTCTTCGGGTTCGTGATCGCCTGGCGACGCGCCACCTGACCCACCAGC
>JAHWKI010000221.1:0-3520 GCA_019347975.1 Gemmatimonadota bacterium
TCCCGTTCGCGCGGGAGTACGGCGGGATGCTGGACAACCGGTCGTTCGGCGGCGCGCAGGTCGCGCGGACGTTCTACGCCCGCGGCCAGACGGGTCAGCAGCTGCTGCTGGGGTGCTACCAGGCGCTGGAGCGGCAGATCGGCGAGGGCACGGTCGAGATGTACGCGCGCCACGAGATGCTCGACGTCATCGTCGTCGACGGGCGCGCCCGGGGGATCATCGTCCGGGACATGGTGACCGGGGAGATCGAGACGCACCTGGCCGACGTGGTGGTCCTGGCGACGGGCGGCTACTCCAACGTCTTCTACCTGTCCACCAACGCCAAGGGGTGCAACGTCACGGCGACCTGGCGGGCCCACAAGCGGGGCGCGGGGTTCGCCAACCCGTGCTACACGCAGATCCACCCCACGTGCATCCCGCCGAGCGGCCATTACCAGAGCAAGCTCACGCTGATGAGCGAGTCGCTCCGGAACGACGGGCGGATCTGGGCGCCGAAGGACCCATCCGACGGCCGCGCGGCCGACCAGATCCCGGCCGACGACCGGGATTACTACCTCGAGCGCCTCTATCCCAGCTTCGGCAACCTGACGCCGCGCGACATCGCGTCCCGGCGGGCCAAGGAGGCGGTGGACGAGGGGCGGGGCGTGGGCCCCATGAAGAACGGCGTGTTCCTGGACTTCCGGGACGCCATCGACCGCCTGGGCGAGGAGACCATCTCCGCCCGGTACGGCAACCTCTTCGAGATGTACGAGAAGATCACGGGCGAGAACCCGTACAACTCGCCCATGCGCATCTACCCCGCGCCGCACTACACCATGGGCGGGCTCTGGGTGGACTACAACCTCATGAGCACCGTCCCCGGCCTGTTCGTGGCCGGAGAGGCCAACTTCAGCGACCACGGCGCCAACCGCCTCGGCGCCAGCGCGCTCATGCAGGGGCTCGCCGACGGCTACTTCGTGATCCCCGCCACCGTCAGCGACTACCTGGCCCGCGAGGGGCACGGCTCGGGCGGCGAGGACCACCCGGCGGTGAAGGAGGCGGTGCAGGGCGTGAGCGACCACGTCGCCCGGCTCCTGGGCGTGAACGGCAAGACGACGGTCGACGAGTTCCACCGCCAGCTCGGCACGCTCATGTGGGACCACGTGGGCATGGCGCGGACCGAGGACGGGCTCAGGAAGGTCCTCGGCCTGATCCCCGAGCTCCGCGAGCGCTTCTGGCGGGAGGTCCGGGTGCCCGGGGACGCGGCGGACCTGAACCAGCAGCTGGAGAAGGCCGGCCGGGTCGCGGACTTCCTGGAGTTCGGCGAGCTCATGGCGCACGACGCGCTGGACCGGGACGAGTCGTGCGGCGCCCATTACCGGGTGGAGCACACCACGGCCGAGGGCGAGGCCAAGCGCCGGGACGATCTGTACTCGTATGTGTCGGTGTGGGAGCATAGAAGCGTGGGCGTCCCGCCGGCGCTCCACAAGGAGGACCTGACGTTCGAGTATGTGACGCCGTCGCAGCGATCGTACAAGTAGGGGCGGGACAAGAGGGCGCCCCTTCGGGGCGCAAGAGGGCACGCTGTCGCGTGCAAGAGGGCGCCCTGGCGGGCGCAAGAGGGCTTCGCAAAAGGCGCCCTTCGGGCGCAAGAGGGGCTCGCTTCGCTCGCATGAACTGGTGGAGCTGATGTGAATCTTACACTCCATATCTGGAGGCAGGCGAACCGCTCGGCCAAGGGCGGGTTCGAGACGTACGAGGTCTCGGACATCTCGGCGGACATGTCGTTCCTCGAGATGCTGGACGTGCTGAACGAGCGGCTGGTCACGGACGGGAAGGACCCGATCGCCTTCGACCACGACTGCCGCGAGGGCATCTGCGGCACGTGCGGGATGATGGTGAACGGGTACGCCCACGGGCCGTGGGAGCGGACGACGGTGTGCCAGCTCCACATGCGCGCCTTCGAGGACGGGGAGGAGATCACCATCGAGCCGTGGCGGGCGCAGGCGTTCCCGGTCCTCCGGGACCTGGTGGTGGACCGGGGCGCGTTCGACCGGATCATCGCGTCCGGCGGCTACATCTCCGTCCGCACCGGTGCCGCGCCGGACGCCAACGCCATCGCGGTCCCGAAGGAGAACGCGGACCTGGCGTTCGACGCCGCGGAATGCATCGGATGCGGCGCGTGCGTGGCGGCGTGCCCGAACGCATCGGCCATGCTCTTCACCGCGTCCAAGGTCTCGCACCTGAACCTGCTGCCGCAGGGGCAGCCCGAGCGGGACACCCGCACGCGGAGCATGGTGGCGCAGATGAACGAGGAGGCGTTCGGGCACTGCACCAACCACGGCGCCTGCCAGGAGGCATGCCCGAAGGGGATCAGCGTCGACTACATCGCCCGGCTCAACCGGGACCTGTACCGGGCGAGCCGGAGACGGCCGGGGTCGCTGGTGGACTGACCGTTCCTGGCCCTCGCCGGGACGGCCATCCTGATCATGTTCCTCACGTTCGGTACGGTGATGGAGCCGGACCCCGCCACCGACCGGTACTCGGTCGACCGGTGGCGCCGCCGCGACCGCCGCAAGGCGTGACGCCTCGCTTCCCTCGCCGGTCCGCGGCTTGCACGCCGGACGCGACATGCACCGCCACACCGCGCTGGACATCGACTCGACCATTGAGCTCCCCCACGGTGGCCCGATGCCGCTGTTCGGGCTGGGCACGTTCCGGAGCCCCGCCGGGCGGCAGACTCGCGAAGCCGTCGGCTGGGCGCTCGAGATCGGATACCGGCTCGTCGATACGGCCGCGCTCTACGGGAACGAGGCGGATGTGGGCGCGGCGATCCGGGAGAGCGGGATCCCGCGCGAGGACGTGTTCGTCACGACCAAGCTGCACAAGGACGACCATGGGCACGAGCGGGCGCTGCGGGCGTTCGAGGAGAGCCTGGAACGGCTCGGCATGGACTACGTGGACCTGTACCTGATCCACTGGCCCGAGTCGCGCCGCCGTCAGGACAGCTGGGACGCGCTGGAGCGGATCCTGGACGAAGGCCGCGCCCGCGCGATCGGCGTCAGCAACTACGTGGTCCCGCACCTCCAGGAGGTGCTCGAGCACGGCAGCATCCCGCCCGCCGTCAACCAGATCGAGCTGCATCCGTTCAACTACCGGAGCCGCCTCGACGTGGTCTCGCTCTGCCGCGAAAACGGCATCGCGGTCGAGGGCTATAGCCCTCTCACCAAGACCGAGAAGCTGGACGACCCGGTCGTCGTCAAGATCGCCCGCGCCACGGGCCGCTCGCCCGCGCAGGTGCTGATCCGCTGGTCGCTGCAGCACGGGATCGTTACCATTCCCAAGTCCATCGACCGTGGCCGCATCCGGGAGAACGCCGACGTATTCGGCTTCGAGCTGGAGCCCGATCAGATGGCGCGCCTGGACGCGCTCGACGAGGACTTCCTGACCAGCTGGGACCCCCGGCGGGTCGACTGAGGGCGGCTCGACCTCGCCACCCTCGCCTACGGCGTTGTCACCCCCGAGCTCGACTTCGATGCCG
>JAHWKI010000221.1:3620-5781 GCA_019347975.1 Gemmatimonadota bacterium
GACCTCGCCACCCTCGCCTACGGCGTTGTCACCCCCGAGCTCGACTTCGATGCCGGGCTGGCGCTCCGCTACGGAACCCCGGTCTTCGTCGCCACGGACCGCGCCATCCGCCTCGATGGGAACTACCACAGCGGCTTCGCCATCTCGGGAACGATCGTCGTGAGCGGCGACGTCGGAACCCGAGAGTACAGGCAATCGGTCCTTGCTCACGAGATGATCCACATCATCCAGAACGACGTCGCCAAGGTGGCGATCTCCTATCCGGTCGAACGGTGGGCGGTACGGCTGCTGGCGCCGAAGTGGGACGGGGAGAGCCCGGTGCAGGGAGGCTTCTTCGCCGCCGCGGCCGACCTGGCGCTCGGCGGTCTCCGGAACGAGGGATGGATCCGCGACATGGTGGAGGGGGAGGCCACGGCCCTGGTACGCAGGTATCCGGACTTCCGGAACGGCCGATGACGCGCTCCCTCGGCCCCTTCGCCGCGCTCCTCTCTTTCGCGATCCTCGCCTGCGACGCCGTGGATTTCCCCCCGCTCGTCGGCCCTCGGACGGGGCCACCCAGCGCGACCATCTTCGTCCAGTACGTCCATGACGATTCGCTGGAAGGCAACCTCCTGGTCATCCTGGACTCATGGATCCCCCAGGACTCGACCGCCGAAGTGACCCTGGACGGCCAGCCGGTCCAGGGCACCCAGGGGCCCGACCTGGAGTGGTTCTTCGGCGAGAGCTGGACCCTCGGGCCCGGAAAGCTCGATGGCCTCCCGCAGGTCCTGGGGGTACCGGGGTTCAGCGACGACGTGATCCTGGTCGAGCTTCCGGCGCTGGTTCGGGACGGGAGCGCGGTCGTATGCGTGGCGGACTCCGACCCGCTGCTCCCAACTTCATCGATCGCCCTCCCGCGCGGAAGCGGCACGAGCTGGAGGCTTCAGCTCACATCGAGCGACGCCGGACTGATGATCCAGGGGAGCGGCAGCCCGCCCGAGCCGCTCCGGCTGCCACGGGAGCTTCTCGGCTCCATGGCCGAGTCCTGGAACGCCATCCTCCATGCATCCGTCAGTACGCAGCCGGACTTCGGCGACAGCCCTGCTACGCTGTCCGCCGTGCTCATGGTCGAATGGACGCTGGTCGGGAGCGGATCCTCATGCCCCGCCTCCTCGTGAACGCGGCCGGCGATTTGACACCAGCCGCCGGCCCCCTATTTTATCGATAACGATTATTGATAGAGACGGAGAAACCGATGGATGCGAACGTCAGGGACCTGCTCAACGACCAGGTCGGCAACGAGTTCCACGCGGCATACCTGTACCTGGCCATGGCCGGCCACTTTGAGACGCACGGCTATCAGGGATTCGCCCAGTGGTTCCGCATGCAGGCGCGGGAGGAGTCCGGTCACGCGATGCGGCTGTTCGACTACCTGGTGGAGCGGGGCGAGGAGGTGGAGCTGAAGCAGATCGACCAGCCGCCGAAGAGCTTCGGCAGCCCGCAGGAGGCATTCAGGGCGGCGCTGGAGCACGAGCGGAAGGTGACCGGTCAGATCAACCGGATCTACGAGGCCGCGAGCGCCGCGAGCGACTACCCGACGCAGATCATGCTGCAGTGGTTCATCCAGGAGCAGGTGGAGGAGGAGCAGAGCACCGGCCGGGCCGTGGAGCAGCTGGAGATGGCGGGGGAGAACCGCGCCGCGCTGCTGATGCTGGACACCAGCTTCGGAGAGCGCAGCAGCGGGGAGGGCTGAGCCCGGCCCTTGCCGCACCGCGGCGCTCCGGCGAGCGCAGCGAGCCCTTGCGCGAAGCGCCCCCCTTGCGAGGCGCAGCCGAGCCTTTTGCGAAGCGCTCTTGCGAGCCACAGGCGAGCGTTCTTTCGAGGCGAAGCCGAGCCCTCTTGCGCCGTCAGGCGCCCTCTTGCGGGGCGACGCCGCCGCGGCTCGGCTAGAGCCGCGGCAGCGTCACCCCGCGCTGCTTCTGGTATTTCCCGCTCCGCCCCGCGTACGTAACGCTCGGCACCTGGTCCCCCTGGAAGAACAGCAGCTGCGCGATCCCCTCGTTCGCGTAGATCTTCGCGGGGAGGGGTGTCGTGTTGCTGATCTCGAGCGTCAGGAACCCCTCCCAGTCGGGCTCCAGCGGCGTCACGTTCACGATGATCCCGCACCGGGCGTACGTCGACT
>JAHWKI010000222.1 GCA_019347975.1 Gemmatimonadota bacterium
GCAGTCGGCGAACCGGAGCGGGGTGCGGATCCCGCGGCTGGACGCGCTGATCGACCGCGGGGGCGCGGCGACGGACCCGGCGCAGGCGCGACAGATCTGGCGCGAGTTCACGGAGGTGCTCCAGGAGGAGCAGCCGTTCACGTTCATGTTCTGGCGTGACGAGCTGGCCGCCACGACGGACGCCGTCTCCGGGTTCGAGATGGACCAGAGGGGGGAGTTCCAGTCCATGGCCGCATGGTCCGTCCGCTGAGCCGGATCGGCTGACGCATGGCAGCCTACGTCGCCCGGCGGCTCCTCGGAGCGATTCCGCTGGTCCTGGGGATCGCCACGATCATCTTCTTCGTGGTGAACCTCGCGCCGGGCGACCCGACCGCGCTCTACTTCAACCAGAACGTGCCGCCCGAGGTCCTGGAGCAGATCCGGCGCAACTTCGGGCTCGACCAGCCGCTCCTCGTCCGCTACTGGAAGTGGCTGACGTCCTTCTTCACCGGTGACTTCGGCTACTCGTTCGCCCACAGCCGGCCCGTCGCCGACATCATCCTGGAGACGCTCGGGCCCACGCTGATCCTGGCCGGGTGCACGCTGGTGCTGATCTTCGCCGCGGGGATCGCCACGGGCGTGATCCAGGCGGTCCGCCAGCACCGCCCCGCGGACCGGATCCTGAGCATCACCTCGCTGTTCTTCTACTCCATGCCGTCCTTCTGGCTGGGGCTGATGCTCATGCTCCTGCTCTCGCTCAAGGCCCACGAGTGGGGGCTGCCGTTCGCGCTGCCGCCTACCGGGATGACCAGCGTGGACTACGAGTTCCTGAGCTTCGGAGGGAAGCTGGCCGACCGCGCGACGCACCTGGTGCTGCCGGTCCTGACGCTCAGCCTGGTCATGGCCGCGGGGATCGCCCGGTATACGCGCGGGCAGATGCTCGAGGTCATTCACCAGGACTACATCCGGACGGCACGGGCGAAGGGGCTTCCGGGGCGCACCGTCGTGCTGAAGCACGCGCTCCGGAACTCGCTGCTGCCGGTCATCACGCTGCTCGGCCTCTACATGCCGCTCCTGTTCAGCGGGAGCGTGTTCGTCGAGGTGATCTTCTCCTGGCCGGGCATGGGCCGGGTCATCGTGGACGCCATCTTCCAGCGGGACTACCCGCTCGTGATGGCGACGAGCTTCATCTTCGCCCTGGTGGTGGTCCTCGGCTCCCTCGTGGCCGACATCCTCTACGCCGTCGCCGACCCCCGGATCCGCTATGACTGACCGGGAGCGAGAGGACCACGGGATGGGACGCGGACCGGAGCGCCCCGCGGACCCGGAGTCGGGCGTGCACGAGCCGGTCGAGAAGCTGGCGCCCGACGCGGCCGCGCGGGAGCGAGCGGCCCACACGCCCCGGCCCGGTGTCCCCGAGCCCGAGCGGACCGGCGCGGACCGGGGCGAGCCGACGCGGGCGGACGAGCGCGCCGCGACGGCCCTCGAGCCCCCCCACGGTGGCGCATCCGGGCTCGCGACGGCCCTCACGGCGATCCTCCCCGGCTCCGGGCACCTCCTCCTGGGCTCTCCCGCCCGCGGCGCCGCGTTCCTCTTCGCGTGGGGCGCGCTGCTGGCCGCCATCTGGCTCGGATGGGAAGCCATCAGCGGAGTCACCGAGGCGGGATCGCTCGACGACTGGGTCGCCATCATCACCCTGGGGCTGGGGCTACTCGCGGTCTGGCTGGGCGCCATGCGGGACCTGCGGGGCGCCGCGGCCGAGGACGCGCGCCGGACCGCCGCCCGGCACGCCGGGGACGACCCGGGGATCCAGGACCGGTCGGGGGACTCGCAGTGGTCCATCGCCGCGCGCCACTTCCGGCAGAACGTCCCCGCGCTGGTGGGGCTCGTGCTGGTCGTCGTTCTCTACCTGATCGCCTTCATGGCGCCGCTGCTGGCCCCGTACGACCCCATCGCGCAGGGGGACCTGACGACCACCGGCTACCTGCCCCCGAGCGGCGACTACTGGCTCGGCACCGACCAGTTCGGGCGCGACATCATGAGCCGGATCATCTACGGCGCGCGGATCTCCCTGGCCATCGGGTTCATCGCGGTGGCGATCGCGATCATCCTGGGCTCCCTGCTGGGCGCCATCGCCGGCTACATCGGCGGGAAGGTCGATGCGGCCATCATGCGCTTCACGGACATGGTGATGGCGTTCCCGCGACTGATCCTGCTGATCATGATCATCGCGCTGTTCGAGCCCAGCCTGACGCTGATCATCCTCGTGCTGGGGCTGACGCAGTGGCCGGGGACCGCCCGTCTGGTGCGGGGCGAAGTGCTGAGCCTGCGGGAGCAGGAGTACATCCAGGCCGCCCGGGCGCTGGGGTTCGGCCGGTGGCGGATCATCCTCCGGCACCTGATCCCCAACGTGCTGGCGCCGGTCATCGTCGCGGCCACGCTGGGCATCGGGAACACCATCGTGCTGGAGGCCGGGCTGAGCTTCCTGGGGATGGGCATTCAGCCGCCCACGCCGTCGTGGGGCACCCTCGTCGCCGACGGGCGCCAGAACCTGATCGGCGCGTGGTGGGTGGCGACGTTCCCGGGGCTCGCCATCGTCGTCACGGTGCTGGCGTTCAACCTGGTGGGCGACGGGCTCCGCGACGCCCTCGATCCACGGATGAGGTCCTGATGGCGCTGCTCGAAGTCCGCGACCTGCGCACGTACTTCCACACCGAGGGTGGTGTGGCGAAGGCGGTGGACGGCGTGTCCTTCCATGTGGAGCGCGGCGAGGTGCTGGGCATCGTGGGGGAGAGCGGGTGCGGGAAGAGCGTCACGTCGCTGTCGGTCATGGGGCTCGTCTCGGAGCCGGGCCGGATCGAGGAAGGGAGCAGCATCACCTACGACGGCCGGGAGCTGACGACGCTCTCCGAGAAGGAGATGCGGGGGATCCGCGGGAACGACATCGCCATGATCTTCCAGGAGCCGATGACGTCCCTCAACCCGGTGTTCCCGGTGGGCGACCAGATCTCGGAGGCGCTCCGGCTGCACCGCGGGCTGAAGAAGAAGGAGGCCCGCGGTCGCGCCATCGAGCTTCTCCAGCTGGTGGGGATCCCCGTGCCCGAGCGTCGAGTGGACGAGTACCCGCACCAGCTGAGCGGTGGCATGCGCCAGCGCGTGATGATCGCCATGGCGCTGGCCAACGAGCCGGACGTGCTGATCGCGGACGAGCCGACCACCGCCCTCGACGTCACGATCCAGGCGCAGATCCTGGAGCTGCTGGACGAGCTCCGGGAGCGGCTCGGGATGGCCATCGTGTTGATCACCCACGACCTGGGGGTGGTCGCGGAGGTCTGCGACCGGGTGGTGGTGATGTACGCCGGACAGGTGGTGGAGGAGGGCCCCGTCGGCGACATCTTCGGGCGCCCCTCCCACCCCTACACGCAGGGGCTGCTCGCGGCCGTGCCCCGGCCGGACCGCCGGGAGGGCACGCTGGCGGTCATCCCGGGGACCGTGCCCCCGCCCACGAACTGGCCGACGGGGTGCCGCTTCCACGACCGGTGTCCGTACGCGTGGGATCTCACGCGCGAGAAGATGCCGCCGCTGTTCGACCTGGGAGGTGATCACCGCTCCCGCTGCTGGCTGGTCGAGCACCCGGAGCGCCGCGAGGAGGTCGAGCGGACGCGCCCGGTTTTCACCGGGGGGGCGGCGCAATGAGCGAGCTTCCCGTCGCGGACGTGCTGGCCGCCGAGCCGGATGAGGAGACGACGCTGCCGCCCTCCAAGGGGGACAGCGACCTGGGCGGCCGCACGCTGGAGGAGGTAGACCCCGGCGACGCCCTGGTCCACGTCCGCGGGCTCAAGAAGCACTTCCCGCTCCGCGGCGGATTCCTCTCGCGGATCCAGGGGCACGTGAAGGCGGTGGACGGGGTCACGTTCTGGGTGGGGAAGGGCGAGACGCTGGGGCTGGTGGGGGAGTCGGGGTCCGGGAAGTCGACGACCGGCCGGGCCATCCTGCGGCTGATCGAGCCGACGGAGGGGACCGTCGTATTCGCTGGCCAGGACGTCACCGCCATGGACGCCGAGGACCTCCAGGCGCTCCGGCGCCAGGCGCAGATCATCTTCCAGGACCCGTTCGCGTCGCTGAACCCCCGGATGACCGTGGGGGACGCGATCCGGGAGGTGCTGAAGGTGCATGGGCTCGCGAGGGGCGAGGGGGCGGACGCGCGGGTGCGGGAGCTGCTCCGGCTGGTGGGGCTCCGTCCCGAGTACGCCAGCCGCTATCCCCACGAGTTCAGCGGGGGCCAGCGCCAGCGGATCGGGATCGCGCGCGCGCTGAGCGTGGAGCCGGAGTTCATCGTATGCGACGAGCCGGTGTCGGCGCTGGACGTGTCGGTCCAGGCCCAGGTGGTGAACCTGCTGGAGGAGCTCCAGCAGCGCCTCGGCCTGGCCTTCCTCTTCATCGCCCACGACCTGAGCGTGGTCGAGCACGTGAGCGACCGCGTGGCCGTCATGTACCTCGGCCGGATCGTCGAGACCGCGGACGCCGAGCAGCTCACCCGGAGCCCGAAGCACCCGTACACCCGCGCGCTGCTCTCGGCGGTGCCCGTGCCGGAGCCGGGGCGGAAGCGGGAGCGGATCGTGCTGCCGGGGGACGTGCCCAGCCCGATCGACCCGCCGTCCGGGTGCCCGTTCCACCCGCGGTGCCCTCACCCGCTCAAGGATCAGGACTGCGCCCGGACCGTCCCGCCCCTGGCCGAGAAGGCGCCGGGGCAGTTCGCCGCGTGCATCAAGGAGCCGGCCTACGTGGCGCCAACGGGCTCATGAGCGGGCCCTTTCCCGTAGACATCCGATCCGGTTGACAGCCATGAAAGCCCCTCCTACCTTGCCGGTTCCCTCAGCCAGGCGTAGCATACTTCGCCTGAATCGCCCGAAAGCCGGGCGGTGTGGTCCGGATCGATGGAGGAGATCTTGAGCGGTTTCACGTTCCTGAACCTGGCCCTGCTGCAGCTCCCCGGACAGGAAATGCCCGACCTGTCGCCGATGGAGTGGCTGGCGCAGATGTGGAATGATGGCGGCTGGATGATGTGGTTCCTCGGCGCCGCGCTCCTCATCGGCGTCATCATCATCATCTGGAAGCTGATCGACCTGGGCATGACCAGCACCCGGACGAAGAAGGTGCTGCGGGAGGTGGACGAGCGGCTGGCGGCCCACGACATCGCCGGCGCCACGGCCGCGGCCCGCGACTCCAATACCCCCGCGGGACGGATCCTCCTGGCCGGCCTCGAGCGGCACAACGAGGGCACCGAGCGGGTGATGAAGGCCATCGAGAACGTCGGCCTGATCCAGATGGCGAGCCTCGAGAAAGGCCTCGTCTGGCTCGCCACCATCGCCAACGTCGCGCCACTGCTGGGCTTCCTCGGAACGGTGATCGGGATGATCATCGCGTTCCAGAACATCGAGGCGGCGGGCGAGGTGGAGGCCACGCTAGTGGCGGGCGGGATCAAGATCGCGCTGATCACCACCGCGGCCGGGCTGGTGATCGCCATCCCCATGAACATCATGCACAACTACTTCGTGTCGAAGGTGGACCGCATGGTGATCGACATGGAGGAGTCCGCCCAGCGGATGATCGACACGCTCCAGGAGATCGGCACGACCCCCGCGAGGGCGTAGGCCGAAGTCGATCCACCGGTCCGACCAGGGAAGAGGCCACTTCGGTGGCCTCTTCTCGTTTCAGGGTCCGACAGTTGCTGTTACCGCGCCCTGCGGGCGCATCACGCGGCTG
>JAHWKI010000223.1 GCA_019347975.1 Gemmatimonadota bacterium
ACGCCTGCGCGGCGATGCCGCCCGGAATCGCCACCAGGGCGAAGGCCACGGGCAGGGCAAGGATGCGACGTCGCATGGGTCCAGCTCCTTTGACTCGGGAATGTGGGTGCGGGACTGCACCCGATCGGAGGCCTCCCAGGGGCAAACGGCGGGCCCGTCCGCGGAATCGCGCCAAGTCGTTTGCCCACAGAGGGTTATACGGTTGTAAGGTTTCCGGCGCGAGCGGTGGCACGGCCGGATCGGATACAAAGGTCTCTGGATCGGGAGAAAGTTCCGGCGTGCGGGTCGGAAAGAAATGTCCCGCGCGAAGACGCGAAGGGGGCGAAGGACGCGAAGAAAAGGATCACCGGGGGGCGTTCGCTCCCCAACGGGCGACAGGGCGGACCGGAGACGAAACAAAACAGATTGACACGGAGGGCTCGAAGAGAAACGAAGGACACGGAAGCGGCGGCGGCCTTCCGTGTCCTTCGACTCTTCCGAGCGCTCCGTGTCAATCTTTTTCTTACTTCCGTCCCGACCGGTTCCTACGGCCGCAGCGGGTCCACCCTACTCGCTTCCCCCCACGCACGACGTGTCCACCTCCTCGAGCGACCCGCTCTGGATCAGCGCGACAACCATCCGCTCGATGCACCGCCCGCGGACCCCATGGCCGCCGCCCGGGACCACGACGTGGAGCGCGTTCGGGAGGTGGCGGGCGACGGTCTCGGCGCCCTCGGGGGGCGTGACCGGGTCCAGCGAGCCGGAGAGGAGGAGCGTCGGGATGTCGCTGGTGACCGGGTCGAAGTGCGACGCGGGGAGCCGCGCGTGCGGCCAGATCGCGCACGCCGCGCGGTAGCTGTCGATGAGCGCGCTCCCCATGAACGTGCCCACCGTCGCCTCGCGCGCCAGCTCGTCGGTCACGAGGTCGATGTCCTCGGCGCAGAGGACCGACAGGTGGTAGCCCGTCACGCCGCCGGCCTCTCCGACCCACCCCGTCCGCTCGACGTAGTACTCCGCGAGGGGGAGGACGTCGCCGGCGGCGGCGCCCTGGATCAGCGCCGGGAGCTCGTCCGCGCGTCCGTAGAGGAGGCCGCGCAGCGCGTAGGCGAGGTCCGCGAGGTGGAACGGGACGCGCTCGCCAAGGAGCTCGACCTCGACCGGCGCCTCGAGGAAGCGCGCGAGCATGGCGGCGACGTCGTCGCCCAGCCGCGGGTGCCTCGCCGCGCACTCCGCGTCCGCCGCGCACCCCGCCACGACCCCCTCGAGCGTGCGCTGGAGGAGGCGCGCGTGGTGGACGTACCCGGGCTCCGCCACGGGGGTGACGCCGTTCAGCACCACCGCCCGGACCGAGCCGGGGTGGCGTCGCATGTAGACCTGCGCCACCCGCGTCCCGTACGACCCGCCGGAGAGGTTCACGCGCGGGTAGCCGAGCCACGCGCGCAGCTCGTCGATGTCGTCCACGCTCGACGCCGTCGTATACGCCTCGAGCGACGCCCGGCGGGCGAGCGTGTCCCGGCACGCGGCGATGTGGTCGAGCGGGAAGAGCGCCCCGAAGCGCGACCGGAGCCCGCCCGGGTACGGGATCCCGCAGTCGAGCGCCTTGGAGCGCCCGACCCCGCGCACGTCCACCAGCAGGACGTCCCGCGTCCGCCGCAACGCCCGGAACCCCCGCGAGATCGGCACCGCCCCCGGCGTGAACGCCTGCCCCGGCCCACCCGGCAGGAGCACGACCGGGTCCTCCGCCCGCTCCGCCGGCTCCAGCGCCTCCAGGACGACGAACGCGATGTCCACCGTGCGCCCGTCGCGCCGCTCGCGGTCCTCCCACACGCGGTACACGCCACACCGCGCGCTGCCGACCAGCCCCTCCGCATCGCACGCCTCCACCCGGCCCGCCCCGGCCGGAGCGTCCGCCGGGAGGGACGGGAACTCGAGGGCCTGGGCCGCGACTGCGGCGGGGGGGAGCAGCAGCACAGTCAGCAAAACGACAACTCTCATGGCGATCCTACTCCTTCGGTGCCAGGACCCTGTGTCGCCCTTCCACCCATCAACAGCGGTGACACGGAGCTCACGGAGTCGTCACGGAGCCCACGGAGAACTGCATAAATTGGATTTTCCCGGGCGACGCAGGCTGCTGGTGACCCGCAACCCGCGTCGCCCGGATCCAGTCCAATCCGTTCTCCGTTTCCTCCGTGCGACCTCCGTGCCCTCCGTGTCACTGCTGTTCCATCCGCCGGAGCGAAAGCGAGCTCAAAACCGGATCATCGGTTCCACCGCATCACGTCAGACCCGGAGGGTGAACGGCGGGTACTCGTCCCGCAGCAGGAGCAGGTAGCACTCGACGCGCGCGGTCCACGCCAGCACCCCGAGGGCGAAGCCGTAGAGCGTCTCGGGGTACCGGCCGGTGAAGAGAATGACCACCCAGGCTACGGCGGTGGTCACGGCCCACGCGATGCCCAGCACCCATAGCAGGAACAGGTGCGGCAGCGCCAGGGCGATCCGGAAGAAGACCGTCAGCCGGTCCCGCGGCTCGGTCGGCCTCGCCACCTCCAGCGCCGCCGGATACGGGGCGTCGGCGAAGGGCGGGTAGTCGTCCCGCAGCAGCGTGAGGTACGCGGCGGCCCGGACCCGCCAGCGCATGTACCACGCGCCCAGCCGCCACAGCGCGTCGGGGTGCCGCCCCGCCAGGACGATGACCAGCCACGCGATCACCGCCCCCACGGCGACGACCACGCTCAGCACCCCACCGCCCGACCCCCACCCCCACCCCCCGCCGTCCTGGCTGCTCCAGCCCGCGCTCGTCACCAGGGCGATGGGGGCGCCGACCAGGATGACGTGGGGGAGCGCCAGGAAGAACCGGAAGAAGGTCGTCACGCGGTTCCGGTGCTCCATCTGCGGCTCGATCCGGACCGCCACCGGATAATCGATTCCGTTGGTCCGCAGCTCGTCGCCCTCCATCGTCGCCTCCACCATCGTCGCCTCCGCATCGAGAGGTGTCCCGGATGATACTACGGGCGCGACCCGGTGAGGGATTCGGCGCGAAGGCGCGAAGGGGGCGAAGACGCGAAGAAAAGCGTCACCCGGGGGGGCTCGCTACGCGTGATCACTCAGCTGGAGGACCGGCAGACCCGGGAACGAGGGCAATCGGCGGTCGTTGGTGAGGAAGCACCCGCAGCGACGGGCGAGGGCGGCGGCGAGCTGGAGGGCGTCGGGGGTGCGGACGGCGTGGGTGGCGCGGAGGCGGGCGGCGGCGCGGAGCAGCGGGCGGTCCAGGTCGACGAGCGTCAGGCCGCGGCCCCGGGTGAGGAGGGCCTCGTAGCGGGCGGCCAGCGCCTCATCGCCCGCGCGGAGGGGCACCACCATGACCTCGATGAGCGTCACGCCCGACGTCACCAGCGCCACCTCCCCCCGGTCCGCCGCCTCGAACAGCGGCCGCACCACCGACGCGAACCGCGCGTGACGCTCGATCATGTAGATGACGACGGCCGTGTCGATGGCCACCGGCCCGGGTGGCAGCGCGGCGATCAGTCCCAGGCGTCCCGCTCCCGGGCGACGTGCGCCGCCGCGTCTTCTCCCTCCCACAGCGGCGCGCCGAGCCCCTCCAGCTCCAGCAGCGACAGGGACTCCGCGTCGGCCAGCGCCCGCTCCAGCAGGTACGCCGCCTCCCCGGCCACCGAGCGGTGCTCGCGCTGCGCACGGTCCCGGAGCTTCCCATGGAGCGCCGGCGTCAGCCCGACGCGCACGGACACGGCGCGATCGGGCTCGCCAGCGTAGGCGGGCCCCGCCTCGCGGACGCCCGCGCGGCCCGCCGCCGCCCGGGCCTCCCGCAGCGCCTGCCGCACCCACGCCGATACCGTGAGCCTGGCCTCCTCGGCGGCCCGCCCGATCTCCGCGTACTCCTCCCCGTCCAGGACAACCTGCAGTCGCTTACTCATGTCTTGAGTATATTTTGAGTATGCGGGAGGAGCAACAAAAAAATTGACGCGGAGGTCGCGGAAGAAACGCGGAAACGCGGAAAGCCGCGCGGGCGCTCCGTGTCCTTCGCTCCCTCCGAGCTCTCCGTGTCAATTGGTTCTTTGCTTCGGGGCGACCCGATCTCCTACCGCCGCAGCCGGCTCCATCAAGAAGCGCCCGGGCTCCCGACCCTCGCCCGCACCAGGTACTCGACCTCGAGCGAGTCCTGCGTCACGGCGTAGAACGTCCCATCCCGGACGATCGGCGCGGGCGAGCGGTCCACGGGGAACGGGAGCGTGACGGTGCCCAGGAAGCGGCCGTCGGGGTCGAAGATGTCGTGGACGCGGCCCTCGTCGGCCTCGTCGGCGACGATGCGCTGGACCCAGACGTTGCCCAGGTCGTCCTCGAAGAACCATCCGGCGGCGGGCTTGGTCGCGGGAATGCGCGACAGGTCGATCTGGCCGCCCTGCCGGGTGAACCACTCGAGCCGCTCCCGCGCCCGCTCGCGGTCGGCGGCGGTGACGGGCAGCGGCTCGTACTCGCGCGTGATGGTGCGGAGGGTGTCGCCATCGGTGTCGAGCTCGAAGAGACGGTACTCGTCGGTGACCAGCCCCATGAGGGTGCCGCGGGGGGTGAGCGCCCAGTTCAGCCCGCCCGAGAAGGGGATCCCGGCCATGATGCGGCCGCCGCGGCTGTTCGTCATCTCGAAGCCGTCGCGCTCCACGGGGTCCTCGAGGACGGGGAGCGTGTCCACCGGCTGGAAAGCGGTGTCGTATGCGACGAGCGCCATCCGGAACCCCTCGCCCGGGATCGGCAGCGGGGCGAAGTAGCGCCCCCGGTCGTCGAACCCGCCCGGCCACGGCATGATCACGAACCCGCCCATGGCCGGATGCGACCCGACGTGGGCGCCGGCGGTGTCGAAGAGGGAGATCCGGTTGTTCTGCGGGTCCATCACCCAGATCCGGCCGTCGGGGCCCAGCTCGACCTGGACGGCCTGGGCGAACTCGCCGGGGCCGCCGCCCCGCCGGCCGATGGTGCGGACGTGCGCGCCGTCATCATCGAACACCCGGAGCTCCTGTGCCTGCCCGTCGAACGCCCAGAACCGCCCGGCGGGGTCCACCTCGAAGGAGACGATGCGCCCGAACTCGTCGGGGCCGCCGCCCCCGACGCTCCCGATGCGCAGCTCCTCGGTCACGCGCCAGCCCTCCTCCGGCGCCCACACCGGAGTGGCCGGGTTCCGGACCACGACCTGTCCGGAGGGCAGCGTGTCCGCCGTGCCGGCCCACCGGTCGGCGCCCCGGTCGCCCCCGCCGCAGCCCGTGAGGAGGGCCACGACGGCGAGGAAGGCCGCGCTACGCTGCACCTCCATGATCACCACCACCTGCAAGCGCTTACTCACGTGATGAGCATGATTTGAGCATGAATGCCGCGCAAGCGCCGGTTGCCGGGGGATCAGGAAAGGAAGAATAAAACAGATTGACACGGAGGACTCGAAGAAGCACGGAGGATACGAAGAACGGCGGCGGCCTTCCGTGTCCTTCGATTCTTCCGAGACCTCCGTGTCAAGTTGTTTTTTAATTCCGCTCCACCCGACCTCCTATCGCCCCAGCTCCCTCGCCGCGCGCTGCCACGGCATGACCGGCCCCGGCACCCGCGTCGGCGCGATCTGCTCCAGCGTCATCGCGTCGTACAGCCGCCCGCCGAGCATGACCTGCGCGATGTCGTCCGTATGCGTGATGTCGTCCAGGGGGTTGGCGGTCAATACGACGAGGTCCGCGAGCTTGCCGGGCT
>JAHWKI010000038.1 GCA_019347975.1 Gemmatimonadota bacterium
CGCGGGCTGGTGCACCCGGCCCGCAGGATCCGGCGCCTGCTCGGCTGCGTGAGCCTGGACGAGCAGCGGGCGTTCTACGCCCGGGAGTGGAACAACCGGCGCTGGCGCGCCCTGTTCGCGCTGATGGGCGGGAAGGCCGCGCTCCAGCGCGTCTACCGCCCCGCCTTCTTCCGCCACGCGGAGCAGGCCCGATTCTCGGATCACTTCCGGGACCGGCTCGAGCACACGCTGACCCGTCTCCCGGTCGCCCGGAACTACTTCCTCCACCAGCTGCTGACGGGCCGGTATCCCTCGGACCCGGCGGCGCTCCCGCCCTACCTCGCGGATGCCCGGGCGCTGGCGGGCGCGGAGGAGCGCCTCCAGATCGTCGATGGCGGGTACACCAGCTTCCTGGCGACGCTGCCGGACGCCTGCGTCGACGCGTTCGCGCTCTCCAACATCTGCGAGTGGATGCCCGCGGAGGCCGTCGATGCCCTGTTCGCGGAGGTCCGCCGCACCGCCCGACCGGGTGCCCGGCTCGTCCTCCGCAACTTCGTGGGCTGGACGGAGGTCCCGGAGCGGTGGCGCGGCATCATCATCGAGGACCGGAGCGTCGGGGACGCGCTCATGGCCGCGGACCGCGCGCTGTTCCAGCGCAGGATCGCGCCCTGCGTGGTGCGGAGGGAGGCCGCGTGAGCACCATCGCCCGCGGCCGTCCCGCCGCCGGCCCGGCGGCCGATGATGACCGCGCCCCCGTGTCGCGGCTGCGCACCGCCCTCCCCGCCGACAACCGGGCGCTGATCGCCCTCGCCGCCGCGTGCCCGATGGAGGGCGACATCGGCCTGCGCGTGGACCGCGCCCCCGACTTCTTCGCGCTGAACCGGCTGGAGGGCGATGCGTGGGAGGTGGCGGTGGTGGAGTCGCCGGCAGAGGAGATCGCCGGGTGCGTCGCGTTGTCCCGGCGCACCGCGTACGTGCACGGCCGCGCCGCGCCGACCTTCTACACCGGGGACCTGAAGGTCCACCCCTCCCGCAGGGGGGGCGAGGCCGCCGACGCGCTGGAGCGGTGGGTCGCCGCCAGCGCGGCCCGGACGGACCCCGAGCGGCCGATCCTGCTGACGGTCCTGAAGGGGAACGCGGCCATGGAGAAGCGCATGCCCGGCCCCCGAGGGCTGCCGCGTCTGGAGCCGTTCGCGACCGTCCGCTCCCACGCGGTTCCGCTCCTGCTCCCGCGGCGCCGCGACGACGATCTGCGGATCACCCTCGCCGGGCCGCGGGACCTCGATCCGATGATGGCGCTGTGGGGCCGCGTGGCCCCGGAGCGGCAGCTCGCGCCGGTGCTCGATCCCGACGCCCTCGGCCGCTGGATCGCGGACGCGCCCGGCCTCGAGCTGCGCGACTACCTCCTCGCCCGCGACCGCGGCGGTACCCTCCAGGGGTTCGTCGCCTTCTGGGATCAGGCGCCCCTCAAGACGCTCCGGGTGACCAGCTACTCCCGACGCATGGCGCTGGTCCGCGGCGCCATCAACCTGGGCGCCCGCGGGATCGGCGCCGCGACCGTACCACCGGTGGGTGAGCCGCTGCGGGCACGGACCGCCGTGCACCTGTGCGTTCCCGCCGGCCGGCCGGACGTGCTCAGGGCGCTGGTCCTCGAGGCGTACGGCCGGTTCCGCGGCCGCTACGCGCTGCTGCTCGTCGGTCTCGACATCCGGGACCCTCTCCGCGCCGCCCTGGCCGGGCTCTGGAGCCAGCCGACGGACATCCACGCGTGCGTCACGGCCGGGACCGGCCGCTACCGCGGCCCGCGGCTCGACGAGCGGCCGCTCCACTACGAAATCGCCCTGGTCTAGGAGACCCCATGAGCCGCCTCGCGCAGATCGCCTATCCGCTCCGCTTCTACGGCTCGCTCCGTCGCGTCACGCGCATGCACGACCGGGAGCGCGACATGGCGGACCACCCGTTCCCCCGCGTCGTCCAGCTCCAGACGATCAACGCCTGCCAGGCGGCGTGCACCATGTGCCCCTATCCGCTGTTCAAGGACACGTTCCAGCGCGGCCGGATGGACGACGGGCTCTTCGAGAAGGTGCTGGACGAGATCGCCGATCGGCCCGAGGCCGCCGTGTTCGTCCCCATGCTCCAGAACGAGCCGCTCCTCGACCGCCGCCTGTTCGACCGGATCGCGGCCGTGAAGGCGCGGACGGGCGGGCGCATGGAGATCGAGCTGGTGACCAACGGGGCGCTGCTGACGGACGAGGTCGTCGACCGGATCCGGGAAACCCGGCTGGACTACCTGGACGTGAGCCTCGACGCGCTCAGCCGGGAGACGTACGAGCGGATCCGCATCGGGCTCGACTACGACGACGTGATCGCCGGCGTCGAGCGCGTCCTCGCCGCCACCCTGCCGTACACCACCGTGGTGCTGCGGATGGTCCGGCAGCGGGACAACGCCGACGAGGTCGCGGCGTTCACCAAGCACTGGCGGGAGCGCGGCGCCGTCGTCTTCACGCACACGGTGAACAACCGCGTCGGGTCGGTCCCCGGCTACGACGAGCGGATCCGCATCCCGGAGCGCGAGATCCCGGTCCTCCAGAAGGCCGGACGGCGGGTGTTCCGGCAGTGGATGGGCTGCTGCCCGGTGCCCTTCGCCAGCGCCAACATCCTGCACAACGGGGACGTCCTCATGTGCGTGCAGGACTGGGCGCGGAAGGAGGTGATGGGGAACGTCCGCGACGCGACCATCGCCGAGATCTGGAACGGTCCGCGGATGCGGGAGATCAGGAGCCTCATCCTGGACCGGCGCTACGAGGAGATCCCCACCTGCCGCGACTGCTCGCTGTGGAAAGATGGCTGGGTCTAGGGGCCTCGCCACGATGGCGGCGTGGGTCGTCGCCGCCGCCATCCTCGCTCCCGCGGCGGCGCGCTCGCACGGCGCCTTCGAGGTCGCCGCCCGCGTCCACGGCAGCGAGTCCGCGGAGGTGGAGCGCGTCCTGGCGGAGGACTTCGGCTCGCCGTTCGCACGGTTCGCCGTCCTGGTCATGGACGGCGCGCCCGCCCCGGACACCCCCACCGGCGCCGCCCTCCTGCGCCGCGTCCGGGACGGGATCGCGGCGCTCCCGGGCATCGCGGGCACGTTCTCCTGGCTCGACCAGCCCGATTCCCTCTTCCTCCCGGACCCCCGAGCGCCGGCGGGGCGGGCCGGCACGTTCATGGTCGTGGGGCTCGCCCCCGACGCCGGCGATTCCGACGACCTGGTGGCGGCTCTCCGCGCGGCCACACCGGCGCTCCAGGCCGCGGGCGATTCCATTGCGCCCGGGCTCGAGCTCTACTGGACGGGCGAGGCGGCGCTGAACCGGGACATCCGCGAGACCAGCGGGCGGGAGGCGACCGCGGCGGAGTGGCGGGCGCTGCCCATCACGCTGGGGCTGCTCCTGCTTGCCTTCGGGGCAGTAGCCGCGGCCGCCATCCCGGTGGGCGCCGGGTTCCTGGCGATCACCCTGGCGCTGGGTGCCGCGGTGCTCGCCACGCGGTTCATGGCGCTCAGCGTGGTCCTGGAGAACGTCACGTCCATGATCGGGCTGGGGCTCGGCATCGACTACGGGCTCCTTACGGTCAGCCGCTTCCGCGAGGAGCTCGCGGCCGGCCGGACACCGGCGGACGCCGCGGCCGTCGCTCGCCGGCACGCGGGCCACACGGTCGCGGTCTCCGGCCTCACCGTCGCCATAGGGTTCGCCGCGCTCCTGGTGGTGCCCCTGAACGAGATCCGATCCGTGGCGGTGGGCGGGCTGCTGGTCACCCTCGCGTCCGTCCTCGTGGCGACCACGCTCCTCCCCGTCCTCCTCGCCCGCCTCGGCCATCGCGTCGACGCCGGCCGGGTTCCGTTCGCCGGGCGCGGCGGGGGAGTGGCCGGACCCGGCGGCGAGCGGTGGCGACGCTGGGGACGGACCGTCGTCCGCAGACCCTTGCCCGTGCTGCTCCTGGCCGGGCTCCCGCTGGTGCTCCTTGCGTCCGCCGCGCTGCGCCTCTCGACCGAGCTCCCCAGGGGCGACTGGCTGCCGCCGGAGATGGAGAGTGCGCGGGCACTGGCGGCGCTGGAGGAGAGCGGCCGGTCCGGGGTCGTCAACACGATCCGCCTGGTGGTGGACATGCCCGATGGCGTGCTCGCCACCGACCCCGCAGGCTGGAGCCGGACGGCGGAGCTCAGCGCCCGGCTGGAGCGCGATCCCCGCGTCCGCCGCGTCCAGTCGCTCCCGGCGATTCTCGGCGCTGCCACGCCCGCTCCGTTCATGCTGGGAATGCTCCCCCCGTCCGTGCTGCGGACGTTCGTCTCCCGGGACGGCCGCTCGGCGCTGGTGGAGGTCGTGCCCCGGGAGGAGTGCGGTCCGGCCCAGCTCACGGCGCTGGTGCGCGACCTCCGGAGAGACGGCGGGGTGCTGGTCGGCGGGCTCCCCGCGCTGAACGTGGACTACGAGAGCGCGGTGAAGGACCGGCTCCCGCTGGTGGTCGGACTGGTGGTGCTGGCCACGCTCCTGGGCCTCGGCCTGGCGTTCCGCTCCGTGCTGGTGCCCATCAAGGCCGTCGCGCTGAACCTCCTCACCGTCTCGGCGGCCATGGGCGCCCTGGTGCTCGTGTTCCAGGACGGGCTCGACGTCGGCCTGCTCGGCGCAGGCGACGGGACCGGGGGCGTCTTCCCGGCGATCCCCGTCCTCGTCTTCTGCACGGTCTTCGGCCTGAGCATGGACTACGAGGTCTTCCTCGTCGCCCGGGTCGCCGAGGCCCGGCGGGCGGGCGGCACCGAAGAGGAGGCGATCGCCGCGGGGCTGGCCGGGAGCGGTCGCGTGATCACCAGCGCGGCCGCGGTGATGATCGCGGTGTTCGCCGCCTTCACCCTCGGCGACTTCCTCCTGATCCGGATGCTCGGCTTCGCCCTGGCCGTCGCCGTCCTCCTCGACGCCACTCTGGTCCGCCTCGCCCTCGGCCCCGCGCTGCTGGCGGTCGCCGGCCGGTGGAACTGGTGGCCGGGGCGCTGACTCAGGCCGCCGTCTCCAGGGTCGGCTCGGGGAGGGGGGCGGTGGTGGCCATCTCCGGCGTCCACACGCCCTCCTGCCTGGCCACGACCAGCGAGGTCAGCAAGTCGCCCGTGACGTTGGGAACGGTCCGCGCCATGTCCAGCAGCCGGTCGACCCCCAGGATCAGCGCGATCCCCTCGGCCGGGATGCCGACCATCACGAGCACCATGGCCAGGAGCGGGATGGAGCCGCCGGGCACGCCCGCGGTGCCGATGGCGGTGAGCACCGTCATCGCCACGACCACCGCCTGCGCTCCGAGAGAGAGGTCGACCCCGAACGCCTGCGCCAGGAACAGGACGGTCATCCCTTCGAAGAGCGCGGTGCCGTTCATGTTCATCGTCGCGCCCAGCGGGAGGACGAACCCGGCGATCTCGCGAGGCACGCCGAACCCCTGCTCGGCGGTCCGGATCGTGGTGGGGAGCGTCGCGTTGGAGCTGGACGTCGAGAAGGCCGTGACCATGAGCGTCCTGGCCCTGCGGAAGAACACCCCCGGCCGGATCCCGGTGAGGACCCGGGCGAGGAGCCCGATCACGCCGAACTGGTGGAACGTCAGCGCCGCCAGCACCGCCACCACGTAGAGCCCGAGCGACTGGAGCACGTCGAAGCCGAACCGCGCGGTGACGGCGAAGATGAGACCGGCCACGCCGTAGGGCGCCAGCCGCATGGCGAACTCGATCATCACCACCACCGCCTGGCCGATCCCGTCGACCACGCGGATCACCGCGTCCGCCGCATCCTTCCGGATCCGCGTGAGCGCGATGCCGAAGATCAGGCTGAAGAAGATCAGCCCGAGCATGTCTCCCCGTGCCGCCGCGTCGACCGGGTTCCGCGGCACGATGTTGACGAACGTGTTGATCCCGAACGCGCCGGCCCCGACCGCCGTCCGCTCCTCGGCCGCCCCGCCGAACTCCGCCAGCAGCGCCGTGCGCACCGCCGGGTCGATGGCGGCCCCGGGCTGCACCACGTTGCTCGCGATCAGACCGATGGTCGCGGCCAGCGTGGTCGTGGCCAGGAACACGGCGATGGTCCGGCCGCCGACGCGCCCGAGTCGCCGCAGGTCGCCGAGCCCGGCCACGCCCAGCGTCAGCGACGTGAACACCAGCGGGACCACGACCATGAACAGCATCCGCAGGAACACCTGTCCCACGGGCTGGGCCACGTAGTCGACGACCCGGTCCAGCGCCGGATGCCCGGCCCACAGCAGGTTCGACGTCACGCCCGCCACCGCGCCGACCGCGAGGCCGATCAGGATGCGGGTGTGGAGCGGAGCCCGCCGCCGGGCGGGAGCGGTCGATTCAGTCATGACTCACAGGAGTAGGAGAGGCCTACGAGCACGGGGCGGCCGCCCCCGCCCGGTGCGGGAGCGGCCGCCCCGGCGACGTCACTGCCCGGGCTGCGGGTCGCGCGGCGCCCCGCGGCGCCCCGACCATACCACCAGCCCGATCGAAAAACCGACCAGCACGTAGACCACGATCGCCGCGGCATCGTGGGGGATGTCCGCCAGGATCTCGCCCAGCGTGAGCCCCTCGTCGCCCGCCGCCTGCATGAAATTGAAAAGCGTCAGAGCCTTCATGATGTCCGTTCCTTTCCGTGCCCCCGCCGAGCGGGAGCGGATCCATTCGCGCCCGCCGCGTTCGTGCGCCGGGCGTGCCGCCCGCGACGGTCGTCGCGGTCGGCTCGATCAATGGGTCAGAACGGAAGGGAGGGAGGGCCCGTGGACGGGGCGGTCTCACGCCCCGCACGCGTGCGGGCGAGGAAGGTCGAGAGGGCCGCGTCGGGTGTCCGCGACGGGACCATGAGGACGAGCCGCTGGGCTTCAGGCCGCGCTTTCCCGGCGCGAGACCCGCCGCCGTCCGCGCGGGGCCGCTCCGAGGACTCCGCCAGCGCGCCGACCTGCGGCCCGCCGGAGACCAGCGCCGCCGTCCGGAGCTGCTCCACGGCCGAGATTCCGTCCCGTGCCGGCGCGCTCCAGGCGGCCTGCGTGGGCGCGGAACCGCCCCACGCGACGAGGCTCGCCATGGCCAGGAGGGCCAGAGCGGTCGTGCGAAGCTGTCGCGGCACGGCGGATCCGATCATGGTGAATGCTAACGAGCAGCAGCAGCAGAGTCAACTCTCCTGCTGCCGTAGCCTCTTGTGCGCCAAGCGCTTGAGGAGCCGTTGCGCCCGCATGGGAGCGCAGCGAGCCTGATGCGCCTCGCGCCTGATGCGAGCGCAGCGAGCCTGATGCGGCCCGCGCCTGATGCGAGGCGACAGCCGAGCGTGATGCGAGCGCAGCGAGCGTGTTGCGGGCGCCACCGGCGCCCGCGTACTCTCAGCCCATGCCGCCCCTCACCTACTCCAGCTATCTCCGTCTCCAGGAGCTCCTCGGCCTCCAGACGCCCGCCTCGGAGGGCCCCACCGGCCCCGAGCACGACGAGATGCTGTTCATCGTCGTCCACCAGGTCTACGAGCTCTGGTTCAAGCAGATCATCCACGAGCTCGACCGTCTTCAGACGCTCCTCGACGCCGGCGACCCGGCGCGTCCGCGGCACACGCTCAAGCGGGTCCTGACGATCCTCAAGGTCCTCGTCGGTCAGCTCGACATCCTCGAGACGATGACCCCCCTGGAATTCCTCTCCTTCCGTGATCGCCTCGAGTCGGGGAGCGGATTCCAGTCCTTCCAGTTCCGCGGCCTCGAGTTCGCCATGGGGCAGAAGCGGCGGAGCGCCGTCGACCACTACGACGAGGGGACGCCGGCGCGGCAGTGGCTGGAGGAGCGCTTCGCCCGCCCCACCATCTGGGACTCCTTCCTCCACTACCTGGCCCGGCGCGGGTACGAGGTGCCGGCTTCGGAGCTGGAGCGCGACGTCACCGAGCCGGTCACCGAGTCGCCGGAACTGCAGCGCCTGCTCATCCACGTCTATCGGACCGACGGCGAGGCGCGCGAGATCTGCGAGCGGTTCGTGGACCTGGACGAGGGCGTTCAGGAGTGGCGCTACCGCCACGTCAAGATGGTGGAGCGGACGATCGGCACGAGGCGCGGCACCGGCGGAAGCGCGGGGGCCGAGTACCTCCGGACGACGGTCCGGCCGGCCTTCCCCGACCTGTGGGCGATCCGCACCGAGCTGTAGCGTCCCGAAAGCGCCATGCGGCCGCGGCCGCACCCTCGGGCTCTTCGCTGTTATCTTCCCGCCGTGGCACGGTTTTTCGCGGAGCCGCAAACGGACGCATGCGACGACGACCCGGCACCTGAATGACGCGACGACTCAACATCCTGGCGATCCCGCTCCTCCTGGTGGCCTGTGGCGCACCCGCCGCGCCGGAGCCGCCCTCGCCCGAGCCCGTCGCCGACGAGCCCCTCGGCCGGCCGGCGCGGACCGACGAGACCCCCACCGAGCGGGAGCGGGAGCGGGAGCGCGTGCGGGAGCGGGAGCGGATCGCGCGCGAGGACTCCATCCGGCACGCCCGGGCCCAGGAGGAGGCCCTCCGCCTCGAGGAGGCCGAGCGGGCGGAGCGTGAAGCGGAGGAGGCGGCCGCAGCGGCCGCCGCGGCCGAGGAGCGGAGCCGCGACCGACCGGTCCGCCGGGAGCGCCCGGCGCTGCCGGTGCTCCCTGGAGCGGTCCTCCCGCGGGAGCGGATCATCGCCTTCTACGGAAATCCCCTCTCGACGCGAATGGGCATCCTGGGCGAGCTGCCGCCGGACGAGATGCTCGGGCTGCTGGACCGGGAGGTCGCGGCGTGGCGGGCGGCCGATCCCGGGACGCCCGCCGTACCCGCTCTCCATCTGATCGCCGTCATGGCGGCCGGCGACCCGGGCCCGGACAGCCTGTACCGGATCCGCCTGCCGGACCGTCACGTGGAGCGGGTGCTGGACTGGGCCGAGCGCCGGGACGCGCTGCTCTTCCTCGACATCCAGACGGGGCTGAGCGACGTGGCCGCCGAGCTGCCGCGGCTTCGCAAGTGGCTGACGCGCCCCGAGGTCCACCTCGCGCTGGACCCCGAATGGAACATGCCCGGGGGCGCCCGGCCGGGGACGCGCATAGGGACGATGAGCGCGGCGGAGGTGAACCACGCCATCGAGTACCTGGCCGAGCTGGTGACCGAGCACCGCCTCCCGCCCAAGGTGCTGGTCGTCCACCGCTTCACGTCGGCCATGCTGCGGAACGCCGAGGACATCCGGCTCGACCCGCGGGTCCAGGTCGTGATCAACATGGACGGCTGGGGCCCGCCCGCCCAGAAGATCCAGGCCTACCGGGATATCGTCGCGCCCGAGGCCTACCAGTACACGGGCTTCAAGCTGTTCTACAAGAACGATCTGAAGGGCGGGTCTCGCCTGATGACCCCCGCGGAGATCCTCAGCCTTGACCCCGAGCCGGTCTACATCCAGTACCAGTAGCGGCTGCTCGCCCGTGGCGCCGGGGCCATGCCGACACCGCCTGCCGACCCGCCGGACCGATACTAGGGGAGCGCCAGTCCGTGCCGCGCGTTCAGCCGCTGCGCCAGCGTGTCCGCGATCACCGCGTGCGCCTCCGAAGACGGGTGCACGCCGTCGAAGGAGAAGTAGAGCCCGAAGAAGTTCACGGCGTCCGGGGCCGGGCAGGTCTCCCCCACCGCGGCCTCGATCTCCGCCGACGTCGTCGCGGTCGCGAGAGCCTGGCACTTCCGCACCAGGTCCGGCTCCGAGAGGGCCGGCGCGATGAAGGAAACCGTCGGGTCGATGTACAGCCAGCCGTTCGCCGCGGCCGCCGCGCTGATCGCCTCGTTGAACGCCTGCACCCGCGCCACTACCGCCGCGGACTCGGCCTCGTTGAGCACGAACGCCGCGTCTGGACCGCAGTCCACCCGCACGCTGTCGGCCTGACCGGCGAGCCAGGCGTTCGCCACCAGCAGCGAGACCGCGCGCGCGCCCCCCGCCGTCCCCGGCGCGCAGTTGTCCTCCACCGCCAGCGGGACCGGCGCACGTCCGCTCTGCTCCACGACCCAGAAGTACGCCCCCGGCTGGAGCGCGGGCGCGATCATGACGGGATCGGCCACGCCGATGAGGATCGCGTCGCGGGCGGACGTCGCGGCGATGGCCGTGACCACCTGGTCCAGCGCCGCCTCGAACCCCGACAGCGGCGTCAGCCGGGTGGTGTCCCCGGAGAGCGCCGCGGCCAGCGCGTCGTTGTTGCCCAGCCACAGCGAGACGAGGGTCGGCTCCGCCTCCACCATCGCCTCCACCTGCGTCCGGCCGCCCAGTATGAGCGTCGCCAGCGGATTTGCCCCCGGACCGTCCGGGATCAGCGCATCCACCATCGTGTGTCCGGGAACCGCCAGGTTCTGCACCAGCGGCGGCGGCTCCGGCACCCTGTTGCTGCACGGGGCGGGGCCGATCCGGGCGCCGGTGAGCGGCGCCGCGAGGGGCGGCGGGCATCCCGGATACTTCAGCTCCGGCACACCGAAGGTTGCTCCGGCCTTCTCTGCCAGGAGGACGGGATAGGCGTCGTTCTGCAGGCCCTCGTGGATCCCTCCGGATTGGAACCCGGCCGTGATGGAGTTGCCCAGCGATACATAGCGGATGAAGAGGTGACCGCCCGGCTCCGGAACGAACACGGGCTCGGCCACATCCTCGTCCACGCAGGAACCCGCGAGCGCTGCCGCGATCAGGAGGAGGAGCGCCCGGAGCATCGGAGCCCTCGGTCGACCTCGACCACGTTCCGGTCGAACATCCCCCCGGTCCATCTCCATGCTCCCGCTGCGTTTCGGCTGTCCCGCCGGCATGCAAGGTCTCTACCGCGCAACCGGCCGCGAGGTCTACCGCCGCGCCCCCCGGCGGTCTATGATCACGGCCGATGCGAGCCCCTGTCCTGATCCCGGCCCTCCTCGTTCTCCTTGCCCTCCCCGCGTGCGCGGACGGGGAGCGGGCGGGCGCTCGTGCCGGAGCCGGCGACGTCGTGGCCTCCATCCACCCCGTGGCGGAGCTCGTCCGGGAGATGGCCGGCGACCGCGCGGAGGTCCGGGTCCTGCTCCCGCCGGGCGCGCACGCCGATACCTACGAGCCGACGCCTCGCATGGCACAGGCCGTGGCCGGCGCGCGACTCCTCGTGAAGGTCGGGGGCGGACTCGACGACTGGATCGGCGCCGGCGCGTCGAACACCCCGGTCCTCATCCTCACCGAGGGGATGGACCTCACGGCCGGCGACGGCCACCCGGGCACCGGCAACCCCCACGTGTGGCTCGATCCGGTTCTCGTCCGGGACGAGCTCCTCCCCCGCCTCGCGGACGCCCTGGTCGCCGTCGACCCCGAGGGCGCGGCCGACACCCGGCGGCGGGCCGCGGCCTTCGCCGACTCCCTCACCGCCCTCCACGACGAGATCGGCCGCCTCCTCTCCGACGTCTCGAGCCGCCGGTTCGTCGCCGCCCACCCGTCCTGGACCTACTTCGCGCGACGCTACGGGCTCGAGCCGGTCGGCGCGCTCCACCCCTCGCCGGGGGAGGAGATCGGCACCCGGGAGCTCGCCCGGCTCGTGGCGGAGGCCCGGAGCCGCGATGTGCGCGCGGTGATGGCCGAGCCGCAGCTGGGACGCGCGGGCGTCGCCGCCCTGGCGGACGAGTTGGGCGTGCGTGTGGAAGTCGCCGATCCGATCGGGGGCGAAGGTCTCGAGGGGCGTGACCGCTACACGGACCTCATGCGCTGGAACGCGCGGGCGTTCGCCCGGGCTCTGGGGGGGGCGTCGTGAAGCGGGAGTCGGCGACCGGTCCCGGAGCCGACGCCGTGGTCTTCGACGGCGTGTTCTTCGGCTACGGCCGCGAGGACGTGCTCCGGGACGTGAGCTTCGTCGTGCCGGAGGGGACGTTCGCGGCGCTGATCGGCCCCAACGGCGCCGGCAAGACGACGCTCCTCCGCCTCCTCCTCGGGCTGCGCCGCCCCCGCACCGGGCGCATCACCGTGTTCGGCTCCGCCCCCGGCGAGCGCGGCCTGGGGCTCGGGTACGTGCCGCAGAAGACCGGCGTCCCGGAGGGATTCCCGCTCACCACGCTGGAGGTGGTGCTGATGGGGCGGTACGCGCTGGTCGGGTGGGGTCGCCGTCCCGGTCCCTCCGACCGGGACGCGGCCCGTCGCGCCCTCGGCCGAGTCAATCTCGAGGACATGGCAGAGCGGCGCTTCAGCGAGCTGTCCGGCGGCCAGCAGCGGCGCGCGCTGATCGCCCGCGCCCTGGTCGGCGAGCCCCGGCTCCTCCTGCTCGACGAGCCCACGGCCGGGCTGGACCCCGCCGCCCAGGCGCGCTTCTACGACATGTGCTGCACCCTCCAGCGCGAGGAGAACCTCACCCTCCTCGCCGCCTCACACGACGTCGAGGTGGTGGCACGCCACGCCGATACGGTCCTCCTCATCGACCGGACCGTCCGCGCCCACGGCACACCCGCCGATGTGCTGAGCTCCCGGCAGCTGGACCAGGTGTACGACTTCCCGCACGGCCATGTGCACCCGGCGGCCCCCGCCGCGCCCGAGGCGCCGTGATCGAGTTCCTGTCCTACGAGTTCGGCCGGCGCGCCCTCATGGCCGGGCTCGTGGTGGGGCTCGGCTGCGCGGTGCTGGCTTTCTTCGTCGTGCTCCGCCGCATGGCGTTCATCGGCGTCGGCGTCTCTCACGCGGCCCTGGGCGGCGTCGCGCTCGGCGTGCTCCTCGGCATCGATCCCGTCCTCTCCGCGCTGGTCTTCTCGGTGGGCGTGGCGTGGCTGATCGGCGCCATCGGCGGGCGCGGCCAGCTGAGCGAGGAGACCGCGATCGGCATCTTCTTCCCGACCGCCATGGCGCTGGGCGTCGCCCTCATGGCCGGGACACCGGATTACCGGCAGAGCCTCCTGTCCTATCTCTTCGGCAACATCCTCCTGGTGCAGCGCGCCGACCTGGTGCTCGCCGCCCTGCTCGTCGGCGTCACGCTCATCGTGGTCTGGGGGCTCTTCAAGGAGCTCCTCTTCGTCAGCGTCGACGAGGAGACCGCGCGGGCCTCCGGCTTGCCGGCCACGGCGCTCCGCTACCTGTTGCTCACCCTCCTCGCGCTCACCATCGTCAGCGCGATCAAGGTCGTGGGGATCGTCCTGGTCTCGGCGTTCCTCGTGATCCCGGGGGCGACCGCGCAGCTCGTTGCGCCATCCATGCGCGCCATGCTCGGGCTCTCCATCGCCTCCGCCCTGGTCTCCGTCCTCGGCGGGCTCTGGATGGCCTGGATCCTCGACCTCCCTTCCGGCGCTGCCATCGTCCTCACCGGCGCCGCGCTCTTTTTCGCCGCGCTGGCCGGGCGGCGGCTGGTGGCGAGGGCCTGATGGGACGCGGGAGATCGCCTCGTCGCCCGACCGGTGCCGGCGCGGCCCTGGGCCTCCTGCTCGGGGCGCTCCCCGTCGCTGCCGGGGCGCAGGAGGCGGGGCCGGAGCCATGGAACGGCCCGCGAGCCGCCGCGCTGGTCGAGCGCGCGCGCGACCGGCGTCAGGAGCCGCTCGCCGACTCCACGCTCCGGAACTACCGGGCGGACGCCACCGGTCACATCTACTTCTTCCTGGACCGGGAGGAGGCCGGCGAGCCCGTGCTCCTCCGCGCGGACCAGGTCGCGCTCGAGCTCTACTGGGCCCAGAACGGGCGGACCAGGCAGGTGATCCGGGGGATGCGCTCCGAGGAGCAGTTCCCGATCAAGAACTTCGCCTACTACCTCGACCGCTACACGGTCATTCAGAACGGCTTCGGCGATGAGATCCGCGTGGGGGAGGGGAGGGACGTCGCCGACGTCCCCCACCCGCTGGCTCCCGGGGCGGACAGCATATACGACTTCCGGCTCGCCGACTCCATGACGATCCGGCTCCCCGGCCGCTCCGAGCCGCTCCGCGTGTACGAGGTCCAGGTCCGGCCCCGCGACTTCGGGGTCGCCGCCATCGTCGGCTCCCTCTTCCTCGAGCGGGCGCGCGGCGACCTCGTCCGCCTCGCGTTCACCTTCACTCCGTCCGCGTACCTGGATCCGCGCAACGAGCGGGTGGAGGTCGCGCTGGAGAACGCGCTCTGGGAGGGTCGCTACTGGCTGCCCCGCGAGCAGCGACTCCTGGTCCGGCGCGAGATCCCCGAGCTCGACCTGGACGTGGGAACCGTCATCCGGGCGGTGCTCCGAGTCACCGATTACGAGCTCAACGTCGACATCCCCCGGGCCTTCTTCGCCGGCCCCCCCGTCATCCTCGCGGAGGGGCCGGAGGGTCTCGCCTCCCACGATTTCTCCGAGGGCCTCTACGAAGGGCTCGCCGACGTCGGCCTCGCTCCCGGGGCCGAGGCCGGCACCCTCGACGCGGTCGACGTGGACGCCATCGCCGGACGCGTCCTCCGCGAGCGGTTCCTCCGCGGCGTGCCTCGCGTCCGCTTCTACGCGCCGAACGCGTCGGCCGTGCTCCGCTACGACCGCGGCGAAGGCTTCGTGACCGGCGCGGGGCTGGCCTACGGGATCGGCGAGCACCAGCTCACCGTCTACGCCGCCCGCGCCTGGGGCGCCGGGATGCCGATCTTCGAGATCGCCGCCCGCCCCCTCTCCAGCGCCCGCGCGGCGTGGTTCGCCGAGGCCTACTACAACCGACCCGTCGACCTCGGCCTGCGGCCCGCCGCCGCCGGCGTCCTCTCCAGTCTCGCCGCTGCCACGATCGGCGAGGATTACAGGGACCTCTACTTCGAGCGGGGCGTCGCGCTGGGCAGGGAGCTCGGTGCCGACCGCCGCGGCAGCCTGGCCCTGGTCCTCGCCGCCGAGCGCCACCGCTCCGCCGCACGGGTCGAGCGCACCCCACCGATCGATAACAACGTCACGTTTCGGCTCGTGAGGCCCATCGACGAAGGCGACCAGGTCACCCTCGCCCTCCTCGGCCGCTCCGTCGCGACTGCCGGCCGGCGAGGAGCCGGCGACACCCGCTTCGCGCTCGAGGCCGGCTGGTTCCAGGGCGACGCGGCGGAGGACCCCCGGTGGTTCGCCGCCACCAGCTTCCATGCACTGCGGAGCTGGCGCGGTGCGGATCTGCGCTGGGGAGTGGATCTTCGCAGCAGCATCCGCCTCACAAGCGGCGCCCCCCTGCAGCATGGCGCCCTCCTCGGCGGGCGGAACACCCTCCCCGGCTACGAGATCCGCTCCCTTTACGGGGAGCAGCTCGTGCTCGCGGACGTGGAGGCGTGGGCCACGGCCGTACCCCGCTGGCTCAGGGTCCGCGGCCTGCTCGGCGGCGCGTGGGCCCATGCGGCCGATCATCACGAGGTCCCCGCCTACGCGGGCGTCGGCCTGGGCTTCATCGACGGCATCCTCCGCCTCGACTACGCCCTCCCCATCGGGTCGCGCTACGACCTGTTCCTTCCCGATCCCGCAGACGGTGTGATTCCTGTTCCCGCCGCGATCCGCAACGGCGCCCTGATCCTCTCCATCGACCCCCGGCTCTGGCCGTTCCTCTGAGCGGGGCGGCCTTCGAACTCTTGCGCATGCGGACGCCGGCCCCCATCTATAAGTTATGACTTATACATCGGCGCTCCATGCGCTCCAGGACCCTACCCGACGGGCGATCATCGATCGCCTGCGCCGCCGGCCGCTGTCCGTCGGAGAGCTGGCCGGCGACTTGCCCGTGAGCCAGCCCGCGGTCTCGCAGCACCTTGGCGTGCTCCGCGACGCCGGGCTCGTCACGTCGCGGCGGGAGGGGCGGCGCAGGATCTACGCGCTGCGGGCGGAGGGGCTGCTTCCGCTGCGGGCGTACGTGGACGCGATGTGGGCAGACGCGCTGGCGGCGTATGCGGCCAGCTTCGGGGCGGACGGAAACCAGGGGGGGCGAGGATGAAGGGATCTGCGGGCGGGGGGCCGGAGCCGGTGCGGAGGAAGGTGGTCGTGGCCGCGTCGCCCGACGTGGCGTTCCAGCGGTTCACGGCGGAGATGGCGGAGTGGTGGCCCATGGCGGACTTCTCGGTCCACGGCGCCGGTGGGACGGTGGAGTTCGGCGAGTCGGAGGGCGAGGAGATCGTGGAGCGAGGTCCGGAAGGCGAAGCGGCCGTGTGGGGCACGGTGCTGGAATGGGACCCGCCCCGGAAGGTGCGGTTCACGTGGCACCCTGGCCGGGACGCCGGCGCGGCGCAGGAGGTGGAGGTGACGTTCCTCTCCACCGGCGAGAGCACCGAGGTGAGCCTGGTGCACGGCGGGTGGGACGCGTCGCCGGAGGGACGGGAGCGTCGCGGTCGCTACGAAGCCGGCTGGGAGCGGGTCCTGGGGGCCTATCGGGAGTCGGTCTGATCCTCGCGAGGGATCGGGGCGCTGCGCCGCTGGATCGCCCGTGAGAGGCGTCAACCGTGCTCGATGCCCGCTGCCAGGGCACGTGTGCTGCCGTGCCGTCTCGTATCGACGTGAAATCAGCACTCGATTCCGTTCCCGAGATCGCGCGCTGCCTTGACGTCTCCTGAAGGCGTCAAACCGGAAAGCCATCCCCGCCCTGTCCGATCGATCCGGGTTGACGCCTCTCGACTCCCGGGCTGCGCGGGACCGACCGCTCGGGACCGCGCGCTGGACCGGGCGGGGCCGGCCCACACCGAACCCGGAAGCGCCGACTTGGTTGCCTCCCGGGCGTCGGCCGTTTCTGGTCACCAACGGCTACTTCGTGCCCTCCCCGTCTTTCGTGAGCTTCGTGTCCGGTTCTTCTGTGCGTAAGCCACCCCTACCGGGCTCGATCCTCGTAACTGACGGCGCGGCCATCTCGTCGAGCCGTCGCCGGAGGTATCGCTCCTCGACCGGGCTGCGGCAGAGCTGGAGCGCGGTGCGGTAGGCGTCGGCCGCGGCGGCGTGGGCGCCGTCGCGCCGCAGCAGGTCGGCCCGAGCGGCATGAAAGAGGTGGAACCCCTGGAGCGCGCGGTCGCCGGCGAGCTCATCGAGGAGCCGGAGCCCGGCGGCCGGGCCGTCCGCCATCCCCACGGCCGCCGCCCGGTTGAGCCGCACGACCGGCGTGGGCTGGATGCGGGCGAGGATGGCGTACAGGCCGGCGATCTGGCGCCAGTCCGTCCGGTCCGGCGCGGGAGCCTCGTCGTGGAGCGCGGCGATGGCCGCCTGGATCTGGTATGGCCCGACGCGGCCTTCACTCAGCGCCTCCTCGACGAGCGCGCTCCCCTCCCGGATCATGGCCGGATCCCAGAGCGAGCGGTCCTGGTCCTCCAGCAGTACGAGATCCCCATCGTGCGACATCCGGGCGCGCCATCTGGCGTGGTGCAGCAGCATGAGCGCCAGCAGCCCCTTCGCCTCCGCCGCGTCCGGGATCAGCTCGACCAGCAGCCGCCCGAGGCGAATGGCCTCGACGCACAGCTCCCGCCGGACCAGCTCCTCGGACTCCGTGGCCGCGTACCCCTCGTTGAACACCAGGTAGACCACTCCGAGCACCGCCTGGAGCCGGTCCTGGAGAGCGGCACGCGGCGGTACGCGGAACGGGATCCCCGCGTCCCGGATCTTCTTCTGCGCCCGGACCAGCCGCTGCCCCATGGTCGTGTCCGGGACCAGGAACGCCCGGGCGATCTCCCGCGTGGTGAGGCCCGCGACCGTCCGGAGCGTCAGGGCGACCTGCACCTCCAGCGAGAGCGACGGATGGCAGCAGGTGAAGAGCAGCCTCAGGCGGTCATCGCGCGGACCGGCGTCCTCCCCCTTCATGACGACCGGCTCGTGCAGGCCCAGCGCCCCGTGCTCCGCCAGCCGCGCCACCACCTCCTCCTTCCGGCGGAACGTCCGCGCCCGCCGGACCCGGTCCAGGGCCCGCCGTCGCGCCGTCGTCGCGATCCAGCCCGCGGGATTCGGCGGCACCCCCTCGGTCGGCCATCGGTCCAGCGCCGCGACGAACGCGTCGTGCACCGCGTCCTCCGCGAGGCCGAAGTCGTCGCAGAGGCGGATCAGTCCCGCGATGAGCGCCGCCCGCTCCTCGCGGAACACGCGCTCGGCCGTCTGACTGGCGGCCTCTGCGTTCGCAGTGCTCTCGGTCATGGCAGTCGAGGCCGAGGGAAGAGCATTGACACGAAGCCCACGAACCCCCGCTGGCCTGCTCCGGTTATCCCTGTTCGAACTCCATGACCGGCCGGATCTCGATGGAGCCCCGGTCCGCGTTCGGCATCTTTGCCGCCCACCGGATCGCCTCGTCCAGGTCCTCGCAGTCGACCAGGTAGTAGCCGCCCAGCTGCTCGCGCGTCTCCGCGAACGGCCCGTCGGTCGTCACCGTCTCCCCGTTCTTCACGCGAACGGTCGTCGCCGACGACGTGGGGTGCAGCGCGTCACCGGCCTTCATCACTCCCGCCTTCGCCATCTCGTCCGTGTAGTCCATCCACGGCTGGATGTCCCCCGACTCGTTCGCCTCGTTCTCGTAGATCAGCAGCATGTAGCGCATGGGTTCCGCTCCGTGCGAAAGAAGGAGGACGGCCGTCGTGACCATCCTTCACACCACCTACGAACGAGCGGGCGCGGTTTCGACAGGCGAGCCGCGAAGGGGTCTCACGCGAAGCCGCGAAGAAACGCGAAGAAACGCGAAGAAACGCGGAACAGAAGAATGCGTCCGGCTCTTCGACCACCGCGGCTCGTGGTTCCCATTCCGTCGGACCTCACGGCACATTCCGCCGCAGCTCCTCCAGCCACGGCGCCGCCGACGCGTCGCTGGGCGCCCGCCAGTCCCCGCGCGGAGAGAGCGACCCGCCCGATCCCACCTTCGGTCCGTTCGGCATCGCGCTCCGTTTGAACTGGCTGGTCTCGAAGAACCGCCGCAGGAACACCTCCAGCCACTTCGTGATGGTCGGCAGGTCGTACTCCCGCCGCGCCTCGTCGGGGATGCCGTCGGGCCAGTCGCCCTTCGACCGGTCTCCCCACGCGTTGTGCGCCAGGTACGCCACCTTGCTCGGCCGGAAGCCGTACCGCGAGATGAAGTAGAGGTGGAAATCCTGCAGCTCGTAGGGCCCCACCACCGCCTCCGTGCTCTGCGATGGTCCGTCGCTCTTCGCGCCCTTCGCCCCCTTCGCGTCCCCCGGCACCAGCTCGGGGGAGATCTCCGTGTTCAGGATGTCCATAAGCGTCGCGTTCGCGCCCTCATCGAGCTGACCCGTCCCCGCAACCCAGCGGATCAGGTACTGGATCAGCGTCTTGGGCACCGACGCGTTCACGTTGTAATGCGACATGTGGTCGCCCACGCCGTAGGTGGTCCACCCCAGCGCCAGCTCGCTCAGGTCGCCCGTGCCGACCACCAGACCGCCGTGGTGGTTCGCCAGCCGGAACAGGTGCGACGTCCGCTCCCCCGCCTGCACGTTCTCGAACGTCACGTCGTACGTCTTCTCCCCGCCGGCGTGGGGGTGCCCGATGTCCCGCAGCATCTGCTCGGACGACGGGCGGATGTCGATCTCCTCCCCGCTCACCCCCAGCACCTCCATGAGCTTCCACGCGTTCGCCTTCGTGGACTCGCTGGTGGCGAAGCCCGGCATGGTGTAGGCGAGGATGTTGGAGCGCGGGAGGCCGAGCCGGTCCATGGCCTTCGCGCAGACGATGAGCGCGTGCGTCGAGTCCAGCCCGCCCGACACGCCGATCACCAGCTTCTCGATCCCGGTCGCCCGCAGCCGCTGCATCAGCCCGTGGACCTGGATGTTGTACGCCTCGTAGCACCGGGCGTCGCGCTCCCGGGCCTCGCTCGGGACGTACGGGAACCGGTCGAGTCGGCGCAGCAGGGGGACGGCGCCGGCGGGCGGGTCGAGGGTGAAGGGGACGCGTCGCATGGATCGGACGCCCTCGGGATGGTCCCGAACGCCGTCCGTGAACGTGTTCATGCGCATCCGGTCCTGCGCCAGCCGCTCCAGGTCCAGGTCCGCGAGCACCACCTGCGGCTCGTCGCCGAAGCGCTCCCCCTCGGCCAGCAGCTCGTTGTTCTCGTACACGAGCGCGTGGCCATCCCACGCCAGGTCCGTCGTGGACTCGCCCGGACCCGCGGCCGCGTACAGGTACGCGGCGATGCACTTTCCCGACTGCGACGCGCACAGGTCCCGCCGGTACTCCGCCTTGCCGATGATGATGTTGCTCGCCGAGAGGTTCGCCAGCACCGTCGCGCCCGCCAGCGCGGCGTACGTGCTCGGCGGCACCGGCGCCCACAGGTCCTCGCAGATCTCGACGTGCAGCGAGAAGTCCTGCATGTCGTCGGCATCGAAGATCAGGTCGCGGCCGAACGGCACCGGCTCTCCCAGCAGCACCACCTCCCGCGCCACCGCGTCACGCCCCGACGTGAACTGCCTCTTCTCGTAGAACTCGCGGTAGTTCGGGATGTAGGTCTTCGGTACGATCCCCAGTACACGGCCGGCGTGGATCACCACCGCGCAGTTGAAGAGCTTCCCCTCGAACCGCAGCGGCGCGCCGACCAGCAGGACGGGGCGGATCTCGCGCGACGCCTCCACCACCTCGGCGATGGCGCGGATCACCGCGTCCAGCAGCGCGTCCTGGTGGAACAGGTCCTCGTTGCTGTACGCGGACAGCCCCAGCTCCGGGAAGAGCGCCACCGCCGCCTGGCTCTCGTGCGCCCGCCGCGCCAGCTCCAGCGTCCGCTCCACGTTGTATGCCGGGTCCGCCACCCGGACCAGCGGGATGCAGACCGCCGCCCGGACGAACCCGTGCGTGTAGATGCTGTCGAAGCCCGTCCGTGACGTGCCGGCCATCCCACCTCCCTTTTTCACCACAGAGTCACAGAGGGCACGGAGCGATCATCGGGGACGGTCCACCGTTCAGGTGCCGGGCTTGGGGTCACGGTTGAGGTTCTGCGGCGTGCACGCGGTCGCGATGTGCTGGCAGAGCGCGTTCGTGTACACCTCCGTC
>JAHWKI010000224.1 GCA_019347975.1 Gemmatimonadota bacterium
GAAGTAGCGGAGGGCGGTCATGCCCGAGACGACGAAGGCGAGCCAGGCCAGGCCGGCAATGAAGCCGGCGACGACGTCGCTGGGATAATGGACGCCGAGATAGATGCGGCTGCCTCCGATGCCGAGGATCAGGAGGGCGGCGAAGAGCCAGGTGAGGGCTCGCATGAGCCGCGTGGGCTCGAGGCGCCCGCCGAGATAGGCGACGCTGGCGTACGCGATCATCGCGGACATGGCGTGCCCGGAGGGAAACGAAGCGCTGGCCACCTCGGTTCCCCACTCCACCACGTCGGGCCGGGGGCGATCGAAGATGTCCTTCAGCAGCCAGTTGAGCAGACCACCGCCGGCGAGGGCCGTGAAGAGGAGGGCGACGGAGAGGCGATGGTGCGTCAGCCAGAGGAAGCTGGAAGCGACGAGCACCAGCACGGCCAGCGTGGCGCTGTTGCCCAGGGCGGTGACCTCCAGCGCGAGCTGGTCGAGAAATTCGGTGCGGTGCGTGGCCACCCAGGAGAGGACCGCCTCGTCGAATCGCTGCGTGGTCCCTTTCAGCACCTCGTCGGCGATCGCCGCGAAGCCCCACATGGCGCCAAGGCCGATGAAGAAGCTGAAGGAGAGATAGGTCAGCACCGCTCCGTAGGCGCCTCGTACGTGGCGGGCGATGAAGCGGAGGAAGGCATAGAGGGCGTCCGCCGCCCTGCGGCCGGGGCCCCGCTCCCGGCTGCGCCGGTCCTGCATGTTCGGGTTCACGAGGCCATCGCGATGGGCAGGTTTCGTTCCTGCGGAAAAGACCCCAGACTTCAGTGCGTGTGAACGTGAGGACCCGGAACGGAGGGGCTGTGGAGGAGAGGATCGTTTCGCTGCTGGCGAGCGGGACCGAGATCGTGGCGGCGCTCGAGCTGGGTGACGCGCTCGTGGGGATCTCCCACGAGTGCGATCACCCCGCGGCGGTCCTGGACCGGCCGAGGGTCAGCCGGCCACGCTTCGATCCCGAGGGTCTGGACAGCGGCGCCATCGACCGGGCGGTCCGGCAGGCCATGGCCGAGCACGGGAGCGTGTATCAGGTGGACGCGGAGCTGCTGGCGGAGCTCCGGCCGTCGCTCGTGCTGACGCAGGCGGTGTGCGAGGTCTGTGCGGTTCCCACGCCCGGCGTGCGGGAGACCGTCCGGCGGCTCGGGCTCGACGCGGAGGTGCTGTCGCTGGACGCCCACAGCCTGGCGGACATCCTGGCGACGGTCCGGCAGGTGGCGACGGCCGCGGGAGTCGCGGCGCGGGGCGATGCCGTGGCCGGCGCGCTCGAGGACCGGCTCGCCCGCGTGCGCAGCGCTGTCGAGGGGCGGCCCCGGCCGCGTGTCCTGGGCATCGAGTGGCTGGACCCGCCGTTCACGCCCGGGCACTGGGTCCCGGAGATGATCGTCACGGCGGGCGGCGAGTGCGTGGAGGGGGACGCAGGGGCTCGGTCGGATGAAACGACGTGGGAGGCGCTGGAAGGGCTGGATCCCGACGTGCTGCTCCTGATGCCGTGCGGCTACGGCCTCGAGGCGTCTATCGAGGACGCCAACCGCCAGGCCGAGCGGCTGGCGACGGTGGCGCCGCGCGCGATCGCCGAAGGGCGGGCCTTCGTCGTTGATGGGTCATCGTTCTTCAACCGGTCGGGCCCGCGGGCGGTGGTCGGGGTGGAGATGCTGGCGGGGCTGCTCCACCCCGATGTATGGGCGGCGCCGGACGCGACCGCCGCGGCCGTCTGGCGCCCAGACCGAAGAACCGCGAGGCCCTGAAGCCTTCGCGCTGCCGGGGCGCAGCGCGGACTGAACCCGCCCTCAGCCCTGGAGCGTCGCGTCGAGGGTGATCTCCACCGCCTGGAGCGCGCGCGAGACCGGGCAGCCCTTCTTGGCCGCCTCCGCGAGCTTCTGGAACTCCCCCGCATCGAGCCCCGGGACTTCCGCCTGGGTCTCCAGGTGGATGCGGGTGATGGAGAAGCCGGCGTCGCTCTTGTTCAGGTGCACCTTCGCGGTCGTGGCGACGCTCTTCGGGTCGTGACCCGCCTTCCCGAGCTCACCGGAGAGCGCCATGGAGAAGCAGCCCGCGTGCGCCGCGGCGATGAGCTCCTCGGGGTTCGTCCCCTGCCCCTCCTCGAACCGGGAGGCGAAGGAGTAGGGGCCTTCCCACCCGCCGCCGCCCATCCGCATGGTGCCGTTCCCGTCCTTCAGCTTGCCGTTCCACCGCGCGTCCGCGCTCCGTACCGCCATTCCTGCCTCCGTTCATTGGGTTTTCCATCGCGCCGCCCGGCTAGTCTCCGGGGGCGTCCACTTCGATCATCTCCGGCTCCTCCACGGCCGGGAGCCGGCGGGCCAGCTCCGGGCCGGGCCGCCGATCCCGCGCCACCGCGTCCCCGATCTCGACCGGCCGCCCGGATTCCATGCTCTCGTACAGCGCGCGGATCAACATGACATCGATCCACCCCTCCTCGCCATCGGGCTCCGGGTCCCGCTCCTCGAGGATGCAGTCGGAAAAGTAGGCCAGCTGCGGACCGAACTGGTCGCTCGAGGGGAAGGCCTCCCGGGACTCGTTCCTTCCGGATAACCGCAGCTCCCTGTCGCCCTGGAAATGGAACGCGTTGTCCTCCATTCGCAGGTCGCCCTCCGTGCCCGCGAGCCGGAAGGCCGACACGGGCGCGGCGCCGAAGCTGCACGTGAACGCTGCGTGGCGCTCGGCCGGAAAGGTGAGGACGCACGTGGCCATCTCCTCGGACTCCTCGAAGCGCCGATCGCCTTTCCTGGTGATCCGGGTCGCCCAGACCCGCTCCGGCTCCGCCCGGAACAGGTAGCGGGCGGCGTTGATACAGTAGATCCCCACGTCGAAGACCGGCCCGCCGCCCTTTTCCACCGACACCAGTCGGCTGTTCCCCTCGCGGACCTGCTCGGTGAAGGTGGCGCTGAAAGCCCGCGGCTCGCCGATCGCGCCGGAGGAGGCCAGCTCCATCGCCCGCATGTGCGCCGGGTCGAGGTGGAGGCGATAGGCGATCATGAGCCGTACATCGTTCGCGCGACAGGCGTCGATCATCGCGCGGCAGTCGTCGGGGCTCGGCGCCATGGGCTTTTCGCAGAGGACGTGCACCCCTTTTTCCGCGGCACGGACGGTGTACTCCCGGTGGAGGTGGTTGGGGACCGCGATGTAGACGGCGTCGACGTCGTCCCGGTCGAGGCAGGCGTGGTAGTCGTCGTAATCGCAGGTGGCGGACTCGGGGAGCCGGTATCGGCGGGCGAGGCCGCGGCGCTTGTCCGCGTCGCCGGAGACCAGGGCGGTCAGGCGCGAGTTGCGGGTGGCGTTGGCGAACGCGGGGAGGGCGGCGGCCTGGCTGATCCAGCCGAGGCCGACCACCGCATACCCGACCGTGTCCTTTGGGGGCACCGGGCCTCCGGATTCCGGGTGGTCAGACCCCCGGACCGGCTGCAAGGGCCACGCCTCCGTCTACCGGGCCGCGTCCCTCCGGCCGCGGGCGCCCAGGTAGATGGCGTTCATCAGGAGGCCGGCCGGCCCGTCGAAGACGAGCCGGTAAATGGGCTCCTCCGCGAACAGCACGATGCGGCCGTCGCCGACGTAGTCCACCGTTGCGTAGGCCCGGCCGGCGTAAGCCCGGGGGGTGTTCTCCGGCCAGGAGAAGCCGCTGATCACCAGGTCCTCTCCCCCGGCGAACACGACCGGGTTGGCCCCGTTCTCCGACAGCGGGAGCGCCGCGCTCCTCATGAGGACGGGCAGCGCGTCCCGCTCGTAGCCGAGGGTGAGCCAGTGGGTGCGGTCCACCCGCGCCCGCAGGAACGCGCCGGGAACACGGAGCTCGTCGGCCGGCTCCGCGCCGGGTGTGACCGCGACGGGCAGGTCAGTCCCCGGTGGCGCCGCGGCTTCGATCCGGGCGCGGATCGCGGCGATCGAATCCTCCGTGAGCTCGTCCGCCCCGGCCTGCGTCGTGCCGAACTCCTCCCCCGTCAGGAATGACGCCGACCCGCTCCAGCCGATCGCCAGCCCGCCCGCCCTGATCCAGCTCGCGAGCCGCTCCGTCCCGCTCTCCCCCAGCACCGGGCCGTAGCCGCCCGAAGGGAGGATGATCACATCGAACTTCTCCAGGTCGGTGCGGGCCACGTCCGTGGCGCGGAGCGCCGTGAACGGCTGCCCGATCCGGCGCTCGAGGTGGTACCAGACCGCGCCGAAGGAGGTGATGCCGACGCCCTCCCCGGCCAGGACCGCCACGCGCGGCTGGGTGAGGGAGCGGGTCGCCTCGGAGCCGGTCCCCTGGGAGCCGCGGCTCGGGAAGGCGCTCGCAGCGGCGGTGACGACGACGCCCGCTTCGGCCGCCAGCGCCGCCATCCGGTCGTGGAGCGCCTCCGGGTTCCGGCCGACGCGGGCGATGAACGTCCCGCGCGGGTGGTCCACACCGTCGGCGATCAGCGCGAGCTCGGAGACCGCCACCCTGAAGCCCTCGTCCAGCAGCCGGGCGAGGAGCCGGTAGGAGCCCAGGCCGCCGGCCGGCCACAGGTACGCGCTCCTGGCCCGGCCGGTCACACCGCCGCCCCGGTCCCAGGCGACGTCCGTGCGCCAGTCACCGGCCGCCTTCGCCATCCCCGGCGGGAGCGCCAGCGGCGTGGCGGCGATGGATGATCCATCGGCGGACCACCACCCATCGAGGCCTCCGGCGAGGATGAGGTTCCAGGCGGTGACGTCGTAGAACTCGAAGCCCTCCTGGTCCACGGCGCGCCGGACGTCGCGGGCCCAGCGGGCGAGCTGCTCGCTCGCGAACTCCTCGGGCATCTCCACATCCGGGGCGAGGAGCGCCCGGGCCAGCGTCGCGTTGGGCTGCGCCAGGTCGACCATGTATGCGCCCGGCGGCACGCTCACGCGTGCGCGTCCTCCGCCCATGTAGCTGGTGCCGGTGAACGTGCCGGAGCCGGTCGTACGGAAGACCTCGATCCCGTGGCGGAGCAGCGTCGTCGCCAGCCGGGCGGCCCGCTCCGGTCTGTCTCCGGGGACCCAGAGGACGGTGCGCAGGGCTCCCCGCCGGGCGCTCTCCATTCCGGCCGCGAAATGGCCGTGGAAGTCGCGGAGCATCTCCTCCCGGTTCCGGACCGCGGTCTCGATGGTCTGGAGGGAGGCGACGTAATGGTGGGCGATCCCGTCCGCGAAGGTGAGGATGGTGCCGTCGTCGCGGCGCCAGCGGACGCCCTTCCCTCCCCCGCCGTCCGTCTCGTACGTCATCCCGATGGCGCCGTGGAGCGCGGGGTAGGTGTCCCAGTAGCCGGGGTAGTAGAGGTCGAAGACGTCCCGGACGTAATAGCTCCAGCCGTGCTGGTCGAAGGCCTCGGCGTTGCCGGCGCCGATCCGCTCCATCCACTTCTCGTAGCTGTCGGGATAGAACGGGAGCACGGGCGTGGCGGGCGGCGGGAAGAAGTACTGGGTGGTCTGTCCGTGGAGGTCCACGAAGACCTGCGGGCGCCAGCGCTGGAGCTCGGCCGCGACCGCCCGGGTCTCCGTCTGCGTCAGACCCAGGGCATCCCGGTTCAGGTCGATCTGGTAGTGGTTGTTGTTCGTGTTCATCCCCCAGGGCGCGTTGTGCTCCAGCGCGTCCGGATCGGCGTCGCCCATCACGAACGCGTTGTACCAGGCGACGAACCGCTCGTGGCTCTCCGGGTTGTGCGCCAGGTTGAT
>JAHWKI010000225.1 GCA_019347975.1 Gemmatimonadota bacterium
CGAGGATCTGACGCACCTGCGTCGTGGCTCGCCTGGACTGCTCCGCCAGGCTCCGTACCTCGGCCGCCACCACCGCGAAGCCGCGGCCGTGCTCGCCGGCCCGGGCCGCCTCGACGGCCGCGTTCAGCGCCAGGAGGTTGGTCTGTTCCGCGACGTCGTTGACCGTCGCGATGATCTCGCCGATGGCCTGGGCCTGCTCCGCCAGCGCCACGATGCTCTGTGCGATCATCTCGACCTGCTCCTGGACCTCCGTCATCGCGGCCACGGAGTCGTCCACCGCCTGTCGACCGCTCCGTCCGATCTCCGCCGCCCGCTTCGCCGAATCGGCGACGGAGCGCGCCCGGTCCGTCGCCTGCCGTGCCGTTTCGGCGACCTCGTCCACCGTCGTGGAGGTCTCCGCTACGGCGGCGGAGGTCTCGCTCGCGCTCGACGCCTGCTGCGTCGTCGCGGCGAGGATCTCGGACGCGCTCGACGCGAGGACGCCGCTCGTCTCCCGGAGCGGGTCGGTCACCGCGCGATTGAGCAGCCACGCCGATACCGCGCCGATCACCAGGAGCAGGATGGAGAAGATCCAGAGCCGCCGCTGCATGCGCTGGGACGTCTCCTCGGCGCGCACCCCGATCTCCTCGCCGCGCGCCTGCGCGTCGGCCACGCCATCGTCGATGGCGGCGCGGAGGTTCTCGCGGGCGGCGAGGGCGTTGTCGGACCAGGCGGCCACGGCGGCGCTGCGATCGGCGGCGTCGAGGGCATCGGCGGAGGCGGTGCTCGCCCGCTCCCAGTCCGCCAGCCGGTCCAGGGCGCGAGCCCAGGCCTGGCGGGTGTCCGGGTCCGGCGCCGAGTCGCGCAGGCTCTCGAGCAGCGTGCGCGTGGCGATCACCATGCTGTCGCGGCGCGCCCGATGCTCGGGACGGGCCTCGAGCAGGAAGCGGAGGTAGCCGATGGTGGCTTCCCGCGAGTGCGATTCCGCCTCCAGCGCGACCTCCGTCACTTCGCGCTCCTGGCGCAGCGACTCGTGGAAGGCGTCGACGGAGGTCTGCAGCGCCCGGATGCTGGTGATCGCCAGCACGACGGCGAGAAGCAGGATGATGGAAAAGCCGAGCGCGATGCGCCGGGGCACGGTCCAGGTCACAGGTCACTCCTTCGCGTATGCATGCGTATCAGTTCAGCCCCATCCAGAACCAGCACGCCCGCGGCGGTGACGCCGAGGAGCGCGCTCATGCCCGCGGCGACTCCGTCCGCGGGCGCGGCGACGCTGTCGGCGGGGATGCGCGCCACCTCTCCCGCCGAATCGGCCACCAGCCCGAACTCCGCCCGCTCCGTGCCGATCGCCACGACGACGGCATCCCCGGCGAGATCCTCCGCTCCCGGCCGGACCTCCAGCAGCACCAGGATCTCGCCTTTCCACACCACCGCCCCGACCACCGGCTCCGGCACCCCCGGCAGCAGCGCGAGATGGCGGAGGGGGAAGACTTCCTGGATGTAGCGCGACTCGAGCGCGTAGCGGGCCCGGCCGCGGAGGAACGTGACGACCTCGATCTCCGCCCGATCCGCCGCCTCGGCCGGCCGTCGCGCGAGCTGCCGCGCGCGCGCCTCCAGCAGCGACCGCGCGTCCGCCTCCGACCGGCTGCCCGATGCCGCGGTGGCGCCGGAGACCTCCTCCAGCCGGTGCCGCACGGCCGCCCAGTCGATGCCACCGGATGCGCGCTCCTCTCGACCGGCCGTCATCAGGGCTCCTCCCGGACCAGCCGGAGCTTCGCTCGCGCCAGCTCCAGAAGGCGGCCGGCCGGCTCGCCGCCGGAACCCGGGACCGTGTCGGCCGGGTCCACCGTGGAGAGCAGCCGGACCGCGGCCTCGAACGCACGCCGGGCACCCGGTGCGTCGTCCAGCCGGGCCGCGGCCGTGCCGAGGGCGAGGTGCGCCACCACGAGGTCGTCCTGCAGGTACAGCGCGCGACGGGCCGCGGCCGCCGCCTCCGCGTGGTGCCCCGCCTGCCCGAGGAGCAGCGAGTGCAGGTACAGCAGCTCCGCCGAGGGGCCGTCCTCCTCGAGGGCGGCCGCGCAGGCGAGTCCCGCCTCCTCCAGCAGGCCGCGATCCGCCAGCTCCCGCACGCGCTCGGGGCCCGTTCCGGGCTCGCGGCCGACGGTTGGCGTGGCCGGAGAACCGGCACGCGCCCTCCCCGCGGGCAGGGATTCCCGCGGGGGGGCGCCCGGATCCGCGCGGACCCGCGGCGTCCGCGCCTCCGGCACGGCGGCCGCGGCAGAGGGCGGGGCGACCTCGCGGGCTCGGGGCGGTGCCGATCGCCGCGCCGGCGCGAGCGGCCGGCGATACGCGAGCCCGCGGTCGGTCATCACGGTCTCGAAGGGCGCGAACGGGGAAAGCGACGGATCGGAGGCGGCCAGAAAGAGCCAGCCGCCGGGCGCGAGGGCGGAATAGAGCCGCCTCGCGACATCGGGCAGCGCGTCCCGGTCGAGATAGATCAGGACGTTGCGGCAGAGGATCAGGTCCATCTCCCAGACGCCGGAGCCGGAGGAGGGATAGTCGCCGGCCGCGAGGTTGAGGTAGCGGAAGCGCGCGGCGGAGCGGACCTCCGGAACGAGCTCGTAGCCCGCGCCCCGCCTCCTGAAGTAGGAGCGGACGAGCGGCTCGGCCGCTCCCCGCAGCGACCAGCGCCGGTAGTGCCCGCGCCGCGCCCGGGCGAGCCGGTCCCGCGCCACGTCGGTGCCCACCACCTCGATCCGGTCACCGAGCCCGCACTCCCGCAGCAGGATCGCCAGCGAGTACGCCTCCTCACCGGACGCGCAACCGGCGCTCCAGACGCGGATCGATCCGCTCGGGCGCCGCTCCGCCAGATCCGCCACCACCTCACGCCGGATGTACTCCAGCTGCTCGGGCTCGCGGAAGAAGTAGCTCTCGCCCACCGTGCACGCGCTGATCAGCCTGTCCAGCGCCGGCTCGCTCGCGGACAGGAGCTCGACGTATGCGGCCACGTCCGGGACGGCGGCCGCTCTCATGGCCCGCTCGACCGCCCCGTCGATCTCGCCGCGCCGGCCGTCCGGGAAGACGAGCCCCGCCCTGCGCCGCAGCAGCTCAAGCACCGGCTCCATCGCCCCTGCGGTGCGCGGACTCCTCAAGCGCGCGACTCCCGCTGCCGCTCGGCGGCCTCTGCCAGTGCCACGTCCAGCGCTTCGGATTCCGCCTGCGTCAGAAACGCCTCCAGGTCGTGGATCAGCACCAGGCCCTCTTCCAGCTGCGCGACCCCCGACACCGGCAGCGCCCCCACCACCACATCCGCGCCGGCCGCGACCTTCTTCCCATCCGCCTCCGCCACCGCCTCCACCCGGTCCACGTGCAGCAGCGCCGTCCTCCGCTTCGCCGCCGCCAGGATGAAATGGTCGTCCGGTCCGATGGGGCGCGCCGGAAGCCCGAAACGCCGCCGCAGGTCGAAGACGGGCGTCAGCGTTCCCTGCACGTCGACCACCCCCTCCACCGCGGCCGGGGACCCCGGCAGCCGGGTCACGGCGACCGCGCCGATGATCCGGCGCGTCTCCGCGAGAGGGATCGCGTAGCGCTCCGTCGCGAGGGTGAAGACCAGGATGTTCACGCTCCGCGGACGCGCGCTCGAGCAGCAGGGGACGGGTTTATGACCATGATATGGGTGGGGGTCATTTTGTCGAAACGGTGTATTTTCATCCACTTATCGCCAGCGGTCAACCTTTTTGTTCCACAGTCGGCACTTTTTTGCCAGGAGCGGGTGTGCTCCAGGCGCCGTGGCCCGGGGAGAGGGGTTGTGGCCGAGATTCTGCACCTGCATTCTCGGTGCCGATCTACGGAATCGCGTGAGAGACGGGAGGGGGCTTGGCCGCTGAAGGAGGCGGGAACGGCAGGCCGGGGATGGCGTCCGCGGAGGAGGCCTCGCCGGGGCGTCGACAGACGATCCTGGTGGTGGAAGACGAGACCGCGGTGCGGTCGATGCTCCAGCGGATGCTGGAGAAGGAGGGCTTCGACGTCGCGACGGCGGAGGATGGCGCGGCCGCGCTGGACCGCTTTTCGGAGATCGACCCGGACCTCGTGCTGCTGGACGTCCGGATGCCGAAGCTCGGCGGCTTCGAGGTGTGCCGGCAGCTGAAGGAGAACCCCGAGAGCCGGCTCGTGCCGGTGGTGATGGTGACGGGGCTCGATGCGCGCGCGGACCGGATCACGGCGATCGAGGCGGGCGCGGACGATTTCCTTTCGAAGCCGTACGACCGGACGGAGCTGCTCGCGCGAGTCGGCTCGCTCCTGCGCATGAAGCGCTACACGGACGAGCTGGAGCGTGCGGAGTCGGTGCTCATGACGCTGGGCCGAACGGTGGAGGAGCGGGACCCGTATACCCGGGGGCACTGCCAGAGGCTGGCCGGTCTGGCCGTCGAGCTGGGGCGGCGCCTGGGTCTTCCGCGGGAAGACCTGCTGGACCTGGAGCGTGGCGGCTACCTGCACGACATCGGCAAGATCGTGATTCCGGACGCGGTCCTGAACAAGCGGGGCCCACTCACGCCGGAGGAGCGCGACGTGATGTGCGCGCATCCGGCCGCCGGCGAGCGGATCTGCCAGGGGCTGCGCTCCCTCCGCACGGTCCTGCCCATCATCAGGCATCACCACGAGCGGATGGACGGAAGCGGCTATCCGGACCGTCTCGCCGGCGAGGACATCCCCCTCCCCGCGCGCATCCTCCAGGTCGTGGATGTCTACGACGCCCTGAGGACGGAGCGGCCCTACAAGCGCGCGCTGGAGCCTGCGGCGGCCCTGGAGATCATGCGCACGGAGGTCGACAAGGGGTGGTGGGACGGACAGATCTTCGAGGCCTTCGAGGAGATGATCGTCGAGGACGGCCTCGAGAGCTCCGGCTACTGATCGACGACGAGACCTCCGCGCACCACGACCCGGCCGCGACCATCTCCACGCCGGGGCGGAACCGGACGGGCCGCTACCTGGACCACGGCGGCACGATGCCGTTCATGCGCGCGTAGGCGATCGACTGGCCGAGGTGCTCGTTCATGTGCGCGACGAGCTGGACGAGAACTGCCCATTCGCCCACGTCGCGGCCGTACAGCCGCGTCGTCGCCGCGAGATCGGCGGCGGTCATCCCGCTGACGACCTGCCGAACCCAGGCGCGGGACTCCTCGAGCGCGCGGACCGCCCGCTCCTTCTCCCGGACCTCCTCCATCCCCTCCAGCTCGACGCCCGCAGGCAGGGCCTCCCCCATGTTCGCGCTCGGATACATGTAGTTGTAGCGGGCCACGTGCATGAACACGTGTCCGACCTCCATCACGCCCTCGCCCGGCGACCAGGTGTAGCGGTCCGCGGGCATGGCGCGGGCGAGAGCGATGAACTTGCCCATGGACGACTCGAAGTGCATCAGCATCTCGTCCCGTACAGGGTCCGGCGCCTGTGCCGAAGATGCTCCGGGCAGACCGAGGACGGCGAGGAGGAGGAGGAGGAGGACGTGCCGGAGAGGAGCGAAGGAGTGGAGCGGTCGGCTGGTCATGGGATCCCTGTGCACGGTGAGAGCAGCCCCGGGGCGCCTGGACGGGCCGGGGTAGAAAAAGGCCGCCGACCGGGTGTTCGCCGGGCGGCGGGCTTTCTCAGAGCGGGAGACGGGACTCGAACCCGCGACCCTCAGCTTGGAAGGCTGATGC
>JAHWKI010000226.1 GCA_019347975.1 Gemmatimonadota bacterium
CAACCCAGCATGAAAACCACGTTCCAGGCACTCGTTCCGACTTGACGCCGTAGATCGCCGTCAACTCGACACTCGATCCGTTCGTGGGACCCATCGTTCCGACTTGACGCCATATAGCGGCGTGAAATCGGCAAACCGCGCCTGCCGTGGCCAATCTTGCCGGATTGACGCCACTCCACCCGCCGCCTCACGCGCGACCGCGCGTTCCACACCGCGCGCCCACACCGAATCCGGAAGAGCCACAAAACACCCGGCCGGGAGTGTCTGGTGACCGGTAACGGAAAGGGCCCGAGGAGCCAGCGACGCTCTTCGAGCCCTTCGTGTTCCTCCATGCCCTCCGTGTCAGTCTGTTCCGGACGCGAGGGCGCCGCGCAGGTCAGGGGACCGAGTCCGCCGATACCCCGATCGGAACCGGGTCCTCGAGATCCACGGCGGGCTTCGGCGGCGGCGGGCTGTACAGGTGCTCCCCTCGCCCCGCGAACCAGGGCGCGCGGCCGTCGGCGGTGACCAGCGGCTCGGCGGAGTAGCGCGAGGCCGGGTTCCACAGGATCCACTCGGTGAGCCCCGCGTCGTAGACGGCGTCGATCTGGGCCCGGACGTACTCGGGCGTGTAGTCGGGTCGGCCGAGGCTGAACGCCTGGATCCACGGTCGGATCGTCGCCGCGCCCGGGATGTCCTTCGACCGGTCGACCCCGTGGCGCAGCGCCTTGTGGACGATCTGGTACGGCGCGGCGTTCGGCACCGGGAAGCCCCATGTCCCCCGCGGGTAGTGGGACGGGTAGACCATCGGGAGCAGCACGTCGGCGATGTCCGCCATGTCCTCCCAGTACTGACCGATCCCCACGTCCCCGTGGGCCGAGGTCGTGATCCCGAAGACGTCCGCCGTCAGCGGCGCGCCCGTCCCGCCCAGCTCCTCCCTGGAGCGGATCAGGAACGCCCGGATCCCCTTGGTCATCGTCCGCCCGTTCCGCTCCGGATACACTACCTCCGACATGTACGACTGCGGCGCGTCCGGGAAGCGGACGTAGTCCCACTGAACCTCGGCGAACCCCAGCGCGATGGCCTCCCTGGCCAGCTCGATGTTGTAGGCCCACACGTCCTCGTTGAACGCGTCCACCCAGCGGACGCCCTTCTCGTCGACCCAGACGCTGCCGTCCGCCCGCTGGATCGCCCACTCGGGGCGCGCGTCGGCGAGCAGCGGATCCTTGAACGCGACGATCCGGGCGATCGGGTAGATCCCGTGCTCCTTCAGCTTCGCCAGCACCGCCCGTATGTCGCCGATCCGCGGACGACGGTCCGCCTCCAGCTGCTTCGCCAGCGGCACCTGGCTCGCGTAGCTCAGCTCGCCCGTCGCGTCCTTGATGTCGATCACGAACGCGTTGATCTCCGTCTGGTCCGCCAGCGCGATCAGCTGGGCCAGCCGACGCGAGCTGCCGGCCGACCACCCGCCCACATAGATCCCCCGTACCGCATCGGGCTTCGCTACCCGCTCCGCCGCGGGGACCGGGGTGACGGGGCTCGGCGCCCGCGGAGAGACCCACTCGATGGACCGGCCGCGAGTGGCGGCCGGGGCGGCCGTGTCCGGGCCCGCGTCACCCGCGGCGGGGCCCCGGTCCGGGGCCGGGTCGGGGAGCTCGGCCGCCTCGGCCAGCGGCTCGAGGGCCGCCGCGGCGGCGTCGAGCGTGGACGCTTCCTGCGTCGCCGCATCGGCCGCGTCCGTCGCATCGCCGTCCGTCCCATCGCCGACCGTCCGCGCCGCCACTCCCGCGATGCCCAGCGCCGCGATCGCGAACACCCCCGCCGCCAGCGTCGCGCGCCGGCCCGGCGAGGCCGCTCTGAATGTGGCCAGGAGGCCTTGATGCTGCTCCATCCGTCTGCCTTTCCGGCTGGACTACTTCCAGGTGCTGTTGCCGCAATATGTTAGCGGATCCCCGCCACGCACAACGCGGGCGTGGTTCCGACCCCGCCCCCGCCCGTCAGTACCGCGGGAAAGACGGGTCTACTTCCTCGCCCCACGCAAGGACCCCACCGCGCAGGTTCCGCGCCCGCTCGTACCCGCGGCTGCGGAGATACCGGGTGACCTGCATGCTCCGGGAGCCCGAACGGCAGATGAGAACGATCTCCCGCGCCGGGTCGAGCTCCTCCAGACGGTCCGGGATCTGGTTCATCGGGATGAGCCGCGCGCCGTACTCCTCCAGGTTGGCCATGCCCCACTCGAACGGCTCCCGCACGTCCACCAGCTCGATGGGGTCCCCGGCATCGAGACGACCCTTCAGCTCGCCCGCCCCGATCTCGTCCGTCGCCTCTCCATCCACTCCGGCCTCCGCCTTCAGTCCGCAGAACTCCTCGTAATCGATCAGCCCCGTCACGGTGGGGTCGTCGCCGCACACCGGGCACTCCGGGTTCCGCCTCAGCTTCATCTCACGGAACTTCAGTGCCATGCCGTCGAACAGGAGCAGGCGCCCGATCAGCGTCGTCCCCACCCCGGTGATGAGCTTGATGGTCTCGAGCGCCTGGAGCGTCCCGATGATCCCCGGCAGCACCCCGAGCACGCCACCCTCCGCGCAGGACGGGACCAGCCCTGGCGGCGGCGGCTGACGGAACAGGCACCGGTAGCACGGCGCGTCGTCGCCGCCGCCGAACACCGAGACCTGCCCCTCGAACTTCAGGATGGACCCGTACACGTTCCGCTTCCCCAGCAGCACGCACGCGTCGTTGACCAGGTAGCGCGTGGGGAAGTTGTCCGTCCCGTCCACGACGATGTCGTAGCCGCCGATGATGTCGAGCGCGTTCCCGCTCGTGAGCCGCGCGTGGTGGAGCACCAGGTCGATGTGCGGGTTCAGGTCCCGGAGCCGCTCGCGAGCCGCCTCCAGCTTCGGCCGACCCAGGTCGCTCTCGCCGTACAGGACCTGCCGCTGGAGGTTGCTGGCGTCCACGTCATCGAAGTCCACCAGCCCCAGCGTGCCGACACCCGCGGCGGCCAGGTACAGCGAAACGGGCGACCCGAGGCCGCCCGCGCCGACGACCAGCACGCGCGCCGCCTTCAGCTTCGCCTGCCCCGCCGGCCCGATCTCCGGCAGCACCAGGTGCCGGGCGTAGCGGAGGGACTCCGCGGGCGTGAAGTCGCTCGGCACGCCGGTCATCCGCCCGCGATGCTCGGCACGAGGATCACCTCGTCCCCGTCGGAGACCGGCGTCTTCTCGCCGCGGAGGAACCGCACGTCGTCCCCGTTCACGTAGACGTTCACATGCTCCCGCAGCGCGCCGCTCTCGGTGCGGAGGTGCCGGCGCAGCCCCGGGTGCCGCTCGACGACGTCGTCGAGCACGGCCCGGACCGTTTTCCCCGCCGCATCGACCTCCGCCGCACCGCCGACCAGATCCCGCAGGGGCCCGGGGATGCGGACCACCACGACGGCCGGTCCGGCCTTCGCCTTCCCCTTCCCCTTCACGGCTGCCGTTTTCCTGGTCATGGCCTCACGTACCCGTCACCCCGGCCGCCGATCCGCCCAGCCGCTCCAGGATCATCGCCGCGTTCCGCCCCGCGGCGCCCGTTTCCTCCGCCACGTACGACGCCGCCGCGGCACCCGCCTCCGCCAGCGCGCTCCGGTCCGCGTCCAGGCTCCGGATCCGCTCCTCCACGTCCCCGGCGCCCTCGACGACGAACCCGCCGCCGCGCCGCGCCAGCACCTCCGCCTCCCGCGCATTGCCGTGCTTCGGCCCGAAGAGCACGGGCACGCCGAGCGCCGCCGGCTCCACCACCGAGTGCAGCCCGGCCGAGCGGAACCCGCCGCCCACGTAGGCGAGGTCCGCGATGGCGTAGATGTCGGCGAGGATCCCGAGGCGGTCGACGATGATGGCGTCGGGGACCCGCCTCGCCGCGTCGCCGGCCGCGACCATGGCGCCCAGCCGCGCGTGGCGCAGCCCCGCGCGCTCCAGCCGCTGCTCCAGCCCGTCCAGGTGGGACCGCGTGGGCGCGTGCGGCGCGATCACCACGCGGACCCGCCGCTCCCGCCGGATCACGCCGAGCACCGGCACCATGACCTTCTCGTCCGACTCCCACGTCGACCCCGCCACCAGCGTGAACCGCGTCGGGTCCCGGAGGAGCCTGAAGACGGCCGCGACGTCTCCGGGAAGCGAGTCGAGCGCGTCCTCCACGTCGCCGCCTTCCGACAGTCGCCGCCGCACCTCGTGAAGCCCGCGCTCCGCGATCCGCTCCGAAACCTGATCGAAGCGCGCGTCGCCCGTCACCCGGATCGCCCCGTGGGGGACGCCCAGCCGTTCGTAGCGTGCCGCGTGATCCTCCGACACCGCGCCGACCCCGTCGAGCCGCCGGTAGACCGACTCGAGGAAGCTCCGCCCCAGCCAGCTCAGCCGCCCCGAATCCTCGGACAGGACCGCGTTGATCAGGAAGAGTCGCGCCCCCGCGTGCCGCGCTTCCCTCGTCACCACCGGCCAGACCTCCGTCCGCACGAACGCCAGCGCCGATGGGCGCAGCGCCGCCAGCGCCTTCCGCACGGGGCCGCGCGTGTCCCAGGGAATGTAGCCGGCGACGTCCGCGCCCACCTCCTGCGCGATCCGCTCCGCCGAGGGCGAGAAGTGGGTGAACGCGATCTGGATGTCCGCCCGCCGCTCCCTGAGCGCCGCGATGATCGCCTGCGCCATCAGCCCCTCGCCCACCGACGGCGCGTGTACCCAGACCAGCGGCCGATCGATGTTCCGGTCGGAGCCGCCCCAGCTTTCGAACCGTGCGAGGGACTCGCGGCGGCCCCGCACCGCGCGCCGCGTGTCGCCGTGGACCACCGCCGCCGCGTGGAGGAGGGGCCGGGCCGCCCCGAGCGCCGTTTCGTAGAGCCGCTCCGGAAGCGCCATCAGCCGGGTCCGTATTCCCGCTCGTCCGGCGGCGTCCGGCGACGGACCTCCGCCAGCTCCGCGGTCGCAGCAACCTCGTCCGGGATCTTCACCGCGGCCTCGCGCAGCGCCCCCCTCAGGTCCTCGGCCTCCACGTCCAGCATCTCGTACTGGGCCCGTGGCGCGCCGAACCGGATGGTCACGCGGTAATGGTGCATGGCGATGGACAGTGCGGGGAAACCGGGCGTATATTCGCCTCCGTGCGATACATAGGCAACAAGACGAAGCTCCTCGGCTTCATCCGCCGCGTCCTCGAAGACCGCGGGATCTCCGGATCCGCCGTCGACCCGTTCTCCGGCACCGCCTCCGTGGGACAGGAGCTCAAGCGGCTGGGGTTCCGCGTCGTCGCGTCGGACATCATGACCTACGGCTACGTGTTCGCCCGCGCCTACGTCCAGGCCACCCGCCTCCCTTCCGCGCCCCGGCTTGGCAATGAGGTGCTCGCCGTCGAAGGCGCCCCGGACGGCGCCCCCTCCTTCCGCGACGTCCTCCACCACCTGGACGGCCTCGGCCCGCTCCCCGACTTCGTCCATCGCAGCTTCTCCCCGGACGGCGCCGACGGCCGCGCCCACGGGCGCATGTACTTCACGCCCGACAACGCGGCGCGCATCGACCACATCCGGAACCGCCTGGAGGAGTGGCGCCGCGCCGATCGCATCGACGACGACCTCTTCCACCTCCTCCTCGCCGCGCTCATCGAGGCGGCGGACCG
>JAHWKI010000227.1 GCA_019347975.1 Gemmatimonadota bacterium
GCAGAACTGCAGTCGGCGGGGGGCTCCGGCGCCTACGGCGAGCCGCCGGAACTCGCTCCGGGCGGCGCTGTCGTGGGCGGCGGAGCACCTCGACGAAGGGCGCTGGAGCGCGAGTGCACGTCGATTCCCGGACGAGCACCATGGAGCCGTGGCGCTCCTCGAAGATCGCGCCCACCGCCTCGCGGGCGGACAGCCGGTAGCGGCGGGTGAGCCACTGGGCGCACGCGGGCGCGATTGACGCGCTGCCGCGCCGCTCATGTCGTGACCACCCTCGCAAGGCGGCGCCATCGGGTCGGGACGCCACCGCTCGCCCTTGTCCCGTGCTCCCCTGCGCCCTATCCTGGCGGCCGGGTCGGCGATCGTCCGCCCGATCTCCTCGAGGATCCCATGCGACGTCCCCTCCGTCCGCTGCTGCCGGCGCTGCTTCTCGCGGGCGCATCCGCCTGTGGCGGCACCGCACCGGACGGGAGCGCGTCGTCCATCGCGGGCGTCGCGGCGACGCACGGAGACTCGCTGTCCGGTCGGGCTCTGGCGGCGATCCTCGGCTGCGGCGCCTGCCACCCCGGCGCCCCCGCGCCGCCCGGGGGCGCGGCGGGCGGGCCTCCGCTGAGCGGCCTTTCGGAGCGCTGGGCGCCCGCGGATCTGGCCTCCTGGCTGGCCGACCCCGTGCCGCTCCGGGAGGGCGTCATCGCGCGCATGCCGGACTTCCACCTGGAGCCGGCGGAGGCCGCCGCCGCGACCATGCACCTGCTGCGCGGGGCCGGGTCCCGCCAGGCCCGCGCGGCCATCGCGCGGCTCGGCGAGGAGCACGCGGGCGCTACGGCCGAGCGGGGCGCGGCCATCGTCCAGGCCCTCAACTGCGCCGGCTGTCACGCGGGCTCCGGAGCGGAAGCGTGGGCGCCCGGGCCGCCGCTGGACGGGATCCGTGACCGGCTGCGGCCCGACTGGCTTCGCTCGTTCCTGGCGGCGCCGCGGCCGATCCGACCGTTCGGCTATCACCCGGGCTCCGGAGCGCGGATGCCCGATTTCCGTCTGTCGCGAGCGGAGGCGGACAGCCTGGCCTCGTGGATGTACGGTGAGGAGCTTCGCGCGTCCGCCGCTCCGGCGATGCCGCGCCCGCTTTCACCGTTCGCGTCCCGGAAGGCCGAGCTGCTCCTGCGGGACCACCTCGCGTGCCTGGGCTGCCACACGCTGGGCGGAGAAGGTGGACGGATCGCCCCGGCCCTCGACGGCGCGGCCGCCCGCCTCCGGCCCGACTATCTCCGCCGCATCGTCGCCACGCCGGGACGCGCGGCCCCGGGCAGCATCATGCCGGCGCCCCTCGAGGACAGCGCCACCATGGAGCTGATCACGCGCTACCTGCACGGCCGCGCCACGACCGCCGACACGGACCGCTACCTGTCCCTCGTCGACAACGTACCGGTCCGACCCGACCGATCCGGTCAGCGGACACCCGCCGCCCTCTATGGGGCATACTGCGCCCCGTGTCACGGAGTGGGCGGGGCGGGCGATGGGTTCAATGCCCCACACCTGCCCGCTCGCCCGACTCCGCACGCCGACTCCACCCACATGAGCGCGCGCCCCGACGCCACGCTCTTCGATGGCATCCACGGGGGAGGCCACATCCTGGGACGCAGCCATCGCATGCCCGGCTTCGGCGCGACGCTGTCCACCAGCGAGATCGACGGACTCGTCGACTACCTGCGCCTCCTCTGCGCGTGCGCGCAGCCGGATTGGGCGGTGGCGCCATGATCCGGCGCCCGCTCGCCCTCGCCGGCCTCCTCCTCGCAGTCGCCTGCGGCCCGGGAGGCGCCGGCGACCGCGCGGCCGATGACCCGACAGCCCGGCTGGCGCTCCCGGCCCCGTCGACCGTCGACCCCGGCCCCGCCGTGGAGGTGGCGGATTTCCTCGGCGCCGAGTCCTGCGCCGGCTGTCATGAAGAACAGTACAGGACGTGGCAGGCCTCCACCCACGGCCGGGCGGGCGGCCGCCCATCGGAGGACGTGGTGATCGCGCCGTTCGACGGCCGCCCGATAGAATTCGCGGATGCGCGGGTCCTGCCGGAGCGCGGCCCCGACGGCTATGCGTTCCGTGTCCGGCGCGAGGGCCGGGCGGACCAGGTGCTGCCGGTCTCGGGCGTGGTCGGAGGCGGGCACATGGTCGGCGGCGGGACGCAGGGCTTCCTGGCGGCACTGCCCGATGGCACGGTCCGGTTCCTCCCGTTCGACTGGAGCCGTGATGAGGCGGCGTGGTTCTGCAATACCGGGACGCGGGCGGACCGCGGGTGGGCGCGCATCGACCGATCGCTCCGGCTCGCCGACTGCGGCGACTGGCCGCCGCTCCGCGTCTTCGGCCATACCGACCGCTTCGCCAACTGCCAGGAGTGCCACGGCAGCCAGGTGACGGTCGCGTGGGACGCAGCGGAGCGCAGGTTCGCCTCGTCGCATACCGACCTCCGCATCAACTGCGAGTCCTGCCACGGCCCCGGCCGCGCCCATGTGGAGGCGGTGCGGGGGTCCGGTGGCGACGCCGACCCGGCGATCCGGTCGCTCGCGACGCTCGACACGGATGCCTCTCTGCGGGTCTGCTTCCAGTGTCACGCGCTGAAGGATGTGGTGGAGCCGGGGTACCTGCCGGGCCGGTCGCTGGAGGAGCATTATGCGCTCAAGTTCCCGATCCTGGGCGACCGGCCCTATTTCCCGGACGGGCGGGTGCGCACGTTCGCGTATCAGGGCAACCATCTCTACAGCGCATGCTACGCCGGCGGATCGATGACGTGCACCGACTGCCACGCGCCCCACTCGAACGCGTACGTGGACGTGTGGCGCGAGCCGCTCCCCGACCGGTTCGATGACGGCCAGTGCCTGGCCTGCCACGCCTCCCGCGCCGCGGACCCCGCCGCGCACACGCGGCACGCCGAGGGCTCCGAGGGCAGCCGGTGCGTCGCCTGTCACATGCCGTATCTCCAGCACCCGGAGCTCGGGGAGGATATCCGCTTCTCCCGCTCGGACCACGTGATCTCGATCCCGCGGCCGGCCTTCGACGATTCGCTGGGGCTCAGGAGCGCGTGCGTGCAATGCCACGAGGACCGCTCGCCCGCCGAGCTCCAGGCCATCACCGAGCGCTGGTGGGGGCCGCTCAAGCCGCATCATCCGCTCGTGGCCGGTCTTCTGCGGGCGCGGCAGGTGAACGACCGCGTCGAAGCCGCCCGGCTGCTGCTGCGCCCGGACCTGGAGCACCCCATTGCCCAGTTCGCCGGCCTCGCCCATCTCCTCGAACGACACCTGCGGCCGGACATGGCCGGCCTGGAGCCGGAGATCATCGAGCGCCTGACGGCGCTGAGCGGCGCCGTCGATCTGGACGTCCGCGCCCTCGCCCTGGCCACGCTCCACTACGCGGCCGGAGAGGAACCGGAGATCAGGGACGTTCTGGTCGGGGCCCTCGAGGGCGCGTCCGGGATCGGTCTCCGGAAACGCTGGGGGCTGGCGCTCGGCTACATGGCGGACCGGGACCGTGACGCCGGCCGCGTGCCCGCCGCCCTGGCGACCTACCGCAAGGCGCTGGAGCTCGCGCCCGACGATCCCAGGATCCTGGCGGCGATGGCGCTGGCCCTCCGGCGTGCGGGCAGGGCCGAGGATGCGGTCACCATGCTCCGGCGCGCCCTCGAGATCCAGCCGCACCTCCCCCTCGCGCGCGTCAATCTCGGCGTGGCGCTCCAGGAGGCGGGGCGGCCGGCCGATGGGGCCGCGATGCTGCGCGAAGCGATCGAGCGGGAGCCGTTCGAGCCGCTCGGCTACTTCTCCATGGGCAACCTCCTCCTCCGCGCCGGCAGTCCGGACCAGGCGGAGGAGTACTACGCGCGGGCCGTCGAGCTGGATCCCTCCCTCGATCGCGGCTGGTTCTATCTCGCCCGCGCCCGAATCGAGCAGGGTGAGTACCACGACGCGCTTCCCGCCGCCCGCAGCGCCCTGGAGTTCGCTCCGGACGACGAGGGCGTCCGCCAGATGGTCGCGGATCTGGAGCGGGTAACGGCCGCGGCGGGACCGCGCCCGCGATGAAAGATTTGACAAGTCCGGCGGGAGGACCCGTGACTCCGTGGTGAACATCCTCCCGTCTCCAATCTTCCACCGCCCCCGCCCGATCATTACATTAGATCGTACCTCCGCGAACCGGAGCGGCGCTGGCCGCTTTCCTCATAGAAGTCCCATCGCCGGTGCGCGACGCGCCGGCCCTGACGATCCCTCCCCTTCCCCGGAGGTGGCTCGTGGACGTGCGTAGGGCGTACTGCTCGGCGGTCGATCATATGGTCCCGGTGGTCCTGAAGGCCGGGGCGCCGGCGGACGACCACGTCTCGCTGCGGGACCCCTCGGACCTGGTCTGCCTCGACTACAAGGTCCGCTGCACCGGCTGGTGCTGCCCCCTGTTCTCCGTAGACGACGAAGGCGACGCGGGACTCGCCGCGTCCGATACCGTCGTCACCACCACCGCCGCGGCACCTTCCAGAAAACCGGGGACGAAGAGTCGATGGACCCGACCAACGTAAGCGACCCGCAGTACTACCACCGGGTCGTCGACTGCCAGTGGTCCTGCCCGGCCCACACCGACGTGCCCGGCTACATCCGTCTCATCGCCCAGGGCCGTTACACCGACGCGTACATGCTGAACCGGGAGTCGAACGTCTTCCCGGCGGTGCTGGGCCGCACGTGCGACCGTCCGTGCGAGCCCGCGTGCCGGCGCGGCCGCGTCGACGGCGAGCCGGTGGCGATCTGCCGGCTGAAGCGCGTGGCCGCCGACCTCCGCGACGATGTTACGGACCTCCTCCCGAAGGCACCGGCCGCGAAGAACGGGAAGCGGGTGGCGTGCGTGGGCGCGGGGCCGGCTTCGCTCACGGTCGCCAACGACCTCATGCCGCTCGGCTACCAGGTCACCATCTTCGAGAAGCAGGACCGGGCGGGCGGGCTCATGTGGAGCAACATCCCCCAGTTCCGGCTGCCTCCGGCGGTGCTGAACGAGGAGATCGGCTACGTGATCGACATGGGCGTGGACCTGCGGCTGAACACCCCCGTCGACAGCATGGCCGCGCTCCTGGCGGAGAACTGGGACGCGGTCTTCATCGGCTCCGGCGCGCCGCGCGGCAAGAACCTCGAGCTCCCCGGCCGCTACGACGACCCCGAGCGTGTCCACATCGGGATCGACTGGCTCGGCTCCGTGGCGTTCGGCCACATCACCGAGATCGGACCGCGCGTCCTGGTGATCGGCGTCGGCAACACCGCCATGGACTGCTGCCGCACCGCCAAGCGGATCGGCGGGACGGACGTCAAGGTGATCGCGCGCAAGCCGCGGGGCTACTTCAAGGCCAGTCCGTGGGAGCTGGAGGACGCCGAGTCGGAGGGGATCGAGATCGTCGAGAACCATTCGCCCACGCGGTTCGTCCTCGAGGACGGCCGGCTGGTCGGGATGGAGTTCGAGGTGCTGCGCTCGTGGGAGGACGAGGACGGGAAGCTCCACCAGGAGCGCGACCGCGACGTCGTCCTCCCCTGCGACGCCGTCATCCTCGCGATCGGCCAGGACGCGGCGTTCCCGTGGATCGAGCGGGACATCGGGATCGA
>JAHWKI010000228.1 GCA_019347975.1 Gemmatimonadota bacterium
CCCCTCGTCCTCACCGCCGCCGACCTCCACGTCCTCGGCACCTCCGATTCCCTCGCCGTCGTCGAGGACCTCGCCGTCCTCGACGACGGCACCGTCTGGGTCCAGAACTCCGTCGAGCCGCTGTTCCTGGCGTTCGATGCCGGCGGGCTCGTCGCCGCCCACGGCCGCCGCGGCGGCGGACCGGACGAGCTGGGCGCGCCGGCGGGGTTCGTCGCCGGAGGGCTGGAAGGCGAGGCGTGGACGCTGGACCGTCGTCGTCACGCGCTGATCCGCGCGTCGGCGCCCGGCGAGCCCCGGGCCGAGGTGGCGCTGCCGGAGGACGCCATCGCCCGCGGCAGCGTCATGGGCGGCATGAGCCTGATGAGCGGCCAGGTGCGCACCGCCCGCCTCGGCGACCAGGTCATCCTCCCCCGCCGCCGCACCGTGGGCGAGGTGCGCGCGACGGAGTTCTGGACGACGATCTGGGACGCCGACCTGGTGGCCCTCGACCCGGCGACGGGCGGGGCCCGGACGGTCGTCCCCCTCCCCGCCGTGCTCGGCGACCTCGGCGCCCACTTCGCCGACGTGAGCGCCGGCTTCCCGCCGTTCCCCTTCTGGTACCGCCTCTGGGCCGTGTGCGGCGACGAGATCCGCCTCCACGACTTCGTCCGGAACCAGCTCCGCGGCTTCGCCCCCGACGGCGCCGAGCTCGAGCCGATCGAGCTCCCGCCGCCGCCCTTCACCCAGGCGACGCCCCACCAGTTCGTCCGCGCGGTCTTCGACCTCGTCGCCGCCGAGCGCGCGGGGGCGGTGACCGCCGGCGTCGGGAACATGTCCGCCGAGGACAGCACCCGCCTGATCCAGGGCGCCGTCGCACGCCTGGAGGGCACCCGCGAGCAGCACGCCGCCATCCTCCCGGAGTACGTGGACTTCCGCTGTGACGACGACGGCGGGATGTGGCTCCGCCCCATGGACATGGAGGCCGGCGGCATGGCCGGCTCGGCGACGTGGCTGCGAGTGGACCGGGACGGCAGGGTGCGAGAGGTGACGTTCCCGGAGCGGTTCGATCCCTACCGGTTCACGGACGGGCGGGTCTGGGGGGTAGTGCGGGACGAGCTGGACGTCGCGTCGGTGGGGTGGGTGGAGGTGCGGACGGACTGATCGCTGCGGAGGCGGACGACCCCTGGCGGCCAGAGCGTGCCCGCCGACCTCATCGAGGTACACGGCGAGCTGCCGGCGCGGGATCCCGACGCCTGCAGAAGCTGCGGGAATGAAACCATTCATGCATCCCCCTCGTATGGCCGAGCCATAGAACCACGGCCGGCCGGACTCCGCCTCTGCGATCACGAGACTCTTGCGCCCGGAGAGCCCTGCGGCACAGCTTCTATGGCCAACCAATAGGAAGGGACGAAATGACTGATCAGATGGACGTCCAGCCCGGAACGCTCTCGCTGATGATCCTGCGCACGCTGGATGTGCTCGGGCCGCTGCATGGCTACGGCGTGGCACGGCGGATCGAGGACACGAGCGAAGGGCGGCTGAAGCTGAACTACGGGACGCTGTACCCGGCGCTGGTGAAGCTGGAGCAGGAGGGGAGCGTCGTCGCCGAGTGGCGGCGTTCGGAGAACAACCGGCGGGCGAAGTACTACTCACTGACGCCGGCGGGGCGGAAGCAGCTGGCGCGGGAGACGAGGGAATGGCGCGAGGTCGCCGACCTGATGTCGGCGTTTCTGAAGCTGGGGGAGGCCACATGAGACGGATCCGCGCGGCGTTCGCCCGCCTGGCCGGGATCTTCACGAAGGACGGAGCGGACGCGGAGCTGCTGGAGGAGCTGCGGACGCACCTGGAGATGGAGACGGAGGAGAACCTGCGGCGGGGGATGAGCCCGGCGGAGGCGAGGCGGCAGGCGCTGCTGGCGTCGGGCGGGCTGCCGCAGGCGGCCGGGGCGGTGCGGGCGCAGCGGGGGCTGCCGTGGCTGGAGAACATCGCCGCCGATTTCCGCTACGCGGCGCGGGCGCTGCGCCGCGCCCCGGCGTTCACGGCCATCGTCGTGGTCACGCTGGCGCTGGGGATCGGCGCGAACACCGCCATCTTCAGCGTCGTCCGCGGGGTGCTGCTGAAGCCGCTGCCGCACCGGGACGGCGACCGCCTGGTGTACCTGCGCCATTCCATGGACGGACCGGGCGGGTCCAGCCTGGCGTTCTCGGTCCCGGAGGTTCGGGACCTGCGCGAGGGTGCGCCGTCGCTGGCCGGGATCGCCGAGTACTCGTCCTGGACCCTGGTCCACCAGACGGACGACGGCGCGGCCCGCATCGACGTGGGCCTGGTCACGGGCAACTACTTCGACGTGATGGGGCTGTCGCCGGTGCTCGGGCGGCTCACTGGCCCCGGCGACGACGGTCCGGGCGTCCCACCGGTGATCGTCCTCACGCACGAGTGGTGGGTCTCGCGGTTCGGGGCCGACCCGGACGTCGTCGGGCGGCAGCTCCGGCTGGACGGTGAGCCGGTGACGGTGATCGGCGTCGTGGAGCCGGCGCCGTTCTTCCCCGACCGGGTGGTCGGGCTGCTGAACATGGCGGTGAGCGACCATCACCTCAGCGCGACGATGGTGGAGGGGCGGACGCACCGCATGACGGAAGTGGTGGCGCGGCTCGCCTCCGGGGCCACGGTGGAACAGGCGCGCGCCGAGGTCGCCGCCGTCCAGGCGCGGATGGCCGCCGACTTCCCGGACGCGTACGACGCGGCGGCGCACCACCGGATCGCGGTGATCCCGTTCAGGGCGGCGCTGGGCGAGCCGGCGCGGCTCACGCTGGGGCTGCTCATGGCGGCCGCCGTGTTCGTCCTGGTGATCGCCGCCGCCAGCGTGGCGAACCTGACGCTCATGCGTGGCGTGCGACGGGACCAGGAGTTCGTCGTGCGGGCGGCGCTCGGGGCCGGCGTCGCGCGGCTGCGTCGCCTGTTGCTGGCGGAGAACCTGGTGCTCACGCTGCTGGGCGCCGGCGTGGGCCTGGTCATCGCGGTGGGCGGCGTCCGCATGCTGACGCTGCTGGCGGACCGGTACTCGCCGCGGGCGGACGAGATCGCGCTGGACGGGATCGTCCTGGCCTTCACGCTCGGGCTCTCCCTCCTCGTGGCGCTGCTGCTTTCGCTGCTCGCCGCGCTGCCGGGCGAGGGCACGGTCGGAGCGCAGATCATGGCGGGCGGGCGGCGGGCGACGGCGGGGCTGGGTCGCCACCGGCTCCAGCGCGGCCTCGTCGTCGTCCAGGTCGCCATGTCGGTGGTGCTCCTCGCCGGCGCGGGGCTGCTCACCCGCACGCTGGTCCGGCTGTCGGCCGTCGAGACCGGGCTGCGGACGGAAGAGGTCCTGTCGATGTCGGTCCCGCTCCTGACGCCGGCGCAGATCCTTTCGGACCCCGGGTCGGACCCGTGGGCGAAGGAGCGCTACGAGCAGATGCGGACCGAGATCGCGGCCCTTCCGGGCGTCCTCCAGGTCGGCGTGGGCTCGCCGGGCCCGCTCCGCAGCTCGAGCGTGCGCTTCGACGTCAAGGCCGAGGGGCGGACGCCGGCCGAGGGCGAAGCCGTGCCGCGAGCCGAGTACCGGACGGCGGGTCCGGAGTACTTCCGCGCCGCGGGCATCCCGCTGGTGCGCGGCCGCGAGTTCGCGACCACGGATCGGCCAGGGGCGGCCAGCGTGGTGATCGTGAACCAGGCGCTGGTGGACCGGCTGTTCCCGGGCCAGGACCCCATCGGCCGGCGGATCGCGTGGACTGGGGACATCCTGCGCTTCACCCCCATCAGCGGTGACTGGCGCACCGTCGTGGGCGTGGTCGCCAACACCAGGGATGGCGGCCTGGACGCCGAGCCGCGCGAAGCGGTGTTCATGCCATTCGCCCAGTCCCTGGCGCTGGGCGGGAGCCTGGTCATCCGCGCCGAGAGGGACGCGGCGGCGCTGGTGCCGGCGGCGAGGCGGATCATCGCGCGGATCGCGCCCGCCGCGCCCATCGAGAACGTGATGACGGTGGCGCAGATCCGGGAGCAGAGCGTGGCGCCGCGTCGCCTGAACGCCGTCCTCATCTCCTCGTTCGGGCTCCTCGCCCTGATCATCGCCGCCGTCGGCATCGCCGGCGTGCTGGCGTTCTCGGTGAGCGCACGGACGAGCGAGATCGGCATCCGGATGAGCCTCGGCGCAGCGCCGGGGCGGGTGCAGCGGGCGATCCTGAAGGAGGGCGGCGTGCTGCTGGGGACGGGCATCGCCCTGGGTGCCGCCATCGCGGCCCTGGTCGTCCGCGTGCTCCGCGGGCTGCTGTTCGGCGTCGAGCCGCACGACCCCGTGACGTTCATCGGCGTCGCCGTGCTGATGGCGACGATCGGGCTGGTCGCGTGCTGGATCCCGGCGGCCCGCGCCGCGCGCGTCGACCCCGTCACCGCGATCCGGGCCTAGCGGGAGGGCGCATGGATTCCGTGCTGGCGGTCCACATCGCCGGGGGCGCCCTCGCCCTCGTGACGGGATTCGCCGCCCTCGCCGCGACCAAGGGGCAGCGACTGCACCGCCGGGCGGGCGTCGCGTTCGTGGCCGCCATGCTCGTCATGGGCCTCACCGGCGCCGGGGTCGCGGCGGCCACCGGCCAGGACCAGTCCGTGATCGGAGGGCTGCTGGCCGCCTACCTCACGCTGAGCGGCTTCGCGGTCGTGCGCCCGCCGACGCCTCGGCTGCGCCGGGTGAGCCTGGCGGCAGCGTCGGTCGCGGTGCCGCTCGGCCTCTTCTCCGCGGCCAGCGGCGTTTCCACCCTGGCCGATGGATCGCTGGTGAGGAACGGGGTCCCCGTCCCCATGATCTTCCTGTTCGCCACGGTCGCCCTGTCCGCCGCGGCGGGCGACCTCCGACGGCTGCGCTCAGGACCCGCGCGCGGACGCCGCAGGCTCGCGGCGCACCTCTGGCGCATGTGCTTCGCGCTGTTCATCGCCTCGGGATCGTTCTTTCTCGGTCAGGCGGACGAGATCCCGGAGCCGCTGCGGGTGTGGCCGGTGCTCATCACGCTGGCGGTGCTCCCACTGGTCGTGATCCCGTACTTCCTGTGGAGGGTTCGGGGGTGGGGGCACGGTGGCGCGGTCGAGGCCGGCGGCGGCATGAGGCCGGTGACGCCCTCCCCCGCGTCCTGACCGACGGCTCCACGACTTCGTCCGCAACCAGCTCCGCGGTTTCGCCCTCGACGGCACCGAGCTCGAGCCGATCGAGCTCCCAGGGTCGTCCCGTACATCATGACAAGCGCTGGTAACGCCGCGGGTCGGTACTCCCCGGTATCGGATACGCGGGCACGGTCGTAGTCAGCTCCTGAGCCGATGCCTCCGCCCACGAACGGGCGTCGTTCGCCACCTCGGCGACCACGGCGGCGAAATCGACGGAAGCCGGCCACACCGCGGCCCCGGGACCTTGCGCTTTTTAACTGCGCTGTAGTACAATTGTCGGGAGAGATCCTTTCCCACCCTGTCCTGCGTGGCCCATGGAAACACTTGGCACGTTCGAGCAGCTCGTCCTCTTCACCGTGCTGCGTCTCGGGGAGGACGCGTACGGTGTGACGATCCGGGAGACGCTGGAGG
>JAHWKI010000229.1 GCA_019347975.1 Gemmatimonadota bacterium
TCAGAGCGGGAGACGGGACTCGAACCCGCGACCCTCAGCTTGGAAGGCTGATGCTCTAGCCAACTGAGCTACTCCCGCATCAGTGCCGGAAGGTAGCACCGCCGGGTACCTCCCTCAAGCTGGTCGCGTTTCCCTGGCAGATTTCCGCGGCTCCGCACGTATGACTCATGGACGGAGCCGTGTCGCGCACAAGGAGCCCGGATGGGAAGATCGTGTGTCGTTGTGGCCCTGCTCTTCGTGATCGGCGGGTGCGCCGAGGGGAACCTGGATCTCGCGACCGCGCTGATGGAGGCCCGATCGAGCGCCGGTCTGGAGCAGATGCTGGAGGTGGAGACGACGACGGAGGACGGGGTCAGCCGCTTCAGCATCATCTCGACGCTCGTGAACACGGGCGACCAGCCTCTGACGCTGACGGTTCGGAGCTGCTACCTCCGGGCGTCCGACCTGCGGGGTGAGCGAGCGGGTCTGCGCCTGGACCAGCCGCTCATGCTCTGCGCACACGACGGGCACCGGATCACGCTCGCGCCCGGCGCGTCGAGCGAGCCGCTGAGCCTCAGCGGCGGAATGACGTCGGGGAGCCGTCACGAGGTCGAGGTGCGGCACGCGCTCGAGCCGGAGCTCTGGGAGCCGGTGACCCTTCGCGCACCGTGACTATGGCGCGGGGCGGTAGGCGGCCATGACCTGGCCGCGGGCGTGTCCCCAGTCGCCGATGTACTCGAACTTCCAGCCGTTCGCCGCCCCGAAGGAGCGCATCTCGTCCCGGGTGTAGACGAACATGTGGTGGTCGTGCGGCTGCTCCGGGTTCCGTGCGGGACGATCGGCCTCGAAGAACGTCGCGTAGAAGACGCCGTCCGGTCGGATGAACGGGCGCAACCGCGCGAGGCAGAGCCGGATCAGGGGCGGCGGCAGGTGGCTGAAGAGCGAGTTCGCGATGGCGAAATCGGGTGCGCGGCTCAGGCGGTCGAACTCGAAGTCGGCGGACGCCAGCAGCTCGGGCCTGCGGGACTCCAGCACGCCCGGCTCGAGCTCGTAGCGGATCCCGGCATCGATCAGCTCCTGCTCCTTCTCGATGCCGAGGTAGTGCCCCGGCTCCAGGAAGGGGATGGCGTGGCGACCCAGGCGGAGGCTGCCGCACGCGATGTCGAGGAGCACGTGCCGCGGCTCCAGGCCGCGGCTCTTCAGAAACTCGAGCTGCTCGCGCCCGAGCACGTCCCAACGTCCTCCTACGTAGCGACGGTGCCCGACCTTCCGGATCCCGTCCGCTCCCTGGGGCGGAGAGAAGAAGCGCTCGAAGGCGCGTCGCAGGGGCAGGAGGAGGTGCGGGAAGCGCCGGATCACGGCGGCGAGGGGGCGTAGCCAGGGACGGGTCATGGTCCGGTCGTGGTGAGGGGCTCGGCGGGAGCGATCCGGTAGAGGGACATGCCGCGGCGCTCCCAGAGCGTTTCGGCGCATCGCGTGGTAAAGCCCTCCAGCGCGTCCACCCCGAGAGCGTCGGCTCCGAAGCCGGCGGAGCGGGAATAGTACTCGAGGGCCCACCGATTCACGAGGACGTGCGTGATGCCGGTTCCCGCGAGGCAACGGTCGGCACCACGGGCCGCGGCGGCCGCCTGGATGTAGGGCCAGTTCGTCAGCATGTTGTCCTGCAGGACGGCCCGCGGGGCGCGGAAGCCCCGCCCGTCGAAGATCATGAGGACGCGGGCATCCTCGTCGAGCTCGCCGGTTCGCTCGAGGGCGTCGTGCAGGGGACCGTACTCGAAGTTGTAGGTCAGGTATCGATCGGCGGAGAACGATCCCGCCGCGTGGCGGTGAGCCTCAGCGCGGTGCATGGCGCGCCTGGCGGCCGTGGTCGCGGGGAGGAGCACCGCCGACGCGACCACGGCCGCCAGGAGCCCGGAGCGAGGAAGCCGCTCGAGGAGCCGGAGCGCGATGACCGCGGCGGCCGCGCCGAGCGGCACCAGCGCCGGCAGCAGGTAGCGCAGGCTCGCCCGCGGGAACCCCAGCAGGAGGATCCCGACGTACAGCAGCCCCGGCGCGACGAGGGTCAGGAGCTTTCGCCGCTCCTTCCTCACGAACGGCAGCAGCGCGAGGGCCAGGAGGAGGAAGTTGGGGCGGTAGAGGGCCGCCTCCTCCTCGACGTTGAGGCGACCGGGTCGAAAGAAGAAGTCGAAGAAGCCGAACCGCTCGCTGGCGCCCCAGATCGTCTGCCCCAGCGAATCGGGGAGGACGGCCGCTCCCGCACCGGCCAGCGACTCGACCCACGGCGGGGGGACGGGGCTCGACAGCAGCGGATAGAGGGGCGCCCCCAGGAGCAGGGCGTTCTTGATCAACCAGGGCAGCGCGACGACGACGGCACCCGCCATGACGATGCCCATGCGCGTTCCCACGGCAGCGAGGCTCCGTCGCGAGCCGGTGACGGGCCGGTCCAGGAGGGCGAGGGGGAGCAGGGCAAGGGCGTATGCCAGCGCCTGGAACTTGGTGGCGACGGCGAGGCCGAGCAGCACCCCTGCCAGGGCCAGCGGGCGCCGCCCTTCGCGTCCGAGCCCCCGCAGGAGCTGGTCGTGGGCGAGGAGGAGGAAGAAGACCAGGGCCACGTCGTTGCGGGGCGTGACGGCGACGAACCAGATCGTCGCGGGCGCCCAAAACGTGGCCCCGGCGAACACGGCCGCGCGAACGCCGAAGTGCCAGCGGACCAGCGAATAGACCGCCAGGCAGAGCGCCAGCGCGAACCCCAGCCCGGTCAGCGTAGCGGCCCGGGGCTCGCCCAGCGCCAGCGGCAGGACGTACAGCATCTGGAGCAGCCCCGTGCGTGACACGTGCAGGTTGTCCGGCGGCACGTGGATCCAGCCGTTCTCGAGCCACCGCGCCGGCACGGTCAGGTGGTACATCAGCGAGTCCCAGTCGGTGACGGGGGCGACGCCGACGATCAGCGCGGCGGTCAGGAGCACCGCCACGAGGACCCACGACCAGGGGAGGCGACCCGCGCGGCGGACGTCGATCCCCGCGCTGCGGACGGCGGCCCGGAGCAGGCCGAGGGTACGTCGGATGGCATGGCGCAGGAGGACGGCGGTGGCCGCGGCGGAGGCGAGAACGAACCACGGGCGGAGCATCCCCACCGCGCCCATGGCCAGGAAGGCCGTGGCGGCGGCTCCGGCGCCCATCGCCAGCCCGAGGAGCAGACGATCGAGCGGGGGCTCGTCCGATTCCGGCGGCGGTGTGGACAGGCGGTCCAGCAGCGCGTGTCCGAGGGCGGTGAGCAGCCCCAGCCAGGCGGCGGCGATGGCCAGGGCCGCGAAGTGGGAGAGGACGAGGGGGAGGCCGGACGTCGTCGTCATGAACCCGCCTCCGGGCCGGTATAGCCGTAGGCGCGGCGCTGCCAGGCCGTGAGGAGGTTCACGGCACCGGCCTGCCAGCGGGGCGCTCCGTCCCGCCACGCCGTATCGGGAGTGAGCGCGACCGAGCCCGTCCGGAACCGGCTGGGATTGCCCGAGACGGTATGGTTCGGCGCGAGCACGACCTCCCGACCGCGGACGAAGCCGAGGTCGGGACGCTCGAGGCCGGCGTGGCGGCAGACCCGATCGAGCACGTCACCGGGCCGGTCCATGAGATCCTCGTAGCGGATCCTGAGGACGGCGCCGGGCTCACCCCTCCCGAGCACGTCGAACAGCGCATTGTAGACGAGCCACGCGCCCGTCGTCTTCCACCACGGGTAGCGGGGCATGTAGACGGTCCGGTCGTGGACCTCGGGCCTCAGCCGCTTCCGCTGCCAGGAGAACACGACGGCATTGGGCTCCCGCACCAGGTGGGCGTAGCGGACGCCGAGCCCATGCGCCGGGAGCCCGCGGAGCAGGTATGCTTCGGGCGGATACTTGGACGAGTCGACCACCACGCTCGCCCCGCCGACCTCCGCGATGGCGCGGTAGAGGGTGGCGAGAACGGACAGGTATCGTCGCCGGGCACCACCGCGGACGGGCCAGGCGGCGACCGAGAGCGCGCGCCGCTTGAGCCGCAGCAGCGCGGCGGGCGAGGGGAGCGGGTCGGCGCCGCTCGCGACGCGGAGGACGTCGCGCCAGAAGGGGCACGCGGAGAAGGGGCGCCCGCATCCGCACAGCTGGTCCTGCGTCATCCCCCGGTCCCAGAGGTGCGTCAGCTCTCCGGCCGCGACGACCCCCGGTACCTGGCCGAGCATGGACTCGAGCAGGGTGCTGCCGCTGCGCCCCGCCCCACCGATGAAGAGGACGGTGGCGGCCGTCCCGCTCACCGGCGCAGTCCCGCGTGGGGCAGGTTGAGCACGCTCAGGAAGAAGACGGCCGAGCCGACCTGGAGCGCCAGCACGAGAGCGCTGGCGGCCGGAATCACGATACGGAGCGAGACGCGGGGGTCGAGCGCGCCGAACCCCGTGGCGCGCCAGTAAAGGACGGAGTAGAGGGCGAGGCCGACGCCGAGGATCCCCAGCGCGACGGCGGCGACCAGGCCGTTCTCGAGGAGCCGCTCGCTCTCGATCCATGCCATCCCGGACCGGCGCGGCCGGAGCCCCAGCCGGACGGAGCTCAGATAGGCGAACCCGTACAGCGTGACCAGCTGCACGCCGCCGATGATGGCGGCGGCGGCGTAGACGAGCGTATTGACGTCGATCCCGACGCCGCCGAACCGCTGGCTGCCGCCGGCGAGCCATGCCACGCCCGCGGCTCCGGCCAGGACGAGGGCGATCCCGGGCAGGAGGAAGAGCCAGCGCGGGCTGAAGAGGAGGAGGAAGCGCAGGTGGCGCCAGCCATCGCGCCACGTCCTGAGGTGGGGCCGCCCCTGCTCGCGGCCATCGCGGGAGAGGGTGGTGGGCACCTCCGTGATGGTCAGCCCGTTCAGCCGCGCCTTCACCACCATCTCGCTCGCGAACTCCATCCCGTCGGTCCTGAGGCCGAGCCCCCGCACGGCGTCCGTCCGGAAGCCGCGCAGCCCGCAGTGGAAATCGCCGACGCCGGTCGTGAAGAAGAGGCGGCCGACGAACGAGAGGACCGGGTTGCCGAGGTACCGATGCAGGGGCGGCATGGCGCCCGGCTCGATACCGCCCCGGAACCGGTTACCCATGACGAGGTCGCTGCCGCCCCGGAGCTCCTCGAGGAAGCCGTCCAGCCGGGAGAAGTCGTAGCTGTCATCGCAGTCGCCCATGATCACGAACCGACCCCGGGCCTCCTCGATCCCCGTGCGCAGCGCCCGGCCGTAGCCGCGGCCCTCCTCGCGGATCACCCGGGCGCCCGCGGCGGCGGCCTCCTCCCGCGACGCGTCGGCGCTCCCGTTGTCCACGACCAGGACCTCGCCGTCCACGCCCGCCCGCTCCAGGAAGCCGCGGGCCTTGGCGACGCAGGTGGCCACGGTCTCCACCTCGTTCAGACACGGCATGAGCACGGTCAGCTCGGTCATGGCTCCGTCGGCGGAGGTTGGTTTTGTCGAAAGGGAAAGCTGACGGTGGGACTCGAACCCACGACCTGCTGATTACAAATCAGCTGCTCTGCCAACTGAGCTACGTCAGCG
>JAHWKI010000039.1:0-2180 GCA_019347975.1 Gemmatimonadota bacterium
AGAGGTCGAGCGCACCGTCGAGAAGATCTCCGAGCCGGCGGCGCCGCGGCGGTAGTTTTTTCAGCCGGGCCGGGCCGGGGAGTTCCACCCGTGCTCTCGCCGCAGGCTGAGTGGGGGTGGCCCGCGGACGATTCTTCGTTCGCGGGCCTTCTTCCATCCACCTCGCCCGGCGGGGGAGTGGGGGAGTGGAGGTAACAAACTGAGGCGCACGTCCCCCATGTTCCCGGCGTCGGCGAAGAAGGTGGTCGGAAGCGGATAGACGGGAACGGCCGGTGGCCACCCCCACGTCCGGCCCTCCGGCTCCGTGCGCACGGCCAAAACAGAGCCCTTTCCAGGTTGACACCCCCGCCCCTCACGACTAACTTTTCAAGGCTGTCGGAGACAGGAATCGACCCGCGGTCCGCCGAGCGAGCCGCGGGCGGTCTTTTCTCCGGAACGCGCCCATAGCTCAACTGGATAGAGCGTCGGACTACGGATCCGAAGGTTGGGGGTTCGACTCCTCCTGGGCGCACTGGGAACGCCGCTGTTTGACAGGATCGGGAAGCGAGTGCGAGCCGCGGCCGCCCACGAGGCGGTCGAGGAAAGTCCGAGCTCCGCAGGGCAGGGTGCCGGGTAACGCCCGGACGCCGTAAGGCGCTGGAAAGTGCCACAGAGAGCAGACCGCCGATGGCTCCCTCGGGAGCACAGGCAAGGGTGAAAGGGTGGTGTAAGAGACCACCGGGCGGCTGGCAACAGCCGTCGCATGGTAAACCCCACCCGGAGCAAGGCCAAGCAGGGACCAGGCGCGGCCCGCGCCCATGCGTCGAGAGACGCGAGAAGTCCCGGGTAGGCTGCACGAGGCGGCGGGCGACCGTCGTCCCAGAGAAATGGCTCGCCTCCGGTTCGCCGGAGACAGAACTCGGCTTATTCCGCTTCCCGTTCCGCCGGCCCCCGCGAGGGCCAACGCGCCCGTAGCTCAGCTGGATAGAGCGCTTGCCTCCGGAGCAAGAGGTCAGAGGTTCGAATCCTCTCGGGCGCACTGGATAAAGCAAGGCCCCGCAACGGTTTACACGCTGCGGGGCCTCTCGCATCCGGGGCGGCTGTGTCCCGAATGTGTCCGGCGAGCCGGGCGCGGCGGCCGCAACGGTGTCGCCGCAGCGCCATACACGAGGTTCTGCGGCCGCTCGAACGGGACCGCCTGGCCGGCCCTGCCTACGGGCGTGGTGCTCACCTCCCGGCGCGGGCCGTCCCGGGGAGCGGGACCGCACGCCAGCCCCGCGGCGCCAGCAGCGCGCCCACGCCGGCCCCGATCACCGCGTTGCCGATCACGGCGGCAAGCAGCTCTCCCGCCCCGATCTCGTCTCGAACCAGGTCCAGTCCGCCGAACACCAGAGCGACGCCGCCGATCGCCGCGCCGCCGATCGCGGCTCCCTTCCTCCGGTTTCTCCCCACCCGGGTCTCGAGGCTGCCGATCTCATCGAGGCGGTAGCTTCGCGGACCTTCCGCGAGCTCGGCCCACAGAGTGTCTGCGCGCACGCGGACCGGAGCGACGAAGCGCCGCCCCCCCGCCGGGGTCACGCGGAGCGGCGTCCCCGGGTCCACCTCCAGGCCGAGCCGCCCCCCCGGAGCCGGCGCGGGCAAGGCAGCCGTGTGAGCTTCCGCCCACTGCTCCGGTGCCACCAGGGCCCCCACTCCCGCTCCGAGCGGCGCGCCCACAGCCGCCCCGGTGACGAATCCGACGATGGCGAGTGGGCCGCCCCAGCCACCGGGGTCCGCCGCGTACCCGGCGAGGGCGAGCAGTGAGCCGGCAGCCAGGGCGCCGACCCCGGCGCCGTTCAGGGCGTAACGAAGCCGTGGGCGGCCCCCGCTCTCCTGGAGTCCCTCGATGGCCGCCATCGGGATCGTCAGCCGGACCGCCTGGTCCGGCAGCCCGAGGGTGAGCGCGTCGTCCGTGCGGGCGAGGAGCGGTCCCGCGATCGGCCGCGGCACCAGCGAGGACGCCGTCACCCGGACCCGGGTGCCGGAGGGCATCTCCGGGATCTGTGCCGACGCCGGACAGGCGCCGGCGATGAGGGCCAGCGAGGGAAGAAGAAGGGCGGTGCGGGCGGAGCTGGTAGGGAGGGGCATGGGATCTCGATTCGCGAAAAGGCGCCGCCTGTCAATGATAGCAGTGTCCGCTGCCGTCCTCCAGCAGCTTGCCC
>JAHWKI010000039.1:2280-20143 GCA_019347975.1 Gemmatimonadota bacterium
AGGCGCCGCCTGTCAATGATAGCAGTGTCCGCTGCCGTCCTCCAGCAGCTTGCCCATGTCGGCCCGCTCGCTTCGGCGCACCTGAGATGGCGCTGCACATCCAGTCGACCCTGTACGGCTTCAGCCGCTCCCGGGGAACCCCGAGCCGCCCTCCGCACATTGGTATTGCACGTCACCGCGTGTACTTTGGTGATGTTTCGCCAACCTGGAGGTCGGCATGGAGCGCCGTTCCACCACGCTGTTCCACGGCGCAGTCGGCGGGCTGCTCGCCGGCGCCGTCGTGGCGCTCTGGTTCCTGCTGGTCGATGTCGCGCGCGGCGATCCGCTCGCCACACCCGAGCTCCTCGCCCGCCAGCTGCTCGGCGAGTCCACACTGCCGATGGTCATGGCGTACACGGTCCTGCACTTCGGCGTGTTCGCCGCGCTGGGTGCTGCCGCGGCCGGATTCCTGGCGGCCGCGGGGCTGCGCCCGGGTCTGCTGGTGGGCGCGGTGATCGGCGTCGGCGCGCTCGACGCGATCTACTACGGCGTGCTGCTCACCGTCGACGCCGACCTGGTCACCCTGCTGCCGGGCCCGCACGTCCTGCTGGCGAACCTGGCGGCCGGCATGGTGCTGGCCACGTACCTCCACCGCGTCAGCGGGGAGGGCGCGCCGCTCGGCCCGGCCGTGCTGCGGGGGCATCCGTTGCTGACCGCCGGCATCGTGACGGGGCTGGTCGGCGGCTTCGCGGTCGCGGTCTGGTTCCTGATCCTCGATACCTTCGCCGGCCGGCCGCTGTATACGCCGGCGGCGCTCGGGTCGCTGGTGTTTCTCGGCGCGAGCGGTCCGGGCGAGGTGCAGCTCTCCGCTGCCGTCATCGCCGGCTACACGGTCCTGCACTTCGCGGTGTTCGCCGTGGCCGGCCTGGCGCTGACATGGGTGGCAAGACAGCTCGAGCGGACGCCCGCGTTCTGGCTGATCGCCTTCATGGCGTTCGTCATCCTCGAGGGCGTCTTCCTCGGCGGGGCTCTCGCGCTGGGCGCCTGGGTGCTCGGCGCCGTCGGCGTGTGGGCCGTCGGGGTCGGCAACGTCGTCGCCGTCGCGAGCATGGCCGGCTGGCTGTGGGGCATGCGGCCGGAGCTGCGGCGCCAGTTCCGGGCCGTACCCGCGAATACGCGGGTCTGACGCGAGTCAGCCGCCCTCGTCCAGCAGCTTCTCCCACGTCTCGTCGGTCGCTTCCGCGCACTTCAGGTGCGCGCTGCACATCCAGTCCACCGGGTACGGCTTCAGCCGCTCCCGCAGCGATGCCAGGCTCCGCCGGGCGGCCTCCGCATCGTCGGAATAGCCGGCCCGCGCGGAGCGGATCCCCGTCACCGGGGACCACGCGATGGCATCCCCGGCGAACAGCGTCCGCCGAAAGAGGTATGCGGCGCTCCCGGCAGTGTGGCCGGGGACGGTGAAGGCGCGGACCGTGTCCGGCCCGAAGGCGAAGGCGGTGTCGCTGGAGAACGACCGCACCGCCACCTCATCCGGAGCGGGCACGTCGGTGGCGTTCAGCGCCTCGACCCACCGCGGAACCCACCCGCCCTGCGCCGCCTCGCGAAAGAAGAGGTCGACCTCCGCGGCGGCCATGTGGAAGGGCGCGTGGGCCACGCTGCGCCAGGCGCCCACGTGGTCACGGTGGGAGTGGGTCAGGAACACGGCGATCACGTCCCGGGTGGTCCCGCCGAGCTCGACCAGGGCGTCGTCGAGCGCGCCCTCGGCGCCCCACCAGCCGAGGTCGAATACGACGACGCCGCCCTCCACCCGAGCCACGTAGCTCGCGCTCCGGTTGGGGCCGCCGCTGCTGGCCACCGCCGAGGCCGGCGGCGCGGCCACGCCCGGCGGGAGGCGGGGAGCACACGCCGGCAGGAGGAGGAACAGGACGACAGCGGTACGTGCGCGCATGAACTTCCCTCTGGAGGCGACGCATCCACGTTGCCCGGAGCGCCCCCGGGCCGCAAGAAACCCCCGGCGGTCGAGGCGTCGGAGGGGGCCTCTCAGCTCGTGGGAGGCGCCCCCTCCTCCATCCACCGCGCCAGGTCCTCCTCCAGCGCCGCCATGGCGCGGCCCCTCGCCACCACCTTGCCGTCCACCCGGAAGACCCATTCGGCATCGGAGGCCGTCTGCCGGCTCATGACGGGCGCCTCGTAGGTCCGCTCCGTCTGGTGACCGGCTTCGCGGAGCTCGCGCTCCATGTCCCTCAGGTCGCGGTGCGCCATCTGGTTTCGACTCCGTGAAAGAGCGGGCAAGAACGGGCGCTGACCCACAGTACCGGTGCAGACGATGCCTGAACAGGGCGGCCCCTTCGTTCTGCGGCTGATCTCGGCCGGGATGAGGAGGAAATCCCGCGGGGGATTGATCTTCCAGGCGTTCGACGGTAACGTCCGGACACGAATCGCTCACTTCCGCGGGATCTCCAGTCGGCATGCTCCGCACCTTCACGAATTCGAATTGGAGCCCCGATCCCCTGCAGCCGGGGAGCCGCGGAAGCTGGTGCGCGCCGTAGATCTGAAACTGCGCTTTCCGGACACCGCTGGCTCCTCGAAACCCGAAGGGGCCTTTTTTATTTGGAGAAGACACCCAATGTGCTCGATCTTGGCGATCCTCGACTGCAAGTCCGACCCCGAAGCGCTGCGGGAGAGGGCGCTCGGTCTTTCGCGCCTGCAGCGGCACAGGGGCCCGGACTGGTCCGGCGTGTTCAGCGGCGGCGGCGCGGTGCTCGCGCACGAGCGGCTCGCGATCGTGGACGTGCTTCACGGCGCGCAGCCGCTCCTGGACGACGCCGGCACGTGCGTCCTCGCCGTGAACGGCGAGATCTACAACCACAAGGAGCTGGAGGCGTCGCTCCGCCGCCCGTACGCCTTCCGGACCGGCTCGGACTGCGAGGTGATCCTGCCGCTCTACCATGAAAAGGGCCTCGCCTTCCTGGACGAGCTGAACGGGATCTTCGCGTTCGTGCTCTACGACATCGAGCGGAACCGCTGGGTGATCGCGCGCGACCCCATGGGCGTGGTGCCGCTGTACATGGGGCGGGACGGCGAGGGGAATCTCTACGTCGCCTCGGAGATGAAGGCGCTCGTCCCCGTCTGCAAGCGGGTCTGGGAGTTCCCTCCCGGGCACGTCCAGGACAGCGAGATGGCGGAGCCGGTGCGCTGGTACGACCGCGACTGGCGTCGGGAGCTGCCATCCGCGCCGGCGGACGCAGGCGCGCTGCGGGAGGCGCTGGAGTCGGCGGTCCGGCGTCAGCTCATGAGCGACGTGCCGTACGGCGTCCTCCTCTCCGGCGGGCTGGACTCCTCGATCATCTCGGCGGTCGCCGCGCGCTACGCGGCACGTCGGATCGAGGACGGGGGCGCAACGCCCGCGTGGTGGCCGCGGCTGCACTCCTTCTCCATCGGGCTGGAGGGCGCGCCGGACCTGATGGCGGCCCGCGAGGTCGCCGAGCACATCGACTCGGTCCACCACGAGTTTCATTTCACCGTCCAGGAGGGGCTCGACGCCCTGGCGGACGTGATCTACCACCTCGAAACGTACGACGTCACGACCATCCGGGCGGGCACGCCGATGTACCTCATGGCGCGGCGGATCCGCTCCACGGGCGTCAAGATGGTCCTCTCGGGGGAGGGGGCGGACGAGGTGTTCGGAGGGTATCTGTACTTCCACCGCGCGCCCGACCCGCGGTCGTTCCACGAGGAGACGCTCCGCAAGCTCGACCGCCTGCACCTGTACGACTGCCTGCGCGCCAACAAGGCGATGGCCGCCTGGGGCGTCGAGGCGCGCGTCCCCTTCCTCGACCGGGACTTCCTGGACGTGGCCATGGGGATGGATCCGGCCGCGAAGATGGCCGGGCCCGGACGTCCCGAGAAGCGGATCCTCCGGGAGGCGTTCGCGGACCTGCTCCCCGCGAGCATCGTCTGGAGGCAGAAGGAGCAGTTCTCCGACGGCGTCGGATACGGCTGGATCGACGCGCTGCGTGCCCACGCCGATTCCCGCGTCACGGACGCCGAGCTCGCGGCCGCCGCGTACCGGTTTCCGGTGAATCCGCCCGTGAGCAAGGAAGGCTACCTGTACCGGACGCTGTTCGAGGAGCGCTTTCCGCTACCCTCCTGCGCCGACTGCATCCCGGGCGGCCCGTCCGTGGCGTGCAGCACGCCCGAGGCGCTCGCCTGGGATCCGGCGCTCGGCCAGGTGACCGACCCGTCGGGGCGCGCGGTGCGCGGAGTGCATCGGCAGGCGTATTGAGGCGCGCTCACCAGCGGGTCGTGAGATTGACGCCGGTGGCCAGCGACCAGTCGTCCGGGTCCACGTCCGGCGCCGGCGTGCTGTCCCGCTCGTACAGGAACGTGAGGTTCAGAGCGAGGGACCGGGTGATCCCGAGGCGGATGGAGGAAAAGGACTCCAGCAGGTAGTCGCCGGCGTGTCGCCACTCGGGCTGATAGAAGAAGACCTGCTCGAACCGTGACCGGTCGCTCAGCTCGTGGCGGCCGCGGGCGCGCCAGCTCCAGCGGGCGGTCCGGGTGATCTCGTCGCCGGGCACCGCCAGCTCCAGGTTCTCGTGGCTGTAGAGCGCGGCGCCGCTCAGCGAGACCTCGCTCCAGCCGTCCCGCCAGAAGGTGCGCTTGGCCCCCGCTCCTCCGTTGAAGCGGAGGTCCAGCTTGCGGAACGGGTCCTTCTCGCCGGACGCGAACAGGAACGGGGTCCAGCGGGCCTCCGGCCGGAAATCGAAGTTGAGCGTGGCGCGCATGTTCTGCGCGACGTCCTCGCCACCGCTGCGGCCGTAGCGCACGCCCCCGTTGAAGCCGAGCTCGAACGACTCCTTCTGGAGGTGTGTGAGCTCGAGGGTGGACGTGAACGCGGTGAGATCCTGGTTCCCGCCGGCGGAGTTCAGAGCCAGCCCCAGCTCGAACGCCCATCGCTCGGACGGGGGATCCTGCGCGGCGGCGGGGGCAGCCAGGAGCAGCAGGGTCGTCAGCGTCGTCAGGGATCGGTGCATCCGTGCATTTGACGGGATCGCCTCCCGCGAGGCAAGCGAGTGTCCCGCGCCCCGGCCGCGCGACCGGCCGGAGCGGGTCAGACCGGCTGGGGCTCGCGAACCCCGGTCTCCCCCTGCACGTGGGTGGTGAAGAGCCCGAGAGCGATGTACTTCTGGCAGATCTGCTCGGCGTAGGCGGGGGAGAAGAACGTGCCCACGGAAAAGACGCGTCCGCCCCGGGCCTCCTTGGTCTCGGCGCCGGGGATCAGGGCCCGTACGGCGTCGAACTGGGCGGTGTCCTGGGGGACGATGACGACTTCGTGCAACGCCCGCCGTACGTCGGCGCCGCCCACGTAGCCGGCGACCATCCCGCGGATCTCGTCCATGACCGTGGCCTCGTCGGCCGAAACGTCGTCGTCGATGCCGACGAAGACCGCGAGGAGGTCCACGAGCTCGGCGGCCTGATCCGCCGGCGGGTCGATCGCGAGGTACGCCGCCACGGCCTCCCGGACGGCGAGGAGTCCCCGCTGCTCATCGCGCGATCCCTCGTCGAGATCGGGTGCGTGGAGCTGCCAGCGCGCCGCGAAGTCGCGGATCATCCGCGCCTCGAGCTCGTCGACACGGCTGTCGAGCGCCGCCATCCGCCGGAGGACCTCGATGATGTGATCGGCGCCCTTGGGCTGGACCAGCGCCTTGATCAGGTCTCCCGACTCCCGCTTCTCCAGCCGGAGCGCGCGCAGGAACAGCCGCAGGAACCCGGTCCCGCGGTTTTCCCTGACCCACAGGCCGGAGCCGATCAGCACGAAGATCAGCCCTGTGAGGATCCCCACCCCTTGCTTGACCGCCGGCCAGGGGGTGTGATCGATCATCGTGAACTGGATGAAGAACGGGATGCCGGTCGCCAGCCCCAGGAGCGCGGCCGCGATGGACACGCTCTCGGCCACCTCCTGCCGGTCCCTCCGGCTCCACAGCTTGTTGACGATCAGGTAGCTGCTGACCGCGGAGATCAGCACGCTGGCGGCGACCGTGTACTCGATCAGCGAAAGGAACCGCTCCATGCGGGACTCGGGGGTGCGGGGGCTCGATGGCAGGCCAACTTAGCGCCCGGAGCCCGCGAGGAGGAGAGTTTTGGCTGGCGGTCAGCCGGACGCGACCACGCGGTTCCGCCCCGAGTCCTTCGCCCGGTACAGGGCGGCGTCTGCGGCCTTCAGCGCCTCGGCTGCCGGCGACGACCGGTCGCCGCGCGTTGCGGCGCCGATGCTCACCGTCACCGACAGCTTCTTCAGCGGACGACGGGACGGGAGCACCGGGCGGGGCTTCTTCTTCGGCCGGTCCGGCGAGCGGATCACGAACTCCGCGGCCTGAATCGACGCGCGCAGGGCGTCCAGGTGCGGCGTCACGTCCTCCATGGACCGCCCCCGGAACACCACGGTGAACTCCTCGCCGCCATAGCGGAAGGCGCGGCCACCGCCGCCCGTGCGCTTCAGCCGGGACGCCACCATCCGCAGCACCTGGTCTCCGACGTCGTGGCCGTGGCGGTCGTTGAACGCCTTGAAATGGTCCACGTCCACCATGGCGACCACGAACCGGCGACCGGTCCGCTCCAGCAGCTCGTCCAGCGCCCGCCGCGACGGCAGCCCGGTGAGCGCGTCCCGGTAGGCCAGGGCGTACGCGTCTTCCACCGTCGCTACCACGAGGACCAGCCCCGCCGCCGCCATGAGGTACGGCGCGCCGCCCGGGTGGCCGAGGTGCGCCGCGAGGACGCCGGCCGTGGCCCAGAACGCGCCCCGGGCCGGCGCGGCGCGCGTGGCCACGGCCAGGGTCGCCAGCGCGAGGAGGGCCGCGGCGAAGGCGACCATGGGCGCGCCGAGCGTCTTCCCGAGGGCGGAGAAGGTCAGCGAGGACAGCGCGTCCGATTCGACGGCCGGGCGGAGCTCGGCGAGGAGGAGGACCGCGCCCGACAGGACGATCAGCGCACCGGTGCGGCGCAGACCGCCGCGGGTGAGAATGCCGCGGTCCGGGAGGAGGGCGAGGACCGCGATCGCGAGCGGGACGAGCATCGTCGCCATGCTCCGCGCCGGCGTGGCGTCCGGGAGGAGCGGCACGGCGGCGGCGGCGACGAGGACCAGGAGTCCGTGAACGAGCCGGCCGCGGGCGAAGCGCCAGCCCAGGACGGTCCCGGCGGTGACGATCAGCGCGAGGATCTGCGGACCTCTCGGCTGGAGGAACGCGAGGGCGGCCGGGAACAGCGGCAGGGCGAGGAGCGCGCCGAGGACCAGCCCTTCCGGAAAGAGGATCCGCGCCGGCAGGGCGGCGGCGCGCGCGATTCTGCCACCGGTCATCGGAGGACGGCTCCACGGCTGTGCGGCACGCCGGGGTGGATGGGGAGGATCAGGCGGAAGATCGTCTCTCCGCCGTCGCTCTCGACCTCGATGTCTCCGCCGTGGGCCAGCGCGCCCGCACGGGCGATGGGCAGGCCCAGCCCCGAGCCCGCGCGGCCCCGTGCCCGACCCTGGTAGTACCGGTCGAAGACGAAGGGCAGGTCTTCGGGCCGGACGGGCAGCCCCGTGTCCCGTACCTCGAAGCAGATGTCGCCGGCCTCGCCGCTCACGTGGAGGTGGACCCGCCCTCCGGCCGGGGTGAACCGGAACGCGTGTTCCAGGAGGTTCGCGAGGATTTCCGTCTGCAGGCAGTCGGGATCGGCGATGAGGAACGACGGGGCGGTGTCCGCCACGGCGGTCGAGAACGCCACGCGGTTGCGGGCGGCGGACGCGGCGTGCGCCTTCTCGACGCCGGCCGTGAAGTGGCGGACGCTGATCTCTTCCAGCCCCAGGCGCAGCCCCGCCGCCTGCATGCGGCTGATCTCCAGGAGCTGCTCCACCCGGGTCCCGAGCGTGCGGGCCTGGTTGGCCATCGCGTGGACGAGCTCCGTGTGCCGCCGGTCCCCCGAGCCGTTCATCTCCTCCTCGAGCATCTCGGCGTACCCGCAGATCACGCTGATCGGCGTCTTGAGGTCGTGGCTGGCGACGCCCACGAACTCGGCCTTCATCCGGTCGAGGTCGGCGAGGCGCAGCGCCATGGAGCGGAAGGAGCGGGAGAGCTCGCCCACCTCATCATCACGGTCGTAGGGGAGGTCCTCGGGCGCATCGAACCGGCCCTTGGCCACGGTCGCCATGGAGCCGGACAGACGGAGGAGCGGCTGGCGGAGGAGCTCGGCCGCCAGGAACGTCAGCGCGAGCGCAACGATCGCCGCCAGCACGAGCGCCGTGATCGTGGCCGTGAGGGCGGCCGCGGTCAGGCGGTCCGCGCGATCCGCCTGGGCGGCGGTCCCCCGATCGAGGCTGACCGCCAGCGCGGCCGCGGCGGCTTCCGCCCGGGCGATGAGCGGGAGCGCGTCCTGGGCCAGCATGGCCGTGGCCTCGTCCCTGCGCCCGTCCGCCATCAGAGTCCTGATGCCGGCGGTGACGGACCGGAGGCTGTCCATGGGGAAGGCGCCCGTCTCCGCGACGTCGCGGTAGCTCGAGAGGGCGACCCGGTGGAGCAGGATCTCGAGCTGCCTCACGACGTCCAGCGCCCGGCGGGCGAGCTCGGGGTCGCCGGTGGCGACGAACGCGCGCTGGTACCGGTCGAGGCGGGCCAGGCCGGCCTGCAGGCGCCCCACCGCCAGCGCCGACTGGGCGGCCTCCCTCTGGAGATCGAGCGCGATGTGGCGGACGTCCCGGACCCGGTTCACGGCATAGATCGCGGGCACGGCCATCACCGCCAGCACGGTCATCAGGCTCAGCAGAATCAGGGTCCGTAGCTTCATGCGTCGGCGCGCGCCTCGGTCAGCTTGGCGATCCGGGCATCGCGGCGGGCCAGCTTCCGCTTCGTGCTCTCGAGCTCGCGCCCCAGCCTGTGCCGCTCGTCCTCCAGCTCCCGGATCCGCGCCGCCAGCGCTTCGATCCCGGCCTCCCCGGCCGAGACCGGCTCCCGCTGCTCCGGACCGCTCGCGCCGTTCTTCCTCCTCACCGCGCGGCTGCGGCCGGCCGGGTGCGGGACGGCCGGCAGCCGTGACGCGCCGGCGGTTCCGTCGATCACGACCACTTCGGGCGCGATCCGCAGCATGGCTTCCACGACGGCGGGATCGAACTGCGTCCCCGAGCAGGCTTCGAGCTCCGTCAGCGCCTCCCGAACGGTCCAGGCCCGCTTGTACGGCCGGGCGTGGGTGAGCGAGTCGAATACGTCCGCCACCGCCACGATGCGGCCGGACTCCGGGATGTCACCGTCCGCCAGGCCGGCGGGGTAGCCGTCGCCATCCCACCGCTCGTGGTGCGCCATGGCGATCTCCTCTGCCAGGCGCAGCAGCGCCACGGAGCTGCCGCCCAGGATGTCCGCCCCGATCAGGACGTGCTGCTGCATGATCTCCCGCTCCTCCGTCGTGAGCGGCCCCTCCTTCAGCAGGATCGCGTCGGGAACGCCGATCTTCCCGACGTCGTGGAGCGGCGCGGCGCGGCGGATGAGCTCGACGAGGTCGCCCGGGCAGCCGAGGACCTCGGCGAGGCGGGCGGAGATCCGGCCGACGCGCTGCGTGTGCTGGCCCGTGTCGTCGTCGCGGTACTCGGCGGCTCGGGCGAGGCGGGCGAGGATCTCGAGCCGGACCTGCTCGAGCTCCTGCGTGCGCTCGCCGACGTGCTCCTCGAGTCGCTCGTTGTGGCGCCGGAGCTCCTCGTGGAGCAGGCGCGTGTCGAGCAGGTTCCGGACGCGGAGGCGCACGTCCGCCGGGCTCAGTGGCTTCGTCAGGAAGTCGCGGGCTCCGACGGAGAGGGCGCGCCGCCTCGTCTCGGCGGACGTGTCCGCCGTGGCGACGAGGATGGGAAGGACCTCGTCCTCGCGCAGCATTCCCTGCACGCGCTCCATGAACTGGAACCCGTCGCAGCCGGGCATCATGAGATCGAGCACGATGAGGTCGGGCCGTAGCTCGGTGAAGCTCTCGAGCGTCTCTTCGGGGTCGGTCCTCTCGATGAGCTCGGCGTAGCCTTCCGGCTCGAGCACGTGGTGGAGGAACTCCACGTTCGCGACCTCGTCGTCGAGGATCAGGATGCGAGCGTCGCGCCGCGCCGCGCGATGGTCGGGCATTCGCGCCATCGTGTTCTGACCTGAGCTTCTGGTTTTCGGGGAGGGCTACGATATTGGCGACGCGGCGCCGCCGGAACAAGGGTTATGTGTACCAGAGCACTTCACGGAGAGTTCCTGATGCCACGCGCCGTCCTCTTCCTGCCGGGCTTTCTCGACACGCCGCGCCTGTTCCGAAGGATGGACGGGGCGGTGCGCGCCGCGGGGCATCGAACGGCCGGATTCACGCTGAGCCCGAGCACGGGCGCCCGCGGGATGGACGAGCTGGCGGAGGACTTCGGGAGCTTCGTGGACGAGCGGTTTCCGGGTGAGCGCGTCTCGGTGGTCGGCTTCAGCATGGGCGGCCTCGTCGCCCGGTACTGGGTGCAGCGGCTCGGAGGCGCGGCCCGTACGGACCGCCTCGTCACCATATCGACGCCGCACCGCGGGACGCTCCCCGCCGCCCTCCTCCCGCTCCGCGGCATCCGCCAGCTCCGGCGCGCCTCCCCGTTCCTCGCCGATCTCAATCGCGATGCCGGCTCCCTCGAGGCGTGCGGCGTCGCGTCGATCTGGTCGCCGCTGGACTACATGATCGTTCCCCCGGCCAGCGCGCGGCTGGGGGTGGGCGCGGAGCGGTGCCTGTTCATCCCCCTCCATTTCTGGATCCCCCGGAGCCGCAGGGTGATCGCCGAGGTGCTCCGGCTGCTGGAATAGCGGCCGCGGCCGTGGCCGCTGGCGTGGGGCTTGCCTCGCCCCGCTCCCATGAGAAGCAGCCCGCTGGTCGGCTCCGCCCTCGTCCTTGCCGCCGGCGTCGCCGCCTACGCCACGTTCATAGAGCCCCGCTGGCTCCAGGTCGTGCGGCGTCGCATCCATATCCGGAGGCTGCCGCGGTCACTCGAGGGTCTCCGGATCGGGCTCCTCAGCGACCTGCACGCGGCGGACGGCCGTTCCGTCAGCGTGGCCCGTCGCGCGGCCGAGCTGGTCATGGCGGAGGCGCCGGACGTGATCGCGATCACGGGGGATTTCGCGGAGGATGAGGGCGGCCTCCGGAACGTGCTCGGCGCCCTCGATCCGCTCCGCGCCCCGCTCGGCGTGTGGGCGGTGCCGGGGAACCACGACCACACCGTCGGGATCGAGACGTGGCGCCAGCTGGTGCACCGCGCGGTCGCCGTTCACGACCTGACCAACCGCTTCGAGCTGGTGGAGCACCGGGGCGCGCGCATCTGCCTGGGGGGCGTGGACGACCTCTACCGGGGTCGGCCGCGCCTGACGCTCCCGCCACCGGAGGAGCGGGACCTCACGCTGCTCCTGGCGCACACCCCGGACCTGGCCGAGCGCTGCCGCCGCGCCTTCGACGCCGTGGACCTGGTCCTCAGCGGCCATACCCACGGCGGGCAGGTCCGCCTGCCGTTCCTCCCCGCCCCCGTGAACACGGCCAGGCACCGGGACCTCTACGAGAACGGCCTCCGCCGTCGCCCCTGGACGCAGGTCTACACGTCACGCGGCATCGGCACCACCGGCGTCCCCTTCCGCTTCTTCGCCCGTCCGGAGGTCACGCTCCTGACGCTCACCGCCGAGCGGCGGCCGGCCCGTTGACTGCGGACAGGCCGTGGCGCCGGTCGAGCAGCGAGCTTCCCGGGCGCCACCCTCCCCCGCGACGCTGGCCCTCCGCCTGCATCGGGGCACATATTACCCATCTCTGCCGATGCCGGAGCTCACCCAGAAGGAGGCCTCCATGAGAATCCGCGACATTCTCCGGTCCAAGGGATCGAACGTCGTCGCCGTCGGGCCCGACCAGCCGATCCTTGCCGCCATCCGCGTCCTGTCCGAGCACCGGATCGGGGCCGTCGTCGTCCGGGGCGCCGACGGGGCCGGGATCGTCGGGATCCTCAGCGAGCGTGACATCCTGAACTTGGCGGCCGGCGACCCGCGTCGCCTCGAGACCGCGCGGGTGGAGGAAGTGATGACGCGGGACGTGATCGTGGGCGACGCCAACGACGACCTGAACCACGTGATGAACGTGATGACGGAGAACCGGATCCGTCACCTGCCCATCGTCAGCGACGGCGCGCTGGAGGGGATCGTCTCGATCGGTGACGTCGTCAACACCGTCCGGCGTAGCGTCGAGAGCGAGAACCGACACCTGATGGACTATATCCACGGCATTGCCGGATAGCCCGACCCGGCGGTGGCTCGCCGGGTGGAGCCGGCTGCCGACGGCGCTGGCGTCGCGCCTCACCGGGCACATGGCCCGCCTGCCCGTCCCCGGCCCGCTTCGCCGTCCCGTCCTCGGCGGCGTCGCGCGGCTCCTGGGCATGGACCTGTCCGAGGCCGCCGACCCGCTCCGCCGTTACGGCTCGCTCGATGACCTGTTCGTCCGCCGGCTGCGCGTTGGCGCCCGCGAGTGGCCCGAATCACCGGAGGTCCCGGGGTCGCCGGTGGACGGCATCGTGGGGCAGCGCGGTCCCATCACGGGCGGTCGCCTCCTCCAGGCCAAGGGGCGGGAGTACGCCGCGGCGGACCTCCTCGACGACGAGGTCCTGGCCGCCCGGTTCGAGGGCGGCGCCTTCCTGACCCTCTACCTGGCCCCCCGCCACTACCACCGGATCCACGCCCCGGTGAGCGGACAGGTGCGACGGGCCCGCCACGTCCCGGGGCGGCTTCTCCCGGTGAACACGCCGGCCGTCCGCTGGGTCGACCGGCTGTTTCCCCGCAACGAGCGGCTCACGGTGCTGATCGAGGGCCAGGCCGGGGCCGTGGCAGTGGTGGCGGTGGGCGCGTTCAACGTGGGGCGCATCACCGCCGACTTCGATGAGCGGCTGGTCACGAACCGGCGCGGAGCCCGGTCCGAGACGCGGATCTATCACCCGCCCGTCGCGGTGCGGCGGGGCGACCCGCTGATGGCGTTCCACCTCGGGTCCACCGTGGTGCTGCTGTTCGAGCGGGAGCTCCGCCTCGATCCCGTCCTCGACGCCGGTCGCGAGATCCGCCTCGGCGCCCCTCTGGGCACCCACGCGTCCCGGGGCGATTGAGCGACCGGCCCCGGCGGGCTTACCTTTCGGTCCTATGAACCGATCCTCGCAGCACCTCATCGAGCTCGTCCGCACGTCGGTGATCGGCGCCGAGGAGGCGATCGAGACGCCGTACGGCGTCCGGCGCATCACCTACGCCGACTACACCGCCTCCGGCCGGTCGCTGTCCTTCATCGAGGACTTCATCCGCTCCGAGGTGCTGCCGCTCTACGCCAACACCCACACGGAGACGTCCGGCACCGGCCGGCAGACCACCCGGTTCCGGGAGGAGGCCCGCCGGATCATCAAGGACGTGTGCGGCGCCGGCCCCGATGATGTCCTGGTCTTCTGCGGCTCCGGCGCGACGGCGGCCGTCGACACGCTGATCGACGTCCTCAACCTCTGCATCCCCAGCGACCTCTCCGCGCGCTACGACCTGGAGTCCCGGATCCCAGACGCAGAGCGTCCGGTCGTCTTCATCGGACCGTACGAGCACCACAGCAACGAGCTGCCGTGGCGCGAGACCATCGCGGATGTGGTCACCATCCGCGAGAACGCGGATGGCCGGGTCGACCTGGACGAGCTGGAGGCGCGGCTTGAGGAGTACTCGGACCGGCCGCTCCGGATCGGCAGCTTCTCGGCCGCGTCCAACGTCACGGGCGTCATGAGCGACACCACCCCCATCTCCACGCTCCTCCACCGCCACGGCGCCCTCTCGTTCTGGGACTTCGCCGCGGCGGCGCCCTACGTCGAGATCGCCATGAACGGCACTACCGACGACCCGCTGGACTACAAGGACGCCGCGTTCGTGTCCCCCCACAAGTTCGTGGGAGGGCCGGGGACGCCCGGGGTCCTGCTGGCGAAGCGCCGCCTCTTCCGGAACCGCGTCCCCACCCGGCCGGGCGGCGGCACCGTCGACTTCGTGACGGAGGCCGGCCACCGCTACACCGCGGATCCGGAGCACCGCGAGGAGGGCGGCACGCCGGCCATCATCGAGTCCATCCGGGCGGGGCTCGTCTTCCAGCTCAGGGACGCCGTGGGGTGCGACGTCATCCACGCCAGGGAGCGGGCGTTCACCACCCGCGCCATCGAGCGGTGGGAAGCGAATCCGGCTCTCGACGTCCTCGGCCCCCACGACGCCCGCCGCCTCTCCATCATCTCCTTCACCGTCCGCTACGGCGACGGCCGCTACCTGCACCACGACCTCGTGGTGGCGCTGCTCAACGACCTCTTCGGCATCCAGGGCCGGGGCGGCTGCTCCTGCGCGGGACCCTACGGCGCACGGCTCCTCAACATCGGCGGCGCGGTCATGGAGGACCACGTGCGCAAGATCGAGGAGGGGTGCCAGGGGCTGAAGCCCGGCTGGACCCGCGTCGGGTTCAACTACTTCATCTCCGACGACGAGGCCGACTTCATCATCCGCGCCGTCGACTGGGTCGCCACCCACGGCTGGACCCTGCTCCCCTACTACGACTTCGACCCCGTCACCGGCGACTGGCGCCACCGCGACTGGAAGGCCCACGCCCCCATGTCCCTGCGGGACGTCTCCTACGACCAGGGACGGATGGCGTTCCGGTCCCGGCACACCCGTGCAACCGAAGCCGACCTCGCCGCGTACTTCGAGGAGGCGGAGGCGATCCGCCGCCGCGCAGAAGCCGAGGTGCCCGCCATGGAGATCACGCCGCTCCGCCTTGAAGACGACTTCGAGCGCATGCGCTGGTTCCCCCTCGCCCATGAGGTGCGGGACCGGATCAACGGAGCGGCCGCCCCGGCGCGGTGACCCCCGTCCGCGTGCGGGTGCTGTCCGACGCCGATCCCTGTTTTCCTTTAGCCATCGAGGGAATGTCCGCCTTCGGGACGGCGCATCCCACGCATGACGCGGGACGGACCGCCGGCCGGCCGGTGCGAAACTCCGGAACCCGCTGTGGCGTAACGGACAACACGGTTCCGGGACGATGTGGCCACCGGCTTGCCTTTCCCCCGCTGCCGTGCCCGGACACCCGGCGGCATGCCCACCCCACAGACCCGTGAGGTACTTCGGATGCTCGACGCCTGGAAGCGCGACCTGACCCACGCCGTGCGGAGCCTGCTCCGCGCCCCCGCGTTCTTCGCCATCGCCGCCCTGACGCTGGCGCTGGCCATCGGCGCGAACACCGCGATCTTCAGCGTGGTCGATGCCGTCCTGCTGGATCCGCTGGCGTACCCGGAAGCGGACGAGCTGGTCGTGGTGCGGGGGACGGCTCCGGGGACGGACATGGAAGAGGAGTTCGAGCTGGGGCCGGAGTTCTACCTGACGTACCGGGAGAACGCCAGCGCGCTGGAGGACCTGGCGTTCGCCGGGGGCGGCCAGACGACGGTGCGCTCCGGCGACCACGCGGAGCGCCTCTTCATCGCGGCGGGCCCGCCGTCGCTGTTCTCGACGCTGGGCGTGGCCCCGGTGCTCGGGCGGCTGCCGGTGGAGTCGGACGAGGAGGGGCAGGTCGTGCTGCTGAGCCACTGGCTGTGGAACGACTGGTTCGGCCGTGACCCGGGGGTGGTGGGCCAGACCATCGAGGTCTTGGGGGAGATCCGGAACATCATCGGCGTGCTCCCCCAGTCGTTCGACTTCCCGGACAACCGCACGGCCGTGTACATTCACGACCTGATCACGCCGCCGGCAAATCCCGGCACGTTCAACCTGAACCTGATCGGGCGGCTCGCCGAGGGTCATACGACGGAGACGCTGACGGCGGAGCTGACCGCCCTGACCCCGCGCGTGCTCGAGACCGCGGGCGGGCCGGCCCCGTACGCCCGCATCCTGGAGCAGTACAGCCCCGTGGTCCGGACGCTGGAGGAGGAGCTGGTCGGCGACTTCGCCACCCCCCTCTGGATTCTCCTGGGCACCATGGGCATCGTGCTGCTGATCGCCTGCGCCAATGTGGCGAACCTGCTGATGGTGCGGGCGGAGGGGCGCGAGCGGGACAGCGCCGTCCGCACCGCCATGGGCTCCAGCCGCTGGGGACTGATCCGCGCCCAGATGTCCGAGGCGCTGATCCTCGCCGCCACCGGCGGCGTGCTCGGCGTCATCCTCGCCTGGATGGGCGTGCCCCTCGTCGTCCGTGCCGCGCCGGAGGCCATCCAGCGCCTCGAGGCGGCGTCCATCAATCCAATGGCCCTGCTGTTCACCGGCGCGGTCGTCACCGTGGCCGCGCTGGTCGCCGGGATCCTGCCGGCGCTGAAGTTCTCGAAGCCCGACCTCATGCACGGGCTGCGGAGCTCGCTGCGGACGGGCGCGTCCGGGAGCCCCATGGTCCGGAACGTCCTCGTCGTCGTGCAGACGGCCGCCGCGCTGGTCCTCCTGGTCGGCTCGGGCCTGCTCCTCCAGAGCTTTCGGGAGCTCAGGAGCGTGGACCCCGGCTACGAGACCGAGGGGATCTACACGTTCCAGTTCGCGCCGGACTTCGAGGCCATGGGGATCGAGGGCCCCCCGGCCCTGGCCGGCTTCCACTACGACTTCATGGATCGCCTCGCCGCGCTCCCCGGCGTCGAGTCCGTGGGGCTCGTGAACACGCTCCCGCTCGACGAAGGGGCGGGCGAGGCCCGCGTCCGGACGCAGGCGTACGACGGGCCTGCCGAGAACGCGCCCCGCGTCCGCCGGACCATGGCCGATGGCAACTACTTCCGGACCATGGGCATCCAGCTCCTCCAGGGGAACACCTTCGAGCGGCTCAGCGAGCCGACCATGGAGGTGACCGCCATCGTGAGCCGCTCCGCCGCCGAGCTGCTCTGGCCCGGCGAGAACCCCATCGGCCAGAGCCTCCGGCCCGCCGGCGCTCCCGACGCGTTCCCGTGGATCACCATCGGCGGCGTCGTCGAGGACGTGATCCTCGAGGACTTCCGCGAGCAGACCCCGGAGCCGCTCCTCTACCTGCCGATGATGGGACCCGGCGGCGAGGTCTGGGGCGTGGGCACGCCCGCGTACGTGGTGAAGTCCTCCCAGGCCCACCGCCTCGCCCCGGCCGTCCGGGCCCTCGCCGCCGAGGTCGCCCCTGGCGCGCCCGTGTACCGCGAGTTCACCATGGCTCACCTCGCCAGCCGGTCCATGGCCCGGCTGTCCTTCACCATGCTGACCCTGTTCATCGCCGCGACGCTCGCCCTCGTGCTCGGCGCTGTCGGCATCTACGGCACGATCTCCTACGTGGTCACCCGCCGCACCCGCGAGATCGGCATCCGCATGGCGCTGGGCGCGAAGGCCCGCGACGTCCGGCGGATGGTCGTGCGGCAGGGCGGCACCGTGGCGCTGATCGGCGTGGGGATCGGCCTGGTCGCGGCGGTGTTCGCCGCCCGGTCGCTGGAGTCGCTGCTGTTCGAGGTGCGGGCGAGGGACCCGATCGTGTTCGCCGCCGTGGCGACCATCATGCTCGGCGTGGCGCTGCTGGCGAGCTACCTGCCCGCGCGCCGGGCTTCGGCGGTGGACCCGGTGGAGGCGATCAGGACCGAGTAGGGCGGCGACGGGGCGGGGCCGCGCACGGCTCCGTCCCGTTTCCCTGTCCTGTTTAACCACATTGTAGTATTATGGAGACGAGCACCTGCCCACCCGGAACGGAGTCGTCACGTGAGCCACCTCGGCGAGTTCGAGCAGCTGGTCCTCTTCTCGCTGCTGCACCTGAGCGACCAGGCCTACGGCGTGTCCATCCGGGACGCCATCGAGGAGCGGACGGGCCGGGCGGTCTCCTCCGGCGCCATCTACACGGTCCTGGGCCGGCTGGAGGAGCGGCGGCTGGT
>JAHWKI010000230.1:0-1500 GCA_019347975.1 Gemmatimonadota bacterium
CCCGGCACGGCCCGGATCTCCGGCATCAGCCGATCGAAGAACTGTCGCGCGTCGGCGTGGGTTGGGTAGGCAGCGTCGGGCAGGGAGATGTCGAACGTGAGGACGTTCTCCGTCCGGAAGCCGTGATCGACGCGCGTGAGCTTCATGAAGCTGCGGCCGAGAAGCCCCGCTCCGCCCAGCAGGATCACGGCAAGGACCACCTGGGCGACCACGAGGGTGGAGCGGAGCCGAACGTGCTCGGGCCGCTCCATCCGGCCGCGGCCGTCCTTGAGCTCCTCGCTCAGCCCCGCCTGCCGCCCGGCCCGCCACGCCGGGACGAGCCCGAACGCGAGCCCTACGAGTGCCGAGACCAGGAGCGTGAACAGGAGAACGGTTCCATTGATGCCCACGCCGGCGAGCCGCGGGACGTCCTCGGCTTGCAGCGCGACCAGCACGTCCGTTCCGAGTGCGGCGACGAGCAGCCCCGCGGCTCCGCCCAGCAGGGAAACGAGGAGGCTCTCCACCATCACCTCGCCGGCGAGCCGTCCACGGCCGGCGCCGATCGCCGTCCGGACGGCCAGCTCCCGCCGACGGTCGAGGGCGCGCACCAGGAAGAGGTTGGCCACGTTCACGCACGCGATCAGGAGGACCAGGGCCACGGCGCCGAGCAGCACCAGGAGGGCGGGGCGGTAATCACCCACCAGGTCCTCGTGCAGCGGGACCACCGTCATGGAATACCCCGCGTTCGTGTCCGGGTACTCGGCCGCCAGACGCGCGGCGATCGCTTCGACTTCCACCCGTGCCGCCTCCACGCTGGCGCCGGGTCGAAGACGACCGATGGCGTCGAAGTAGTGGGCGCCGCGATTCTCGGTGAGATCCTCGGCCGTGAGCACGGCGGGGGTCCAGATCCGCGCCGTCTGGTCGGGATAGCCGAAGTCGCCCGGCATCACCCCCACGACACGGTAGGCCTCGCCGTTCAGCCGGATTTCCTGGCCCACCAGGTCCGGACGGCCGCCGAACCGCGTCCGCCACAGCCCTTCGGCGACGATCGCCACCCGGTCCGCTCCCGGCCGGGCGTCCTCCTCGCGGAGCGTCCGCCCGAGCAGCGGCTGGACGCCCAGGATCGAGAAGAAGGCGGGCGTCACTCTCTGGCCGGTCACGCGCTCCGGGGGGCCGCTTTCCGTCAGGGTGAAGGACGTCCCGTCGATCACGGCGACGTCCGTGAAGGAGGACGCCCCGGTCCTGATGTCGTGGTAATTGGGGGCCGAAAACGTCATGGGGCTGCCGGTCCGCCCAACCTCGTAGACGCGGACGAGCTGGTCCGGCTCGGCGTACGGCAGCGGCTCCAGGAGCAGCGCGTGCACCACGCTGAAGATCGCCGTGTTGCCGCCGATCCCGATGGCCAGCGTGCCGACGGACACGGCGAAGAACAGCGGGGCGCGGCGGAGCCGGCGGAATGCGAGAGCCGAGTTTCGGAAGAGCGTGGGCATGGGCGTTAGGGCGTTAGGGCGTTAGGGCGTT
>JAHWKI010000230.1:1600-5473 GCA_019347975.1 Gemmatimonadota bacterium
GGCGTTGGGGCGTTTAGGCGTTCAGCCGGCTGAGGCCCCAAGCCCTTCAGGCTTTGGCGTGGCGCGTCTGGAAATGAATGGGGCGCGTGGGGCCATGGAGCGTGGTGGCGTCGGGCCACACTTTGGAGGATGCGCGGGAATCATCCGGTTTCGCCGGGGAAGCGGTTCGCGGTCGAGAACCTGGACGTGTTCTGGGTGGCCATCGATTTCCTCCGGCTGCTGGACCCTCTCGGCCCCGTGTTGTGGCGCCGCAATTCCGGGCTCTGGGATCACCTGAAACGAGCCACCGCGTCCGTCCTCTCCAACGTCGCCGAGGCCGCCTCCACGCTGAACGTGAACGAGCGGCGGCGGTTCTTCGAGTTCGCGTACCGCTCCGCGGGCGAGTGCGCCGGAATGATCATCTCATTCGACGCCATCGGGGCGTTGACCCCCGAGCAGATCGAGCCGGCTCGCGCCCTCCTCCATCGCATCCAGATGATGCTCCTCCGCCTGATCCAGAAGGACCGTCGCCCCGCCCGCCCGCGCCCTCCATGACCAAGCACGCCCAACGCCTGAACGCCTACGCCCAAACGCCTAAACGCCCAGACGCCTAAACGCCCGAACCCGCCTCCGCCGCGACCTCCTCCTGCCCGACGATCCAGCCGTCCAGCAGCTCGATGACCCGATGACCGTAGGCGGCCATCTCGTCCGAGTGCGTGACCTGGATGATCGTGGTGCCCTCTTCCTGGTTCAGGCGCCGGAACAGCGCCATGATCTCATGCCCCTGCTTCGAGTGGAGGTTTCCGGTGGGCTCGTCGGCGAGGATCAGCTTGGGGCTGGCGATCACGGCCCGGGCCACGCCGACCAGCTGCTGCTGCCCGCCGGAGAGCTGGCTGGGGAAGAGGTCCTTCTTGCCGACGATGTGGAACCGGTCCAGCACATCGGCCACCAGCGACTGCCGCTCCGCCCGCTTGATGTTCCGGTAGGAGAGCGGGATGTCGAGGTTCTCCTGCACCGTCAGGTCATCGATCAGGTGGTACTGCTGGAAGACGAAGCCCACGTACTGCTTGTTGAGCTCCATCCGGTGCTTCGGCTTCATCTCGTGCACCGGGTTGCCCATCAGCCGGTACTCGCCGCCCCACGCGTGGTCCAGCATCCCGAGGATGCTCAGCAGCGTGGACTTTCCCGCGCCCGACGGGCCCATGATGGTGACGAACTCACCCTGCTGGATGTCCAGCGTGATGTTGCGGAGCACGTAGCTCCGGCCGGCCTTGGTCTCGAAGAACTTCTCGACGTTGCGCAGCTCGATCATTGCCATGGGTGCTTCACTCGGCCCTGAGGGCGGTTACGGGGTCGGTTCCGGCGGCGCGGCGAGCCGGAAGATACGTGGCCAGGAGCGCCACCGCGCCGAGCACGGCCGGGAGGAGCAGAAAGCTGACCGGGTCGAGGGGCGCCACCTCGAAGAGGAGACCCTGGATCAGCCGCCCGACCGCGAGCGCGCAGACGATCCCGAGAGCCGCACCGGCCGCGACCATGACGGCACCCTCCCGGAGCACCAGCGTCAGGACCCTCCGGCGATCGGCTCCCAGCGCCATGCGGATGCCCAGCTCCCTCGTCCGCTGGCCGACCAGCTGCGAGATCACTCCGTACACCCCGATGGCCGCAAGGAGGAGCGCCAGCAGCGCGAACGCCCCGGTACAGAGGGTGAGGAAGCGCTCGAGCGCGACCGAGCTCCCCACCATGGCCTCCATGGCCGTGATGTCGCTCACCGCGATGGTGCGATCCATCTCCCGGATGATCCCCCGCACCGCCGGGGCGAGGGCGGCGTCGTCGCCGCTCTCCGCCCGCACGGTCAGGGACATCCGCCGCGCCGGAATCTGCGCGTGGGGGATGTACATCTCGATCCGCGGGTCGCCCGAGAGGTCCGAGTGGTGCGCGCTGCCTGCGACGCCCACGATCGTCCACCAGGGGTCCTCGCCGGGGTTCCCCGGGTTGATGCGCCGGCCGACGGGACTCTCCCCGGGGAAGAACCGCTCCGCCGCGGCCTGGCTGAACAGAACGACTGGCGGCGTCCCCTCCCGATCTTCCGCCGTGAATCCCCGCCCTTCGACGACGGGGATCCGAAGGGTTCCGAGGAAGTCCGGCGTCACCTGCCGATACCAGATGACGTTCCCCTCGCCCGGATCCGGCGCGGGCTCGCCCTCGATGACGAACCCGACGTCCGTTCCGCCCCCGCTGAACGGGAGATTGGACGCGGCCGCGGCGGATTCGACGCCGGGGAGCGCCTCGACCCGCTCCACGAGCCGGTCGTAGAACGCGGCGACCTGGGCGGGCTCCGGATAGGACGCCCGCGGCGTCGTCATGGTCATGCTGAGGACGCCGCGCGGGTCGAAGCCGGGATCCACCGACTGCAGCGCCAGGAAGCTGCGGGTAAGGAGACCGGCGCCGACGAGCAGGGCCAGAGCGAACGCGAGCTGCGCGACGACGAGGACCCGCCGGCCCCCTCCCCGGACGGAGCCTCCACGGCCGCCTTCCCGGAGGCCGCCGGTGAGGTCCGGTCGGGCGACCTGGACCGCGGGCACGAGTCCGAACCCGGCCGTCGTGAGCACCGCGAGCGCGAAGGCGAAGCCGACGATCCGCCAGTCGAGGGACGGCTGGAACATGGCGGGGAGACCCAGCGGGCTGAGGGCGACCAGCAGATCCATCAGCCACACCGCCAGGACGAGCCCGGCCGTGGCGCCGGCGAAGGAAAGCAGCCCCGTCTCCAGGAGCTCGAGGCGGGCGATCCGGAACGCTCCCGCACCGAGGGCGGCGCGGACGGCGCTCTCCCGCCGTCTCTGGCTTGCCCTGGCGAGCAGGAGGCTGGCGAGATTGACACAGGCGATGAGGAGGACCGCGCCCACTCCGCCGAAGAGCACGAGCAGCCCGAGCCGTACGTCGGCGACGAGAACGTCCCGCAGGGGCTGGATGTTGGCACCTACGCCCGTGTTGGTCCCGGGATGGTCTTCCGCCAGCCGGCTCGCCAGCGCGGATGCCTCCGCCTGCGCCCGCTCCAGGGTCGCGCCCTCGGCGAGACGACCCACCACGCGGATGTAGATGGAGCCCCGGGACGCGTTCACCGCGTCGAACGCGGCGGGCCGCACCACGTCGGTGCCCGGGACCATGGGGAACTCGAATCCCGGCTGCAGGACGCCCACCACCTCGAACGGCTCACCGCCGAGGCTGAGGACCTGCCCGACGACCGAAGGGTCGCCGCCGAAGCGGCGCTCCCAGAACGAGTGCCCGAGAAGCACCACATCCGGACCGCCCGCCGCATCCTCCTCCGGCGTGAACAGGCGGCCCACAGCGGGCCTGGCGCCGAGCGCCGTCAGAAAATCACGGGTCACCGTCGCGCCGGCGAGCGCCTCCGGGTCGCCGCCCTCCCCTACGAGGGTCGGCCCCCACCCCGAGAACGAGCCGAGCGCTTGGAACGACTCCAGCTCGTCGCGCCAGTCCAGGTACGTCGCCGGCGAAAACCACTCATCGGGCGGGCCGCCTCGCTCCGTATAATCCTGCCACGCCATGACCAGCCGGTCGGGCTCCGGGTAGGGGAGCGACCGGAGGAGCACGGAGTCCACCAGGCCGAAGATGGCGGCGTTGGCCCCGATCCCGAGGGCCAACGTCGCCACCGCCACCGCGGTGAACCCCGGCGCCCGGAGCAGCTTCCGGGCGGCGTACCGCACTTCGCCGGGTAGGGACACCGGCCTCAGACCTCGAAGCCGGCTTCCTCGAGCTCATGGGCCCCGCGGCGATCCTCGTCCTCGACCACGCGACCGTCGAAGAGGTGGACGCTGCGCTCCGCTTCCTGCGCGTAGCGCGGGTCGTGCGTGACCATGCAGATGGTCGCGCCGCCGG
>JAHWKI010000231.1 GCA_019347975.1 Gemmatimonadota bacterium
CCTTCGCGGCTCCGATCGGCGCGATCCTCACGCTCTACCTCCTCACGCGCCGCACCCACACGGTGGCCCGTCTGATGGGCGCGGGCACGCTGGCCTGGCTGGGGCTCTGGCTGCTGTAGCAACCTTCGAAACGACAGTGGCTCCGCGAGCGCCGGTATCGTAATCGTCCCGGGTCGCGCTGCGCAGCGCGCGGACTTCCCGCTCGAGCTGACGAACCCGGAACCGGAGGCGCTGAAGCTCGCTGTCCATGGGTGCTCCTGTACGTTGCGGAATGGCGGGATGATCGTAGGCGAGGCGGTGCAGGGATCGGGTCGATCCTACGGGCGCTCCTCCGTCCGCTCGACGGTGATCCCGCGCTCCGCGAGGTGGGCGAGTACGAACTCGAGGACGCCGGGCTCGGCCCCGACGAGCTCGGGGGGAACGATGCCGGGCTCGCGGTACCGGCCGTCGAGGACGAGGCGCGCGAGGGCGGTGGCGGTGTAGCCCGTCGTCCGGGCCATGGAGGACACGCCGGTCGCCGGATCGTAGCGGTCGAGCAGGTGGAAGACGTGTCGTACGGGGCCCGTCGCGTCGCGTCCGTCGACCGTGAGGCGCATGGCCGTGAGATCCTCCTCGCCCTCCGCATAGCGCCAGGCATCGAAGAGGAGCTGCGCGGAGATCTCGAGGGGGATGACGCGGGCGCCCGAGGGCAGCTCCACGGGCTCCTCTGCGAAGAACCCGGAATCGCGCAGGACGCGGATCCGATCGGCGTGGCCCGGCCACCGCATGGTCTTCTCCACCAGGTCCGGCGCGCGGCTCGTGTGGAGCAGCGTGCGGAGGCCGTCGGTGTTGAACGCCTCCAGCGTGCCGACCCCCGGGAACTCCACCGCCTCCACCTCGGACAGGGCGGGGAGCGTCACGGGGGCGCCGTCGCGGCGGACACGGGCGGGGCGCGTGTACTCGGCGATGACGTCGATCGGAGAGAAGGGGGCCCTGTACTCCCACGGTGGAGCCGGGTCCGCCGGGATTCCGCCCACCAGGCACTCGAACCGCGTGACCTCCTCCAGCACCGCCTCGAAATGACCCAGCACCAGGTTGCTGAAGCCGGGGGCGACGCCCGCGTCGACAATGGCCGTGCGGCCGCGCTTGCGGGCGAGGTCGTGCAGCTCGAGCGCTTCCTCTTCGAAAAAGGAGATGTCGACGACATCGAGCCCCGCCTGGAGCGTGCGCCGGAGGGTCTCGAATCCCATGGGCCCGGGTACCGCGCCGATGGCCAGGTCGTGGCCGTCCAGGGCGCGGGCCAGCGATACACCATCGGCCAGGTCGACGGGCAGGGTGCGGATCTCCGACCCCTCGGAGGCGGCGATCGCCTTCACCCGCTTCAACGCTTCGGGCCGTGCGTCGGCGGCGGTGACGGCGTGCTCTCCGCCGCGCGCGAGGTCGCGGATCATGGCGGCGCCGACGCGGCCGGCGCCCAGGACGATCACGTTCGGCATGGAAAACGGGCTCTCGTTCTGAGGTCGAAGGATCCGCCGGGCGCAGCGTATCAGCGATCAGGAGGTGGCACAACCGGCGCCGGCTCAGGCCAGGATGACGATCTCGAGATCGTCGCTGACCCGCTGCCGGGTCGCGCGATCGGGGGCGAGGTCGACGTGGCCGGGTCGCGAGCGGGAGCGGACTCCGAGCGCGGTGTGACCCCGCTGCCGGGCGGCGGCCTCGAGCGCGGAGAACGGGACGTCCTCGCCGGCCGGGACGTACGCGGTGGCCGGGCGGAACGTGATGTCCGCGCCGCCCGCGGTGAACAGGTCATCGAAGACCGCCTGGAGCTCCCTGCGGAGGGCGACCTGGGCCAGCATGTGACTGACGATCAGCGGGCTGATGATCACCTCGGTCTCGCTCTCGCCGAGGAGGCGGACGTTGTCCGGGTCGAGGAGCTCGACGATCACAGTGGGGCGGGGCCCCGCGCCGCCGCCCAGCGCCTGGCGCAGGAGGAGGAATCCGAGCAGCGTCCGGGCATCGGACTCCTCGCTGCTCCCCAGCCAGTCGCTGCCCATGAGCAGAACGGCGTCGTAGGTGTGGGGCTCCATGGCCGCCAGCTGGTCCAGCGCCGTGTAGTCCGCGTGGACCTGCGTGACCGCCACGTCCGCGTCCGCTGGGAGCCGGCCGAGGTGGCGCGCCCGCTCCTCGGGCGGCACGGCCGAGGCCACGTCGAGGGTGAAGCGCTCCCCCGGATAGCTGGCGAACTCCTCGACCAGCGCCGGCACCTTGTGGTTCCAGCCCAGGATGAGGACGCGGCGCTCGTGCTTCCCGGCTCCGGCGCCCACTGCCGGAGCAGACGACGCGGCGGCCGCTCCGCCGGTCGGCTCCGGCGGGGTCGCGGCGCCACGCGCCTCACCGCCCCTCGGCGACGGCCGCCTCCCATCGGGGTCGGTGTGGCCGTAGCTGTGGGCGAGGAGGACGAGGCGGTCACCGGACGCGAGGCGGAAGTCGGACGGCGGGTTCAGGTGGGGCACCAGGTCGTCCGCGGTGGCGCGGACCAGGCCGATCAGGATCGCCCGCGGGTACAGCCGGTAGAGGTCCCCGAAAGCGGTGCCGCGCCGCTCGTCGTCGATCTCCCGGATGAAGAGGTCCACGCCCTTTCGCTGCGTGAGGAGCTGGGTATAGACCTGCGAGAGACCGGGGTGGCGGACGTTCTGGGCCAGGAGCCGGCTCACGACCGCGTGGGAGGACACGACCTCGAGCTCCCCCGGATAGATGTGCTCGGCCAGGAGGGCCTTCTCCCGATCGAAGATCTCGGCCACGACGTACGGCGGCGGGTCCCCGCCACGGCCGGGCCGGCCGAGGGAGAGCAGGGCCTTGATCGTGTGCGTGTCCGCCCGGTCCGCGCCGCCCTCCCCGTACTCCGCTGCCGGGATGATCACGGCCGCGGCGTTGACGGCGTCCACGCGGTCCAGGTGCTCCGGCCGAAGGGCCGTACCCGAGCGGAGGGTCACCCGGTGCTCCTCCCACGCCTCGCCGATGGCGTCTCGCAGGTCCTGGGCGAGGGCGGCGGTGACGGTCCGGGCCAGGACCACGACGTGGAGGTCGCGGACGCCGTGTCGCCGAAGGAAGCTGCGAACCCGGCGGCGGGAGGCCAGGAGCTCACGGATGATGGCCTCCGTGCGGTTGGTCCAGCCCAGGATGACCACGTGATCGTCTCTGGCCACCGGAGTCAGGCCGGACTCGAGACGCGCCATGCGCTCGTTGAGGGCCTGGGTCATGACGGCGACCAGCGCGCCGAGGAAGACGACGTATCCGAGCACCGTCAGGACGGTGGAGACCACGCGGTTCACGGTGCCGACATCGTCGCCGAGGTACCCGGGATCCGTCAGACGCAGAAACGCCCACCACGTGGCCTCGCCGAAATGGCCGAAGCCGGTGCCCGCCCACAGCACGAGCGCGCCGCCGAGAATGGAGATGAGGCCGATCGCCGCCGCGATCAGCAGCAGCCGGTACTGCGCCCCCCGGACGAGGAGGCGCTCGATCCGGAAGGTGAAGCGCTGCAGGAGCCTGGGCATGGGGTACCATGTCGGGACCGACCCGGATGCGCTAGGCTACGGCGCGATCGAACCCAGGAGGAAGAGACGGATGGAGCTGTGGATGCTGCTGGCGACGGCCCTGACCCTCGGGGCCGTTCACAGCCTGGAGCCGGATCATGTCGCGGCGGTCAGCTCGTTCGTGGTCCGCCGTCCGGGGCGCCGCGCGGCGCTCGGCTACGGGCTGCGCTGGTCGCTCGGGCACGGCGGGATCGTGCTGCTGGCGGGCTCCACCATCCTCCTCCTGCGGCTGAACGTGGCGGAGGGCGCGGGGGCGTGGCTGGAGAAGCTGGTGGGGGTGTCGCTGATCGCCCTGGGCGGCTGGGTCCTGGTGACCGCGCGTACCCTCCACGCGCACCAGCACGTCCACGAGGACGGCACCGCCCACACCCACCTGCACGCCCACCCGCGCGACCCGGGTGAGCCCCACCCGCGCGAGCACCGCCACCGCCACGGGGCCACCGCGTTCGGAGCGCTCCACGGGCTGGCCGGAACAGCCCCGGTGGTCGCGCTGATTCCTCTCACCAGCGTGGACTCTGCGGCCACCGGAATCGCCTACCTCGTCGCGTTCGGCGTCGGGACCGCCCTGGCCATGGGGCTCTACGCCATGTTCGCCGGCGTCCTCGTCCACCGGGCGGCGTCCTTCTCCGGTCGCTTCGGGCGCACCCTGGCCCGGGTCGCCGGCGGCGCCACCATCGTGGTCGGAGCAGTCTGGCTGGCGCGCTGAAGTCGCACCCCGCAGGTCCGCATCCTGCGTTGCTTCCGCCCCGCATGCCGACCCCCCGCGCGACGTACCGGATCCAGCTCCGGGCCGACTTCGGATTCGACGATGCCGCCGCAGTAGCCGACTACCTGTCCGCGCTCGGCGCGTCGCATCTCTACGCCTCACCGTACCTCCACGCCGCGGAGGGGAGCACGCACGGGTACGACGTGGTCGATCCTACGCGCGTGAGCGAGGCGCTGGGGGGTGAAGACGGCCACCGCCGGATGATCGGCGCCCTCGGGGAAGCCGGTCTCGGCCAGGTGCTGGACATCGTGCCGAACCACATGGCCGTCACGCCGGACAACCGATGGTGGTGGGACGTGCTCCGCAACGGGCCGGCGAGCCGGTTCGCCCACGTGTTCGACGTCGACTGGGACCCGCCCGAGCCGAAGCTCCGGAACCAGGTCCTGCTCCCCGTCCTGGGCGACCACTACGGCCGCGAGCTCGAGGCAGGCCTGATCCGCCTCCACCACGACGATGGCGCCTTCACGCTCCGCTACCACGACCACGTGGCGCCCGTGGCGCCGCGTTCGCTCCCACCGGTCCTCGCGCGGGCGGCCGCCGCGCCCGGCGTGGCCCGCCCCGACGCCGACGAGATCGCCTTCCTCGCCCGCGCTCTCGCCGGGCTCCCAGATGCCGCCACGCCCGACCTCTCCGAGCGGGCGGATCGGCAGCGTGACCTCGAGACCATCGACCGGCGCCTCTCCGCCATGGTCAGGGACGTGCCGGGCGTGGCCGGAGCCATGGACGAGGCCGTCGCGGCGATCAACGCCGACGTGGAAGCGCTGGATGCCGTGATCACCGAGCAGAACTACCGGCTGGCGTACTGGCGGACCGCCGGGCAGGAGCTGGATTACCGCCGGTTCTTCGATATCGATACGCTGGCCGGGCTCCGGACGGAGGACCCCCGGGTGTTCGACGCGATCCATGGCCGGGTCCTGGAATGGGTTCGCGAGGGGTCGCTGGACGGGCTGCGGGTGGACCACCCGGACGGCCTGCGCCGCCCCGCCGAGTACTTCGAGCGGCTGCGCGAGGCGGCGCCGGACGCGTGGATCGTGGTGGAGAAGATCCTGATGCCCGACGAGCCGCTGCGGCGGTGGCCGGTCGACGGCACGACCGGGTACGACGCGCTGAACG
>JAHWKI010000040.1 GCA_019347975.1 Gemmatimonadota bacterium
TCTCCCGGTCCCATAGCACCTTCAGCCCGAACTCGATCTTGTCCCGCATCTTCTCGAGCACATCATCGAAGGCGCGGTAGGTGGACTTCAGGAGCTCGACGATATCCTCCTTGGTCCGGAAGATCGTGCCGAAGGACATGGGGATGACGGTGAACTCGCGCATGACGGTCTCGTTCACGAGCTCGTGGGCGAGCACGTTCTCGCGCGTCGGGTCGTAGATGCGGATGGGCGTATCGCTGACCACCGCGGCCAGGTCCTTGTAGTGGACCGTGTAGACACGGCTGGACTCGCCGCCGATCCCCACCGGCCCGAAGTCGCGGCTGTCCTCGCTCTTGATGATGCAGTAGACGTACTTGCCCTCTTCGGACGACACATCCGCCGCCGGGGTTTCCGCCGTGCGCTGTTCTGCCATCGCTCCGCTCGAGCAGGGGTCGTAAGCTGTCCGGACAAGTGTGAGCGCCGCCGCGTGCTCACGCAAGCCGGTGAATGGCCCGGTCCGGCGCCGCGCGCCCGGCGGTGCGTCCCGCCCATGGAAGGTTCATGCCGCGCATCGGCACGCGGCGGGATGGGCGCGGTGTTTGCGTCCGCAGCGCCCGCGCCGGCCGGGCCGTCCGTGATGATGAAAAAGTAACAAGAGGAAGCCACGATGATGCCCCCGAGACACCTGCTGGTGTTCGCCGTGCTGCTCATGCTGAGCGGCTGTGCGGCATTCCGCACGGAGCCGCCGATCGAGCGCGACGCGGGATACCGGCTGGACCTGGGGCTGGCCGCGCTGGATGCGGGCCGCTACCGGGAGGCCTTCGATGACCTCGCGTGGGTCTACACCCACTGCCCCGACCACGCCCGCGGCGCCGAGGCGCTGGTGGGGCTCGCGGCGCTGGAGCTGGATCCCCGCAACAATGCCGCTCGACCCGGCGTCGCTTCGGACCTCCTGGGCCGGGTGATCCGCGAGCCCGCGTCGCCCGCGTTCGTGCGACCGCTGGCGGAGAGCGCCTATCTCATGGCCCGCACGCTCGGCGCGCCAGCCGCACCGGCCTGGGTCGCGCCGGAGCCGCCGGAAGCCACGGCGAGCCCGGCCCCCGCAGCGGCGGACTCGGCGGTCCCCGGCACGGCGGACTCCAGTGGCGTGAGAGTCACGCGCGCCGCGGACCTCCTGGGCCCACCCGCGGCGGAGCCCACGCACGGCTGTGGGGCGCGGATCTCCAGGGAAGGATGGATCGCGCCCCGGCTCCCGGATGTGCCGGGCCCGTCGCTGGTGTCGCTGCTGGCGACCGCCGAGCAGGCGCGGGACGCGTCCACGGCGGAGGCGGCGAGGCTGCGGGGCGAGCTGGAGGCGGCGCGGCAGCGGCTGGCGGAGACTGAAGCGGAGCTCGAGCGGATCCGCCAGACGCTGAAGCCCTGAGGAACGGCATGACGGTCCGCTCACGGCTCCTGCTGACGCTGGCCGGGATCATCCTGCTCATGGTCATCCCCGCCGCCTACGCGGTGACGCAGCTCCAGCGCCTCGAGGACCTCGCCGTCGACCTGGAGGTGAGCCACGCGGCCGACATCCTGGCCGTCGGTCAGATCCGCGCCTCCCTCGCCGAGCTCGATCGCCTCCAGCGCAGCCATGTGGCCTCCCCCGACCGGCTTTTCCGGGAGGGAATGGACCGCGAGCTGGTGCTGATGCGGAACCACCTGGAGCTCCTGACCGCGTCGCTGGGCGAGGACGCCACGGCGGGGATGCTGGCGGTGACGGACTCCCTCGCCGAGGCGACCCGGCGGCTGGAGGACCTCCTCGCCACCGGCCGCCGGCAGGAGGCAACGACCTACTTCGAGCGGGTGAAGCCGCTGGCGGACTCGGGGCGGCTCGCGCTGAACCGCGTCGCGGACGTGATCGACCGCCGCGGGCGCCAGGCCGTGGCGTACGCCAAGGACGTCAGCGCATCCGCCTCCCGCACGACCACGCTGGCCGCTCTCGTCGCGCTCCTGCTCACCATGGGCCTGGGGCTGTGGACCGTCGACGCGCTCTCGCGGCCGCTCCGTCGCCTCAGCGAGGCGACCGCGCGCGTCGCGGAGGGGGAGTTCAGCGCACCGCCCCACCTGCCGTACGACCGGGAGGACGAGATCGGGCATCTCTCGCGGTCGTTCGGCGCGATGACGGATCGGCTCGCGGAGCTGGACCGCCTGAAGGCGGAGTTCGTGAGCCTGGCGAGTCACGAGCTCAAGACGCCGATCAACGTGATCGCCGGCTACACGGAGTTGCTGGATGAGGGTCTTTACGGCGGGCTGGTGGACAAGCAGCGGGAGGTGCTCGCGCTGGTCCAGGAGCAGACGCAGGCGCTCACCAGGCTGGTGAACCAGCTCCTGGACCTCTCGCGGTTCGAGGCGGGGGGGCTGCGCATCGAGCCGCAGCCCGTGGACGTCCGCACGCTGCTGGGCGAGGTGGAAGGAACGTTCCGGGCGCTGGCGCAGCAGAAGCAGATCGACTTCCAGGTGGACGGCGGGCCGGGGCTCCCGGAGGACGCCGTGCTGGACCACGACCGGATCCGCCACGAGGTGCTCGGGAACCTGCTCTCGAACGCCTTCAAGTTCACGCCGACGGGCGGGCGGATCAGGCTGGAGGCGGCGGGCACGAACGGGCGGTTGACGTTCAGGGTGACGGACTCCGGGACCGGGATCCCGGGAGACCAGCTCGAGCACATCTTCGAGAAGTACTATCAGGTCGGAGACAACGCGAAGTCGCAGGGAAGCGGGCTGGGCCTGGCCATCGCCAAGCACGTGGTGGAGGCCCACGGCGGCACCATCCGGGCGAGCAGCGAGGTGGGGGAGGGAACCACCTTCGACATCGATCTGCCCCGGGAGGGCCCGCCGTCTTGACCGACGACATGTGGGATGCCGTGATCGTGGGCGGGGGCCCGGCGGGGCTGTCGGCCGCCCTCTGGCTGGCCCGATATCGCCGGCGCACCCTGGTGGTGGACGATGGGCGGCCGCGCAACGAGGCGGCGTGGGCGGTGCATGGCTATCCTGGGCTTCCGGACCCCACGCCGGATGAGCTCCGGAGCCGCCTCGAGGAGCAGGCCACCGCGGCCGGGGCGGTGCTCGATCATTGCCGGGTGGAGCGCGTGACCGGCTCCAAGGATGACTTCACGCTGGAGGCCGGCGCGGCGCGGCAGCCGAGGGCGCGGCGGATCATCCTGGCCTACGGCCGGCGCGACCGCGTACCGACGCTCCCCGGGCTCCGTGACTTCTACGGCACGTCCGTCTTCCACTGCCCCGATTGTGACGGCCCGAGCGTGGCCGGTTGCAATGTGAGCGTCCTCGGCCACGACACGGCGGCCGCCAGTCTCGCGCTCTATCTCCTGACCTGGGCCAGGCGGACCACGATGGTGACCAACGGCCGGGATGCGGAGCTCGAGCCGGAGGCACAACGCGTCCTCGAGCACGAAGGCGTCTCCATCCGGACGGAGAGAGTCGAGGCGCTGCAGGGCGAAGCGGGGCAGCTCTCGGGGCTGGCGCTGGAGGGAGGAGCCGCACTGGCGACCCAAGCGCTGTTCTTCCACTGGGGCACCGCCCCCGCCTCGACGCTGGGCCAGCGGAGCGGCTGCGAGTGCGATGAAGGCGGCGACATCGAGGTCGACCGCCGCACCATGGCGACGTCCGTTCCGGGGATCCACGCCGCGGGCGACATCGTCGGCCACCCCCACCTGGCCATCACCGCCGCCGCCCAGGGGGTGCACGCCGCGCTGGCGGTGCACCGGTCGCTGCTCCCGCCCGCATGGGAGCTCTAGCGGGCCGGGGTCTTCTCGCCCGCGATTCACGGCCGCGAACCACCTCCACTCGCCTTTCTGGGTTGCCTGCCTGGAGAGCGACTGGGGGGCGCTCCGCGGGCGCCGCGGAACGCCCGGCTTCGATCCAGGTGAGCCTGGCGAACCGCCGCCCAGCGGCGCTACTCGCGAAGCGAGAAACCGCGGCATAGCTTCCCCTCATGAAACGAGATCCCAGGAACAGTCACCATCTGGCCACGCTGAGCCACGACGGGCGGTTCTGGGACGCCTATCTCGAGCTGGAGGACAACCGGGGTCAGGGCGGCCCGGCCCGCGGCCGGATCGCCTTCTCACCGGCGGGGGAAGGCGAGACGGAGCCGGTCCGCACCGCGACCATCTTCCTGGAGGAAAGCCCTCAGGACGTGCTGACGCGGGCCCGTGACTTCAAGACCCACCAGCTCGTCAGCCTCCTGCGCTCCTGCGCGCCGGGCGACAGCACATGACGGGCGCGGCGGCGTAGAGCCGGCGCGCGCCGGCTCTACGGCGCCGCGGCGCCGCTCCCGGTATCGAGCCACGCCAGGATGCTCGCCTTCCCCGCACGTGCGAACACGTGGTACGGGTACTGGTGGCAGTTCGGCGTGTTGGTCCCGTGGACGCAGCCGTTGTAACGGAGCAGCGCCCGCTCGACGTTCCCACCCGACCGGTTGAAATAATGGGCGAAGATCTGCGCGCCGTGACAGATGTTCGCGTCGACGTCCTCCAGATCCTGATCGCACTGCGTCCAGGCGCCCCTGTGGAGCGGCATCACCTGCATCAGCCCGATGGCCCCCACGGGACTGCGGATCTGCGGATCCAGCCAGGGATTCTCCACCAGCAGCACCGCCAGCAGGAGCCGCGGCTCCAGCCCGACCCTGTTCGCCTCGCGCACCAGCGCAACTGAAATCCGCTCGACCAGCGCCGGATCGTTCCGGTAGCGGAGCAGCACGCGCTCGATGGGCGCCACCTCGGAGTCGTAGTACCGGGCGAGATCGGACCACCCGTTCATCACACGGCCGAGCCGATCCTCCAGCTCCGCAAGCTGGGGCGAGGGCGAAACCGCCGTCGCCTCGGCAGCCGCGGCCTCCTCCGGTATAGCCGGCGCGGCCGAAGCGGGAGCGCCGGCGTAGAACATCGCCACCAGCATCGCGCTGGCCACCGTCCCCAGCACCGGGGCGGCCGACCATCGCCGATCCGGCGGTGTCGAGAGCACGGACTTGATGATATGGACCATTGGCTTTCGCCTCTACTTCCTCTGCTATAAAAAGGAGCCATTCGACAGCTCCGACGCCGTGCACCGCGTGCAAGCCCTGTACCTTTTGTCATTTTTTCTTGTACGTAGCTGTGCCCCAAGGACTTACGGACACGCCACCTGCGGGAGAGACACGGCTGGTGTCCCCGCGGCGCCGCGTCTGAACCGAAGGATTCCCGAAGGCGTCACGGTTCGCTTTGCAAACTGGAGCCATTATCGCTATTATCCGTGCTGTCGCGGGCGCATTTTCGGCCCCTTTCGCACCGTCCGTCGGAGGAGAGAGAACAATCCATGGCGCTCTACCGGACGCTCTATTACGGGGACATGAATGTGGGAGTGGGCGGGCGCGTGACGATCCCGCAGGAGATCCGGGATGATCTCGGCATCGATGACGGCGACATGATCACGGTGCGGGTGGAAGAGAGCCCCGACGGCACGCGTCAGATGGTGATGTGGCGCGCGAAGGAGCAGCCGGATGATGGCGAGGACTAGCCGGCGCTGACGCCGCGCTGAAGGTAGACCGGGAGCGCCCCGGCGGCAGCGAGCCGCCGGGGCGCTCTTCATGTCACCGTTCGCGGTCGGTCCAGCGGAGGAGCTCGCGGAGCGGAGCGCTCCCATCGTGGTGGGAGTGACCGGAGGGCCACGGGAGGTGCTCGAAGGTGGTCACGCGAGAGGCGCCTGCGCGGGCGAGGTCGCGGGCGAGGTCGGCGTCGAGGGGACCGGCGCCTTCGAGGGCGACGGACTGGAGGTGACCCCTCAGCGGCGCGAGGAGCTCGGGGAGGCGGCGGAAGTCGTCGAGGGGGTGGACGCGGACGAATCGATTGAGGCACGACGGCTGGAGGTCGCCCGCGGGCTCGAGAACGACGGTCCACGTGGTGCCCGCGCCGGCGTGTACACGGACCCGAGGATCCCCGTGCGCGCGCATCTCGGCGGCGCCGCGCGCCTGCTGAATGGCGGAGGACTCGGCGGCGGTGAGCGAGCCGCGAGGCAGCTCGGCCTCGAGGGTGGCGAGGCTGGCGGCCATGGCGGCAGCGAGCTCTCCGGCCCTCTGGTCGGAGCCTTCCACCCAGATCCAGTGGGGCGAGACACACCCCTGCTGGTCGAACGTTGCCACGGCGCGGGCGGCCCGCCGTGCGGTGCCCTCCAGCCCTCCCTCCAGCGGCCCGCTCCCGATGGCACCGATGGAGATCCTCGGCCCGTGCACCACCAGCCGCTGGTCCGGTCGTGAGCGCGACCGCAGCGCGGCGACCGCGTCTTCGCCGCCGTAGACGACGAGCGTGTCCGCCGCCGAGACGAGGACGCGCTCCGGCTCCGGCTCGCCACCGGGCCAGTAGGTCACCGCGACGGCGTCGCCGAGGAGCGGATCCACGGCCGAGAGGGCACGCGCGAAGAGGACCGGGAGGACGGGCTCGCCGGCCGCGAGCTTCCCGAAGGAAGGTGCCTTGACGAGGAGCGCCCTGACCAGCGATGTGACGGCCACGCCCGGCACGTTTCCGGAGAACACGTGGAAGGCGAGGCGCGGGCCGAGGGCGGTCGCGCTGGTGCCGGAGGAGCGTGGCGCGAAGCCGTCGAGGGGGGCGGCGCCGCCGAGCTCGACCTCGAGGAGCCGCGTGAGCTCGTCCCGGCTCCATTCGGCGGTCATCCGGTCGAGGATCAGGCGAATCATGGGAGGCGAATAGCCGGTGGCGTCGGGGAGGAGCGCCTCCGCCTCGACGCGCAGTGGGTCGCGTGGATCGGCCAGGCGGGCGGCGGCCCGGCCGACCGATGTCACGATGGCGCCAGCGGGCTGCTGCCGCAGCCTCTCCCCCGCTGCGAGCAGGCGACGCGCGCACTCGTCCAGGAGCGCCGGCGTCGGCTCCGGATAGCGGCAGTCCAGGGCGCCGGCGCGGACCGAGCGCCAAGGGCCGTCCGTGGGAGCGGGGAGGTGAAAGGCGTCGAAGCGTCGGCTCACGAGCCGCCCCCCAGGAGGAGGTCCATGGCGAGGGAGCAGCCCCGCGGTGGTGCGCCCGCGGCGCGCCCTTCCAGACGGACGCGGCCGTCCTCGTCGACCCGCCCCAGGTCCTCCGTCTGGATCGCCGGGATGGAGGCGAGGTTGGCCAGGTCCACGTGGCGGAGGATCCCGGTGGTGCCCGGGCGGAGGGGCATCAGCGTCTCGGGATCCACGGCCACGGACCGCACCCAGGGGGGCGGCGCCTTCGGCCGCGGATCGCCGGCGGCCCCATCGCGCAGCACCGTGTCGTAGAGCTGGGACAGCAGTTCCGTCATCCCGTACTCGTTCACGCACCGCTCGACGGGGATCCCCAGGCGCTCCGCGTATGCGGCCCGCAGATCGCCGGCCGGCACGCTCCGCCCCTTCCCCTTGACGCCGCCGGTGTCCATCAGGCGCGAGCCGTCCGGGAGTCGAAGCCGCTCACGGTCCGCGGCGAGAGCGTCGAGCCAGTGGATGAAGGCGGCCGATGTTCCGAGGAGGAGGACGGGGGCCCCGTCCCCGGCGGCCGAGCGTGCGGCGGCTTCCAGCCCGTCGCGGTCCAGGCCGTCCTGGCCGGCGAAGGCTCCGCTTCCGGGCGCACCGAACGCCTCCGTGACGTCCCCGATCATGAACGCGAGCGAGGAGTCCGGCAGATCGGAGGGCGGAGGCATGAGCGAGAGGAACCGCAGCCTCGCGGCGTCCGGGAGGAGCGCGGCACGGAACGCGGGGCGGAGCGACTCGCGGTAGAGTCCCAGGTCGGCCACGTGGTGCTCGCCGCGCCGCTCGGGTCCGCGGGTGGTGCCACTGGTCCGGAAGATCGCCTCTGCGACGGCGCCGTCGGCGAGGAGCCGGAGCTCCTTGAAGGCGGCGGTAGGGACGGCGGGGATGTCTCGCCAGTCTTCCACTTCGCCGCCGTCGACCCCACGCGCGTGGCAGTAGCCGGCGTAGGCGGGGACGTGGCGGATGGCGTAGTCGAGAACGCGGCGGGCGTGGGCGTTGAAGTCGTCATCCTGGAGGGGCGTGTCGGCGCCGCGCCGGAAGAGCTCGGTGAGGCGATCGCGGAGCGCGCGCCCTTCTGGGTCCAGCATGGGGCTCAGCGGCCGCGGAGCTCGAAGAACTCCTCGACGGCCATGGCAAAGGTGGCGCCCTCGACCGCGTAGCGGCCGGCGAGGGGCGAGAGGACGGCGAGGATCCGCTCGGCCATGGCGCGGTAGCCCCGCTGGCCGGTGACGCGAACCAGGCGGAGGAGCAGGCGCGCGGCGAGGGCGTTCTCCTCGAAGGGGCGGTCCTGGTAGCGAAGGGCGCCGATGGGGCGGGTCGCGGGCGGGAAGTCGACGAACCCGCCGCCGTCGTGCCAGAGCGTGCGGTGCATGGTGGAGACCAGCCGGCGCGCGTGGTCGAGGGCGTCCTCTCGCTGCGCGGCCTCGCCGACGGCCGCGGCGGCGCGGGCGGCGTGGACCAGGTCGAGGAGGAGCCCGGCCGGGGGCTCGCCACCGGGGATGTCGTAATGGACCAGGGAGTCGTCCGGGGCGGCCATGGTGTCGAGCAGGGTGTCGAGCGCCTCGGAGGCGCGGGCCACCCAGTCCGGGCGCTCGAGGCGTCGGCCCGCATCCGCGAGGGCGGCGATCCACATGGCGCAGGAGTGGGTGTAGGCGGTCTCGTCGACGGGTGGCCGGTCCATCCCGGCGCGGGCGTCTTCGGAGGCGGCGTAGTACTTCGGATCCGCCGCCTGGCTTCCGCTCCAGAGCCCGTCGGGCCGGCGGAGCGTCCCCTCCACCCAACCGACGATCCGCTCGGCGGTGGCCCGGCGATCCTCGCGCCCCTCCCGGGCGGCGGCGAACGCGAACGCGTCGAGGACGCGAGCGTTGATCTGCAGGAGCTTCTCCGTTTGCGGTGCCGTCCAGTCCGCTTCCAGGGCGTAGTGGAAGAACCCGGCTTCCACGGGGTCCTCGATCTCTCCGGCCCGCATGCCATCCAGCGTTCGCTCAGCGATGGCCGTCCAGTCCGGGTTCGGCAGCCGATCGGCCTGGGTGACGAAGAGCTCGATGGCCTCGGCGTGGATGAACTTCGGAGCGGCACCGAACCCGCCGTTGCGGGCATCGAACTGCTCCTGTGCGCCGGTGAGCACATCATCCGCGGCCTCGCGCCGGACGATCCCCATGGCGGGGCGGCGGGAGCGTGCCGCCTCCATGGCCTTGTGGCGCCGCCCGATCTCCTCACGCAGCAGCTCGCGGCGGTCCCGCCACGCTTCCAGCACGCCGTCGATCACCCGGAGGAGGTCCGTCGGAGGGGTGTAGGTCCCCGACCAGAAGATATCGCCGCCGGGCGTGAGGACTGCGACGGTCGGCCAGCCGCCCGCGATGTAGCGGTCCTGGATGTGGGGTCGCCGGTCGGCGTCGACGCGGACTGGGATGATCTTCTCGCTCAACGCTTCGATCACCCGCTTGTCCGAGAACGTGACCTCGTCCATCTCCTGGCACGCCCGCGGCCACAGGGCCGTGAGGTGGAGGAGGATCGGCGTCTCGGCCTCCTCGGCCTCCTGGAAGACGGCGGATCCCCAGTGCCTCCAGGGGATCTGGTCGGCCTGGTGCGAACGATGGGTGAAGCGGAATGGCTCGGGCATGGGCATCAGAATAAAGAAAAACGTGACTCGGGGCCAGCGAACGCCTCAGCGGACGACGAACCGGCCGCTGCGGGCGACATAGCGGCGGGCGGGGAGATCGAGGACGCGGATGAGCAGGCGCTTCACGCCGGTGCCGAGGGCGCCACCGACGGAGCGCCCGCCGCGGACTGCGGGCTCGAGCTCGCCACTGAGCCAGCGCTCCAGCTCGTCGAGGTCGGAGAGCGACAGGGTCTCGATCTCGAGAGTGACGATGTAGTAGAAGCGCCCGGCCATGCGGGGGGCCAGCGGTGGGAACCAGGCCCGCTCGAGAGTGGCGCGGGCGTGCTCGTAGGAGGGGTAGCGGAGGAGGGCGTCCGAGGCATCGTCGCCGGCGAGGTACTGTCGCTCGAGGGGCTCGTAGGCGAGGACCGCGGACCAGACCTGCTGGCCGGCGAGGTCATCGAACCACTCGTCCTTCCAGAGCTCGGCGGTGAAGCGGAGCCGGAGAGGGAGCCCGGAGCGGACGGCGTCGTGAAGGGCGTCGTCGTCGAGGACGGCGCCCACCGAGATCCGCGGCTGTCCGGAGCCTGGGTCGACGGTTACGGCCAGCGGAGGTCCCTGTTGCGCGTGAAGCGGCCCGGCGCCCGCGAGGAGGAACGCCGCCGATCCGAGGAGGGCGGCCGGGCGGATCAAAGCCTGGATCCCAATCGCACGAAGAAGTTGACGCGGCCGTCACCCTGGAGTGGCGCGGCGATGTACAGACCGAGGCGTCCGAGGCGCAGCCCCGCTCCGGCGTCCCAGTGAACGGACCGGGGTCCGAGACTTGTCCGGTAGCCGGCGGACTCGGGCTCGATCCAGGCACGGCCGGCGTCGGTGAACAGGACGATCTCGGGGGTGGTGAGCACGTCGAAGTCCAGGCCCAGGCGCCGTCCGAGGCTGAACCCCGGGAGGACGGCGAAGCGGAGCTCGGCCTGGAGGAGGACCATCCGATCGCAACCGAAGTAGGGGAAGTAGCCTTCGGCGTCCGGCTCGCGGTCGCGGGCACCGCAGTCGAACTCGAACCGGTCGTACCCCGGCATGCTCCCCTCGCCGCCCAGCGTGCTCTGCCGCTGGGGCGGCAGGGCGCCATCGTCGGGCGAGCCGTCGAAGACGCCCCGTAGCGCGATCCGGGTGCGCGGCCCCATCCGCAGGTATCGGCGGGCGTCCAGCCGGAGCGCCGTGTACTCCGCGCTCACCCTCTGTTCGACCAGGGGGAGTGGGAGGCCGGTGCCGACGCCTTCGACGAGGATGGAGAGGTCGCCCTCGAGGCCCTGCTCCGCGTCGACGCCGACGAGCCATCCGGTGGCCGGATCCTCCCGATCGTTGCGCGTGTCCCACCGGAACCATGCCTGGAGGCTCCGGAGCTCACCCTCGGCGACGCGCGGCTGGGGGCGCCACGGCTCGTCGTTGTAGAGCAGGGACCAGGGGGCGCCCGGCTGCACGGAGCCGTGGGTCTCGTCCAGCAGAGCCAGCCCCGCCTCGTATGGGCGGGTGCGGCCGATGAACCGCAGATAGGCGCTCCAGCCGCGGCGGGTGAAGTGGTCCCGGTAGTCCCGGTGGAGGATGAAGGTGGAGAGAGAGTTCTCCGTGTCCGTCAGCCCTGCCGGGTCGATGGGATCGATGGTGCTGTGCTTGGACAGGCCCAGCACGGCGCCACGGTGACCGCCCAGATGCTGCTCCACCCGCACCATGTGACCGAACTCGTCCGGGTGGATCCGCAGCCCGGCCCGCGTGCGGTAGATGAATCGGGCATCGAGGACGGTCGGATTGGACCGCCCGAACTCGATCCGCGGGCCGAACGTGATGGGCAGCCCCTCGACCCGGTTGAACGACCCGTCCACCGTCAGCATCAGGTCGGTACGCCCGAAGGGGGTGGAGCGGCCCGCCGTCAGGAGCCCGGGCCGGCCGGGCTCGAGCGCGACGATCCTCTCGCCTTCGCGACGGAGGCGGAGCGGCTCGGGGTAGCGGGTGAGGGCGCCTCCCACCGCGCCGACATCGCCCTGGAACGCGCCGCCCACGACGATGGCGGAGCCCAGGACCCGGCCTCCGGGCAGGACCACGAGGTCGCCATTCAGCACCACGACATCACCGGTCACCGTCCCCGCCACGTCGAGCGGCCCGCCGATCGACGCCACATCACCTTCCAGGATCGCGCCGGGGGCGATCCGCGTGCGGCCGTCCAGCCTGGTCGTGGACGGCCGGTTGTAGAAGTCGGCCAGGGTCTGGGCGAGCTCGGGCGTCAGGGCGGGCGTGTCCTGGGCCGCGGCCGGAGCGGCCATCAGCGCGAGCAGCAGCGCGGCGGGTGCGATTCGGTTCACCGTTCGATCCCCAGTCTCTTCATGCGTCGGTACAGGTTCGGTCGGTCCGTCCGGAGCGAGCGGGCGGCCTCGGCGATGTTGCCGGCGGCGGCGTCCAGGGCGCGCTCGATCTCGCGGCGCTCGAACGCGTCCAGCCGGTCCGTGAGCGGCTCCCCCCGGTCCGGCCGGCCTGGCAGCGCGGGGAGCAGCGCGGCCACGTCCTCGGGTGCGGCGATATCGCCGGGGTGCAGGATGGCGAGCCGCTCGCAGATGTTGGCGAGCTCGCGAACGTTCCCCGGCCAGGAGTACCCCGCCATGACCCGCAGTGCGTCGGCCTCGAGCCGCGGCGGGTTGAGCCCGTGCGTGCCGCGGAGCCGTTCCATGAGGTGCTCGGCGAGGGCGGGGAGATCGCCGATGCGGTCCCGGAGGGGCGGCACGTGTATCGGGACGACGTTCAGGCGGTAGAAGAGGTCGCTCCGGAAGCGGTCGGCACCCATGGCCTGCTCGAGGTCCCGGTTCGTCGCGGCGACGACGCGGACGTCCACGGGGATCGGCTGCCCGCCGCCCACGCGCTCGATGCTCCCCGACTCCAGCGCCCGTAGCAGCTTGGCCTGGGCGCCTGGCCCCAGGTCGGCCACCTCATCCAGGAAGAGCGTGCCCCCGTCCGCCAACTCGAAACGGCCGCGCCGGCGGCTCGTGGCGCCGGTGAACGCGCCCTTCTCGTGCCCGAACATCTCGGACTCCACGAGCTCTCGCGGGATGGCCGCGCTGTTGACGCGAACGAACGGTCCCCGGGCACGACGGGAGAGGGTGTGGATCGCCGAGGCGACGAGCTCCTTCCCCGTTCCGCTCTCGCCGGTGATGAGGATCCGGGCGTCGGTCGGCGCCGCCTGCCGGATCCGTGTACGGACCGCCTCGATGACGCCACTCCCGCCGATGATGTCATCCGGTGTGATGGGGTGCGCGGACAAGGCGCGGGCGCGACGCAGCTCGACGGCGCCGCTCACGGTGGCGAGGACCGACTCGGGGGCGAGGGGCTTTTCGATGAAGTGGAAGGCGCCGAGCCGTGTCGCCTCGACCGCGTCCTTCAGCGTGGCGCGTCCGCTCATCATGACGACCGGGACTTCCGGCCGGCGCTCCGCCAGCCGCCCCAGCGCGGTCATCCCATCCATGCGGGGCATGGCCAGGTCCATGAGCACGACGTCCGGGTCCTCCGTGGCCGCGCGCTCCACACCGGACCCCCCGTCTTCCGCCTCGGTGACGCGATAGCCCTCGGCCTCCAGCAGGCCGCGCAGCATCCTGCGGATGTTCGCCTCGTCGTCGACGATCAGGACCGAGGGCATCGCGTCAGTTCACAGGTGCAGCCCGGCCACGAGCCTTGCGTGGACTCGGACCCCAGCGCCCACCGCGCCCGTCGCGGCGTCGCCGCAGCGTACGCGGGCCTCGGGACCATAGAACAGGCGGATGCCACCGCTGCCCGCCGCGGCGCCATCGCCGCCACAGCGGCGCGCGTCGAACAGGCCGGGCGAGAGGAGCCGGGCGATCTGGTCACCCGTGGCGGCATCCGGCACGGCAATGGCCAGGATCACCCCCGCGGAGGGAGGCACGTCGGTGGCGATGTAACGGAGCAGGCGCGTCACCAGCGGCTGAACCGCGTCCCCGGCCCCCACCTCGAACGCCATCAGATCCAGGTAATGGTCGTCGTCCAGCTCGTAGAGCGCGTCGACCATGGCGATGGTGCCGCCCTCGTACGTAAGCTCGATGACGGTATCCCCGACCGGCTCCATCGCCATGAGGGCCAGGGAAAGGCCGCCGACGGTGGGGCCGCTCAGGTGCAGGTCGGCGGCGCGGGCGACCGCGGCGAACCAGGCGGAGTCCGCCTCGGCCGCGATCAGCGCCACCCGGGCGTCGACGTCGTCCAGCGCCGCGGCGGCGGCCGCGGGGCTCGTCCCGGGATCGACGCGGAGCGCCACCGTGGAAAGGGAAACGTCATCGGGCCCGCCCATTCCGGCGGCGCAGCCGGCTGCGCCCAGGGCCAGGATCGTGAGTGCGACGTGGCGCATCATTCTCCTCTCGTGTCTCGTGTAAGGGGCTCCGGTCGGTCGGTCGGGAGTCGTACCACCAGCTCCGTACCGACCTCGCGGCGGGCCGCGGTGATGCGGCCGCCGTGGGTCTCGACCGCCTGGCGCACCAGCGCGAGGCCGAGCCCCGTTCCCCTCTTCTTCGTGGTGAAGTCCGGCTCGAAGATCCTCTCGGCCGAATCCGGCGGCAAGCCCGCCCCCGAGTCGGTGATGCGAACCTCGAGCCACCCGGCCGCGGATTCCGGCTCCCCCGGGCGCTCCAGCGTGACCGAGACGTCCAGCCGCCGAACGGTCGAATCTGCCATGGCCTCGACCGCGTTCCGCACCACGTTCCGGAAGGCGCGCAGCAGGGCGTCGTAGTGGCCGCGGATGGGCGGCAGGCCGGGCTCCGAACGGAGGGTCACCTCGGTGCCCGGCGCGACGTCCGTGGCGAGAAGGGACTCGAGCATCTCCGCCAGATCGATGTCCGTCGGCGGGCCTTCCTGGGGCCGTCCGAGCGCCGCGAACTGGCCGGCCAGCTCCTCGAGCCGCGCGACTTCCTGCGTGATGACTTCGGCCGCCTCGGCCACGGCCGGGTCCTCCTTCCGGGCGAGGCGGTGGGCGGCGAGCCGGAGCGGGGTGAGGGGGTTCTTCATCTCGTGGGCGACCCGCCGCGCCATCTCACCCCAGACGCGGAGGCGCTCGGCGCTGAGCGCGCGGCCGCGCGCGGCGGCGAGCTGCGCGGCGGAGCGGCGGAGCGTGTCGTCGAGCACCCGGACCTCGCGGACGGTGCGGCGGATGGGTGGTGGGAGGGGCTCCTCCCGGCCGAGTCGCTCGGCCACCTCGACCAGGTCCCGGATGGGCCGTGCGAGCTGGCGAGCCATCTTCCGGCTGGCCGCCCAGGCCAGGGCCAGCAGCAGGAGCGCGACCGTGGCGACGATGAACGGCAGCACGCCCAGGAAGCGGTCACCGAGGAACGCCCAGCGCCGGGCCTGGGTAAGGGAGCCGGAGAGGGCCTGGCGATGGCGTGTCAGGGCGGAGTCGAGGGCCGGGCCGGCGATGGGCTCCGCCAGCTCGACGACTTCGCGGCCGCTCACGGCGACCTCCTCCCACGGGCCCAGGACGCCCGCGATATCCAGCGATGTGGCGACCGCCCAGCCGCCCACCGCGAGGATGAGGAGGGCGGGGAGCAGGGTCAGCGCGAGAATCCAGCTGAACAGCCGTCGCTCGAGGGTCCGCTCGCGGGGCATCGGTGCGGGGGTTGGGAAGAGAAGGCTGGCACGGAACCGGCCAAGGCAGCAACGTAGACGCGGCTCGGAGCCGGATCAAGTCGACCTGATTCGTGGAGGAGCGTGTGATTCTTCCCAATGTGCGTGCTTCGTTCGGTCGTCCCGAAGCGGGGACGATCATCGGGATGCTGGCCGGGAGCGACACCGCCGCCCGGGAGCGGCTCTCGGACAGGATCCGGGACGAGGGGTTCGATGCCGTGCTGGACGACCCCCGCACCCTGAACGCCGTCCTGACCGGCGGCCCCGACGTCCGGCCGTCCCTCATTTTCTACGTCATGGTCCGCCACGCGCTCCTCGAGACCGGCATCGACGACCGCACCCTGGCCGACTACCTGGCCGCGCTGCTGTCGGACTTCGGACGCGAGGACCGGGCGTTCCGGGTGGCCGCGGGGGATCCCGACCGGGTCGAGTACCTGGTGGATCTCCTGGCCGCTGCGGACACTCCCGACGGCCGAAGACAGTTCCTCGTCCGCGCCCACCTGGGCGAGTACGCGCTCTGGCTGAGCGGTATCTTCCCCGACTACGTCACCGCCCGCGTCGAGCGGCGAGGCGCGCCGGGGCTCCGCTACTTCGAGGAGATGGGCGCCACCGGCTACCGGATGGCGGCCGGGAGCCCCATGGCGTCCGAGCACGGCGTCGACCATCTCTACCGCACGGCCGCCGAGGTGTTCGGCGACCTGCGCGTCGCCCTCAACCGCATCTCCGACCGCTACTTCTTCCCCGGCCGTGGCGGCTCCACCGAGCGTCTCCTCCGCCAGGTCACCGACGCCTTCGGCGGCTGACCACACCCTCGACGCGTTCTCCACACCCGCCGCAGAAGCGCCAGTGCGGCCGCGTCACCGCGCCGCACGCGCACCGCCGCTCCATCGTGCCGCCACAGCCGGGGCAGAACGGCAGCCCGCGCGAGACATGGGTCGCGCACGAGCGGCATGCCCGGGCCTCATCGGCGAGGAGTGTGAGGAGGGGCCGGACCTCGTCCAGGGTCGTGACGCCCTCGTCCACCCGCGCCCACGCATCCGCCGGCAGAGAGGTCATGCCGGCGGCCGTCGCGGCCTCGCGGATCACGTCGGCGGCGGCGCCGTCCAGGATCAGCTGCCGGACCGCCGAGTCCACCTGGAGCAGCTCGAAGACGCCGACCCGGCCCCGGTAGCCCGTGCCGCCGCAGCTCGCGCAGCCGACCGCCCGGGGGACGTGGGGCGGTGTGGGGAGCCCCAGCGCATAGAGCTCGTCCCCGGCCATCGCCTCCACCGTGCGGCAGTCCGGACAGAGGCGGCGGACCAGCCGCTGGGCCAGCACCCCGAGCAGCCCGCCCGCGACGAGGTACCGTGCGGCCTTCATCTCCCCCAGCCTGGCGACCGCTCCCGGCGCGTCGTTGGTGTGCAGCGTGGAGAGGACGAGGTGGCCGGTCAGGGCGGCGGCGAGCCCCACCTCGGCCGTCTCCCGGTCGCGCATCTCCCCGACCATGATGACGTCCGGGTCCTGTCGCAGCACGGATCGCAGAGCCACCGGGAACGTGAGCCCCGCCCGCGGCCGGACCTGGACCTGCGTGAGCCCCGGCAGCCGGTACTCCACGGGGTCCTCCAGCGTCAGGATGTTGCGACCCGCGCGGTCCAGCGACTCCAGGAGCGCGTACAGCGTGGTCGTCTTGCCGCTCCCCGTCGGCCCCGTCACGAGAAACAGCCCGTGCTGACGGCCGAGGATGCGCCCCAATCGCTCCCTGAGGCCCGCCGGGATGCCGAGCGAGTCGAGCGGCCGGCGCGCCGCGGCGGGGTCCAGCAGGCGGAGCACCACCTTCTCGCCGTCCTGCGTCGGCAGTGTGCTGACCCGCAAGCCCAGCGAACCGTCGCCTACGCGGACCGCGCTGCGGCCGTCCTGCGGCAGGCGCTTCACCGCGATGTCCAGCCCGGCCATGATCTTGAGCCGCGAGACGACCGCCGGCGCCGCATGCGCCGGGAGGTCGAGCACCGGGCGGAGCACGCCATCGACCCGCGCTCGCACCAGCAGCCGGGATTCCCCGGGCTCCACGTGGATGTCGCTGGCTCCGGCGGCGATCGCCCGGTCGAGCAGCAAATCCACCAGCGCGATGATCGGCGGCGCCTCCGACGCCCGCCGGAGCACGTCCGCGTCCTCGGGGTCCCGGGGATCGGCCCGGAGGAGATCCGCCTCCCCTTCCGGCGACCGACCGCCATCGCCCAGCCGCCGCAGCACCGACTGAACCGCCGCCTCGCCGTACGCCTCCACGAGCCCCCGCTCCACCGCCACTCCCGTCGCCACGACCGGCTCGACCCTCCGCCCCGTCCGGAAGCGGAGGTCGTCCACGGCCCCGGCGTCCAGCGGGTCGGCCATGGCGATTCGAACGCAGCGCGCGTCGGCGGTCAGCGGGAGCACGCGGAGCCGGAGCGCCAGGGCCCTCGGGACCAGCTCCAGCGCCGCGGCGTCGGCGCGGAGCGGAGGGGGCGCGTACGCGAGCCGCAGCTGCCGCGCCAGCCCGCGGGCGACCGCCTCCGGATCGAGGCCGCGCCGCACGAGGGCGTCGCCCAGCCGCTCCCGCGTGTCCCGCTGGTCGCGCAGCGCCGCCTCGACCTCGGCCTCGGTCACGGCACCGTCCCCTACCAGCAGCCGCCCCAGCATGGTCGCCATGCGGGAGGATGGGCCGTGGCATGGGGCGCGGGAATGGCGGAACGGGACGGTCATGCGGACGTGACGCGTGCCCCCGGGATCGATAGCATAGGTCGATGATCCAGCTGGACGGCGTCACTCGCGTGTACGGCACCCGCGCCGCCCCGGTGCGGGCCGTGGACGGCATCTCCCTGGAGATCGGCCCCGGCGTAACCGCCGTCGTGGGCCCGAACGGCGCCGGAAAGACGACGCTCCTGGGCCTCATCCTGGGCTTTCTCCGACCCGGCGAAGGAAGCGTCACCCTCGGCGGCCGCGCGCCCCGTCGCTGGATAAGAAAGAACGGCGCCGCATACCTCCCGGAGCGGTTCGTCCTGCCGCCGGAATGGACGGTGGGCCCCGCGCTACGCGGCCTCGCGCGCCTCGAGGGCTTCGGCCTCGACGAGGCCGCCAGCCGGGTCGCCGCCACCCTCGACCGTCTGGGGCTGGCCGAGCACGAGAACCGCGCCATCGGCACGCTCTCCCGCGGCATGAACCAGCGTCTCGGCCTCGCCCAGGCGCTGCTGGCGGACCGCGAGCTCATCGTCCTCGACGAGCCGACCGAAGGCCTCGACCCGCTCTGGCGCGTCCGACTCCGCGAGATCGTCGCGGACCTCCGCGCCGCCGGCCGGACCGTGCTCCTCGCCAGTCACGAGCTGCCCGAGATCGAGCGGGTCGCGGATCGCGTCGTGGTCCTCCGCAACGGCCGGATCCAGGAGATCGTCGAGCTGGCGGCGAACGCCGCAGGGCCCGTCGCATACCGCCTCGACGTAACGGCCGACGACGATGCTCTGCGTGATGCGTTCCCCGACGCCCGGAGGGACGGGGACGCGGTCGTCGTCACGGTCAGTGACGCGCGCGAGCTGTCGGACCGCCTTGCCGCGCTTCTGGCCCGCGGCGCCACGCTGCGCGCCGTCCGCCCGGCCGGCGCCGAGCTGGAGGAGCGCGTCCGCCGGGCCGGGGGAGCGGAAGCGGATCCGGGGCCGGGCGCGTGAGGAGCGTGGCCGCCGCCTTCCGCCTCGCCGCCCTCGAGCTGCTCGCCCGGCGACGCCGCACCTTCGCCCTCCTCGCCACCGCCGCGCTCTTCCTGGCAGCCGGCGCCACGGCGGCCGCCCTCGGGCGCGAGGACGGCCATGTCGAGTTCGATCGCCTGTTCCAGATCGGTGGGTACCCGCTCATCTCCGGAATGCTGCTCGCCGGGTGGCTCCTCGGACGGTTCCCCATGATCGCGACGCTCGTGCTGCTGGCCGGGCTCGTCGCCGACGACCGGGAGGACAGCCGCGCACGCCTCCTGACCACCCGCCCGGTGCACCCCCCCACGATCTACGGTGCCCGCTTCCTCGTTCTGGGCGCGGTGGCGTTCCTGCTCAGCGCGGTGCTCCTCCCCGCGTACGACCTGCTGCTCCTCGGCGAGTGGGCCGGCCCGGCGACGCTGGTCCTCATCCTCGCGCACGTGACCGTCTGGGGCGGGCTCACCGCCCTGCTATCGGTGTTCACGCGCCTCGACGCGTGGATCGCGCTGATGCTCGCGCTGCTCGCGCTCGTCTGGACGTCCCTCGGGACCACCGGGATGATGCCGCTGGCCGGGCCGATCGCCGATGCGGTCGGATTCGTGCTTCCCCCACAGCCCGCGCTCCTCGCCCTCGAAGGGGCGTTCGCCGAGGTGCAGCCCATTCCGTGGGATGCGTTCTGGTTCTGCATGGGGTATGGGGCGGTCGCGGTGGTGCTGGCGGGACTGGCGGTGGGGCGGCGCGAGGTCTAGGGGGTGGCGGCGCGCCTGACGGCGCGGCCGCAGGTGGGGGGCTCGCTTCGCGCGCCCCGGGGCGGCCGGGTGGGCCCGGGGAGCCCCCCTTAGGGGGGGGGGGGGGTGGTGCGAGGTTCCCGCGCCCCGGGGCGCGAAGCGCGGGGCGGGCCGCGCGCGTGCCGCGCGCGCCGAACCCAAAAAAGACAGGAGGCGAGGGCCCCGGCCCCTATAAACAATCTCGCCCCCCCA
>JAHWKI010000041.1 GCA_019347975.1 Gemmatimonadota bacterium
CCTGATCAACGCCGAGGACCGCATGGTCGCCGAGGCGGTCGCGGAGGAGCGGCGGGAGATCGCCCACTGCATCGACCTGGTCGTCGAATGCTTCGGTCGCGGCGGGCGCCTGATCTACGTCGGCGCCGGGACCTCCGGGCGGCTGGGGGTCCTGGATGCGTCCGAGATGCCGCCCACCTACGGGACCGACCCCCGGATGGTCCGCGGCGTCATCGCGGGTGGTCCGGAGGCGCTGGTCCGCGCCCAGGAGGGCGCCGAGGACCACCCCGAGGACGGCGCCGCGGCCATGGACGAGATCGAGGTCGACGCCGACGACTTCGTCCTGGGGATCGCCAGCAGCGGCACCACCCCTTTCGTCCACGGCGCCCTCGCCCGCGCTCGCGAGCGGGGGGCGCGCACCGGTTTCCTCCTTTGCACCTACCCGTCCGAGGAGCTGGAGAAGACCCATGATGTCGTCATCGCCCCGCTGGTGGGGCCGGAGGTGGTGACGGGCTCCACGCGCATGAAGGCGGGCACGGCCACCAAGATGGTCCTGAACACCATCACCACGTCGGCGATGGTCCGCATGGGGAAGGTCTACGGCAATCTCATGGTGGACCTCCAGGTCACCTGCCAGAAGCTGCGCGACCGGGGCGAGCGGATCCTGATGGAGACGCTGGGGATCGATCGACCCGCGGCGGAGCGTCTCCTCGAAGAGGCCGGCGGCCACGTGAAGACCGCCATCGTGATGGGCCGGCTCGAGGTCGACCGCACCGAGGCCCGACGGCGGCTCGACGAGGCGGGCGGGGTCATCACGCGGGTCACCGGCCAGCTGGGTGGCGCGTGAACGTCGTCGGCCTCATGTCCGGCACCTCGCTGGACGGGATCGACGCCGCCCTGATCGAGATCGACGAGGGGAAGGCGGGCGGCGACGACGTCGTCTGGCGCCTCATCGCCTTCGACACGCTGCCGTATCCGCGGGACCGACGGGAGGAGATCCACGACGCCATCCTGGAGGGGGACGCCGCGCACCTCGCGCGTCTCCACGCCCGACTTGGGGAGTGGTTCGCGGAGGCGGTGCTCCGGGTCTGCCGGGTGGCGGGGGTGAGCGTCCGGGATGTCGACCTGGTCGGCTCGCACGGGCAGACGGTGTGGCACCAGCCGCCGCGGGAGGGCGAGCGCGGCTCCACGCTTCAGCTCGGCTGCGCGGGGACCATCGCCGAGCGCACGGGGATCGACGTGGTGAGCGACTTCCGCGCCCGCGACATGGCGGCGGGAGGGGAGGGGGCGCCGCTGGTCCCGTGGGTGGACCGGCTGCTCTTTCAGGCGGACCACGTCCGGGTCCTCCAGAACATCGGCGGCATGGCCAACCTGACGCGGCTGCCGCCGAGCGAGTCGGAGGAGCCCCTCGTCGCCTTCGACACCGGCCCGGGGAACGCCCTGATCGACACCGCTGTGGAGCTGGCGACGAACGGCGAGTACGCGTTCGACGCCGAGGGCGCGTGGGCCCGGCTGGGCGCCATCGACGAGGCTCTGCTGGCCGACCTCCTCACCGAGCCCTACTACCGTCGCCCGCCGCCGAAGTCCACCGGCCGCGAGGCGTTTGGCCGCACCTACGTCCAGACGCTCGTCGAGCGGAGCCGCCCCGCCGACCGGCAGGCGTGGGCCGACTTCATCGCGACGCTGACGGCGCTGACCGCCACGACCATCGCCGACGCCGTTCGGCGGTGGGCCGACCCCGGGCCGCGCGGCGAGGTGCTGGTGAGCGGGGGCGGGGGTCGGAATCCGGCGCTGGTGGAGATGCTCCGGGCCCGGCTCGATCCCATACCCGTTCGCACGGGAGATGCATTGGGCTTCCCGCCGGAAGCCAAGGAGGCCATCGCCTTCGCCGTCCTGGCCTGGGCCCACGTCACAGCCCGGTCCGGGAACGTGCCGGAGGTCACCGGCGCTTCGGGACCCCGCGTCCTCGGCAGCCTCACGCCGGGGAGGCGGTCACCCGAGGCCTCTCCAGACCGAGGACTGAACCGCGAGGACCGATGAAGCCCAGCGCCGCACGCCTCCTGTTCCCCCCGATCCGCTGGAGCGCGGACGACGGGTCCTACGACGCGTTCCGCCCCACCATCGAGAAGGGGATCGAGCTCGGCGTGGGCGGCTGGATCATCTTCGGCGGGCCCGCCGACGCGGTCCGGGAGATCACGGCGGAGGTGCGGGAGCGGGCGGGGCACCTGATCCTCATCGGGGCGGACCTGGAGCGCGGCGCAGGCCAGCAGTTCCCGGGCGCCACCGCGCTGCCGCCGCCCGCGGTCCTCGCCGAGCTCGACGACCTGGACCTCACTCGGCGGGCGGGCGAGCTGACCGCCCGCGAGGCGCTGTCCATGGGGATCAACTGGGTCTACGCCCCCGTCGCCGACCTGGACCTGGAGCACGAGAACCCCATCGTGGGGACGCGCGCCTTCGGAGCCGACCCCGAGCGCGCGTCGCGTCACGTCGTGGCGTGGATCGAGGGGTGCCGGAAGGCGGGCGCGCTCGCCTGCGCGAAGCACTTCCCGGGGCACGGCCGGACTACGTCCGACTCCCACCTCGGGCTCCCCACCGTGGAGGTCGACGAGGAGGACCTGGCCACCGACCTGCGGCCGTTCCGCGCGGCCATCGACGCGGATGTGGACTCCATGATGACCGCCCATGTCGCCTACCCCGCGCTGGATCCCTCCGGGCTGCCGGCGACGCTCTCCCGGCCGATCCTCACCGGGCTGCTCCGGGAGCGGCTCGGGTTCGACGGCCTGATCGTCACCGACGCGCTCAACATGAAGGGCGTCCACAACGGCGGCGGCGAGCCCGAGGCGGCGGTCCGCGCTCTGGCCGCCGGCTGCGACGCGCTGCTCTACGTCCGGGAGCTCGACGAGGTGGCCGCGGCGCTGGAGGCGGCCCGGGGCGGCGCGCTGACCGAGTCGCGGATCGCCGAGTCGTTCGAGCGGGTCCGGGCGGCGGCCGAGCGGCTGGACGGCGTCACCGGCGAGCGCTGGGGCCGATCCGCCGACGCCGACTGGGCTCTGGGCCTCGCCGGCCGATCGATCCGCGCGCTCCGGGGGGAGCCGCGCTGCGCCGGGTCGGTCGAGGTCATGACGGTCGATGACGATGCCGGCGGCCCGTTCCCGCCGGGCCCCCGCGGAGCGTTTCCCGAAGCGCTGCAGGAGGCGGGCGTACATGTGCGGGAGGTCGGCCGGCCCACGGGCGAGCTGCCGGTGCTCATCGCGCTGTACGCCGACATCAAGGGATTCAAGGGGCGGCCGGGGCTGAGCGCGGAGGCCGTCGAAACCGTGGCCAGCGCCGCGGCCGAGCCCCGCGGCGCGACCGTCGTCCTCTTCGGGCACCCGCGGCTGGCCACCGAGACGCCCGGCGCCCACCTCCTCGCCGCGTGGGGCGGCGAGACGCTGATGCAGCGCGCGGCCGCACGGTGGCTCGGGAACCATCCCGACCTCACGGAGTCGCCTCCGCATTGATCCGGACGCTCTGGACACGGCTGACGACGGCCCCCCCCGCCGCAATGGCGGCGGGGCTCGCCGCCGTGCACCTCCTGGCCGCCGCGCTGGCGTTCGACCCGACCCCACACTCGGGCGGGGACAACGTCGCCTACCTCACGCTCGCGCGCTCGCTCCTGGAGCACGGCGGCTACCTCCATCTCTGGGACCCCGGCGCCGGGCCCCACGCGCAGTATCCACCCGGCTTCCCTGCGATCCTCGCCGGCGCGCTCGCCGTGGGCATCTCGTCCTGGACGCCACTGAAGGCGCTCCTGGTCCTCGTCTCGGCCCTCGCGGTGGCGCTGTCCTACCGCTGGCTGCGGGATCGCTCCCGGCCGGGGATCGCGCTGGGAGCCGGCCTGCTGGTGGCTCTGGCCCCCGGCGTGGGTGAGAACAGCCACTGGATCCTCTCCGACGTGCCGTTCTGGGCCGCGACCATGGCCTGCCTGTGGCTCGCCGCCCGCAGCCACGCCCCCGGAGCGGTCGGCTTCGGGTTCGCCGCGCTGCTCCTCCGCACCGCCGGGCTCCCGCTGGTGCTGGCGGTGGCGCTCTGGCTCGCGCTCGCGCGGCGGTGGCGGTGGGCGGTGGGGGTCCTGGGCCTCCTGGCGGTCCTGGGGGTCCTGTGGACGCTGCGGGCCCGCGGAGCGGAGGTCCCCTACGCGTCCGACTTCTGGCTGGCCAACCCCTACGTCCCCGACCAGGGAACCATCGGAGCCGCGGGGCTCCTCGCCCGGGTCCTCGAGAACCTGGACCTCTACGTGTTCGGCATCTTCATGGACCTCCTCGCCGGGGCGGACGGGCTCTTCATCGACGTGATCGCCGCGACGATCCTGGCGCTGACCGCCGTGGGCTGGGCGCGGCGACTCCGCGCCCCCGGCGTCGCGGAGCTCATGCTCCCGCTCTACGTGGCCATGGTCCTGGTCTGGCCGGCGCCCTGGGCCGCCGACCGGCTGCTCATGCCCGTGCTGCCGGTCCTCCTGGTCCTGGCGGCGGAAGGCGCGGCCATCCTCCCGGGGCGGGTCCCGTCCGTCGCCCGCGCCATGACGGTGGTCCTCGTGCTCCTCGTCTCCGCGCCGGCGCTCGCCGGGCTGTTCCGGTGGGGGGCAGCGTGCCGGGCCGCGGACGACGTCTTCCCCAGCCGCTGCCTGCACCCGGACCTGCGGGCGTTCATCGCGCTGGCCTCGTGGACGGAGGATCGCCTGCCTCCGGGGTCGGCGGTCCTCTCCCGCAAGCCCACGTTCTTCTACTACTTCGGGCGGGTCCCCGGACGCGCCTACCCGTTCACGACCCGCGACGGCGCGCTGTTCCAGCAGGCGGAGGCGGCGGGGGCCCGGTACGTGGTCCTGGACCGGCTGGGCGCGGTCTCATCGTCGTACCTGCTGCCCGTGATCGCGGCCCGGCCGGAGCGCTTCTGCGCCGTCCAGGCCATGCAAGTGGAAGGGCGGGAAGCGGTCCTGCTGGGGATCCTGCCGGAGCCCGCCGACGGGCAGCGGGACGTCAGCGGCCGCGCGCGTCCACGGGAACGCGGCGGCGTCGCGCTGGACTTCGAGGTGTGCCCGGCCGGCTACCTCCGCTGAGCTACTCGTCGTCGTACTCGTCGTCCTCGTTCTCGTCTTCGTCGTACTCGTCGTCCTCGTCCTCGGGCTCGTCCTCGTCGTAGTCCCTGCCATCGCGGTAGAGGAGGCCGAGCGCCAGGCCGAAGGCCAGGTGCGCGCCGGGGCTCGCGTCCTCGTCCACCGGGAGCGCCAGCGTCTGGAGCGGGAAGCGCAGCCCGGGCGCGTGGGCTGCCAGGCGCACGAGCCCGCCCCTGGGCGCGGCCGCGATCTCGAGCACGCCGAACACCAGGCCACGGAGCAGGGGGGAGCCCGGCAGGCGCGGGTAGAGGATGGACGCGTAGCCCGCGGCGATGGCGATCCCGGCGGAGACCCGCCCCAGCAGCTCCTCCGGGCTCGCGGCGTAGGAGAGCTCGGGGGCCCGGGCATCATCCTGCATGCGACCCACCATGTCGGCCAGCAGCGACCCCGCCGCGCCCGCGAGGATCACCCGGGGCCATCGGATCGGCTTGGGGCGGAGGAGGCGCGATGCCAGCAGCGCGACGCCCGTCGTCAGCGCGGCGCGGCGGGCCGCTTCCGCCATGTCCTGGTCGCTCGGGGTCTCGTCGCGGTCCGCGGCCGGGCCGGCCGCGGCGGCATCGTCGTCGAGGACGTCGAAGTCCTCGAAGTCCGCGCCTGCGGTGCCGCGGACCTGCGACTCGAGGCCGCCGATGGCCTCGCCCAGCCGGAAGAAAACGTCGCTCAGCATGGAGCCTCCCTCAAGTCGCTGTGGGCGTGCGCGCCATGGTCATGTCCCCCGGCGTGTGCGCGGAGCTCCCGAGGGACAGCAGGTAGCCGACGATCATGGTGACGGTAACACCGATCGCGGTGGACCAGATGAACGGCACCGCGTCCATTCCGAAGAGCTCGTACAGGCGCGGGAGCCGGAAGTCGTTCTCCGTCATCATGAGGACGACGAACGTCCCCGCGATCGCGCCGATGAACGCGCCCGTCCCCTTCGCCCGCTTCGTCAGCATGCCCAGGAGGAACAGACCGAGGAGCCCGCCGGCGAAGTACCCCATGAAGCTGAGGATCAGGTCGATCAGCAGGACCTCGGTCCGGGACGCGTAGATCCCGATGGCGATCCCGAGGATCCCGGCCGTGACGACGACGGTCTTGGCGAACAGCAGCCGCCGGGACTGCGTCACGTTGCGCTTGAAGCGCACGTAGAAGTCCACCGTGAGCGCCGCGGCAAGCGAGTTCAGCGCCGAGTCGAGGCTCGACATCGCCGCCGCGAACACCGCCGCCACGAGCAGCCCGGTGACGATCGGCGGGACCTGCGTGTTCACGAAGTGCGGCATGACCTGGTCCGCGGTGAGGTCCGCCGGCATCAGGTTGGGGAAGTAGTCGTAGAAGATGAAGAGGAAGACGCCCAGGAGCAGCGAGAGCGTCACGCCGATCACGCCGGCGCCCACGCCGAGCAGCAGCGCCTGCTGCGCCTCCCGCGGGTTCTTCACGGTCATGTAGCGCTGCACCGGCTGCTGGTTCGTTCCGAACAGCGAGAGCGCCAGCAGGCCGTACCCGAAGATCGCGGTGAGCAGACCCTGCCCACCCATCGGCTCCTCGAGATGGATGATGTCCAGCTTCCCCAGCTGGCTGGCGTCGCCGAAGGCCTCGGCCCAGCCACCCGGCGTCCCCAGCACCACCACCGTCATCGCCGCGAGGATCCCGAAGCTCATGATCGTGAACTGGATGACGTCGGTCCAGACCACCGCCGAGATCCCGCCCATCACGGTGTAGATGATGGCGATGATCCCGAAGATCACCACCGCCTCCTCCACGCCGGTGAGCCCGGGGATCACGTTGGTCGGCACCACCGCCGAGAAGAGCAGCGCTGCCCCGTATAGGAGCGTACCCGCCCTCAGCAGGACGGTCAGCACGAAGAGCGTGGACCCGAGGAGCCGCGTCTTCAGATCGAACCGCGCCTCCAGGTACTCGTACGCGGTCGTCAGCCCGCGCACCTTGTGGAAGAACGGAATGAACAGGATGGCGACGATCACCGCCGCGGCGATGTCGCCCAGCTGGTACTGCAGGTACCACATGTCGCTGCTGAAGGCGTAACCCGGCACGCCCAGGATGGACGCCGCGGAGAACGACGTGGCGATGATCGAGATCCCCGCCGCCCACCAGCGAATGTTCCGGTTGCCGACGAAGTACGCCTCGGTATCCGTCTGCTTACGGTTCGCCCAGACACCGATCGCGATCATCGCGACGACGTAGAGCGTTAGGACGATCCAGTCCGCATAGTGCATGGCGTTCCCCGGTCTGTGACGACGACCTGTGGACGAGCGCTGATGCTCGGCGGCCCGAAGCAACTTCCGAACCATCGATCACCTCCGCCGCCCGGGGCCCGGGGCATGGGGCGTGATCTTTGCCATGCCAGGAGCCGTTCGAACCTCCGGCCACGCGACTCGCCGAGCGAACGAGAAAGAGCCGACGCGATGAACACCGAACCGAGAAGAGTTTCGATCATGGCCTCCAGAAGCGCCCGCGCTCAGGGCTGGCGTGCCGCCGCCCTGCTCCTGACCGCCCTGGCCGCCTCGGCGTGTGCCACCGCCAGGCCGGAGCCGGTCGCGCCCGGCCCCCGCGAGGTCACGCCGGACCTCCCCCCCATTCCGGAGGTGGACGGCGCCCTCGACCTGCGGGTCAGCTACCCCCGCGACTCCGCCTTCGTCGCCACCCGCGGAGACAACTTCATTTTCGGGTCCACCGGCACCGGCGACGCCCGGGTCTGGATCAACGAACGCGAGGTCGAGGTTCAGCCCAACGGCGGCTTCCTCGCGTTCATCCCCGTCCCCGAGGACGCGGTGTATCGGCTCCGCGCCGAAGCCGATGGACGGACCGCGACGCTCGAGGTGCCCGTGAGGCTCCCCGATCCGCCGCCGGGCCCGGGCGACTCGCTCGTGATCCTGCCGGGCTCCGCGTACCCGGCCGGCGGCTGGGCCGTGCTGCCGGGAGAGCGCATCGAGGTCGGATTCCGGGGAACCGCGGGCGCAACCGCCAGGCTCCTGCTGCCGAACGGGACCGTCGTTCCCCTCGTCGAGCGACACGCCTCCGCCGGAGGGGCCACCGACTTCGGCGTCGAGCCGGGGGATCCGGCCGATCCCGCGGCCGACGCCCGCGCACGTCCCGCTCACGTCTGGTATCGCGGCTTCTTCGCCGCGGTGCCCATGATCAGTCCGGACACGACGGTTGCCTGGGCGACCCTCTCGGGCCCCCGGCGGCCCTCCTCCCCCGTCGACACAGCTCCGCCTCCGCCGCCCCCCGCCGATGTCCGCCGCCTCGAGCCGGACCGGCCCGGCGATCCACCCCTCGGTCGACCCCTCGGCGAACCGGTCGAGGACGCGGCGGACGCACGCGCGGGCGAGCTGACCGCCGGGGCGGGCGCCGCCGCCGCGCTGCAGGTGGCGCAGCACCGGCAGCCGGGCTCCCACGGCGTGCTCGAGCTCGTCTCGGCACACGGTCAGGTCGTCCGGCAGGTCCTGCCGCTCAACCTCGCGATCCTCGATCCCGATCGCCCGCGCGTCGGTCTCGCCAACGACCCCAATCCCCCGGCCGAGAACGGTGACGGTGCCATCATCGCGCGACCGGGACCGGGCGGTGGCCCTTACCACTACACCTGGGTCAACGGCACGGAGCTCACCCTCACTGGCGAGCGCGACGGCGCGTACCGCGTCCGCGTCGCCGATGACCTCGACGTCTGGTCGCCCGCCGGACACATCGACCTGCTCCCGGCCGGGACTCCGCCCCCGGCCTCACGGGTCGCCACGGTCCGCATGGATCCACAGCCCGGCTACGTCGATGTCCATGTCGCCCTAGACAGGCGCCTCCCGTACGAGGTGGAAGAGACCGAGGGATCGGTGAAGCTCGTGGTCTTCGGGGCCCTCAGCCGGGCGAACTTCCTGCAGCACGGCCGGGTCGACCCGTACATCGTGCGGGGGGAGTGGGATCAGCCGACTAACGACCGCTTTGTGCTCACTGTGCACACGGCCACGAGGCCGTGGGGATACGAGACGTACTGGGCAGAGGGCGACGACCTCGTACTGCGCCTGAGGCGCCCTCCGGCCATCGACCCGGACCGCCCCCTCCGGGGCGTGCGGGTGGGGATCGATCCCGGGCACGGCGGAGCCGACCGGTTCACCATGGGCCCGACGGGACTCACGGAGGCGGACGCCAACCTGGCGATCTCGCTGGCGCTGCGGGACGCCCTCGAGTCGAGGGGTGCCGGGGTCGTCATGACGCGTACGACGGACTCGACACTCACGCTGGTGGAGCGGACGGAGATCGCGCGAGCCGAGGACGTTGACCTCTGGGTGTCCGTGCACAACAACGCCTTCCCGGACGGGGTGAACCCGTGGGAGAACAGCGGGACCAGCGTGTACTACAACCACCCACGGGCCGCGTCGCTGGCGTGGGAGGTACAGGAAGAGCTGCTCGATGAGCTGGGGCTGCGCGACCTCGGGGTCGGGAGGGCGGACCTCCACCAGGCCCGGTTCACGTGGGCCCCGTCGATCCTGACGGAGAACATGTTCATGATGATCCCGCAGCAGGAAGCCGCGCTGCGCCAGCCGGCCGTGGTGCGGCGGATCGCCGAGGCCCACGTGCGTGGAATGGCGGAATGGTTGAGGGCGTATGCCCTCGGCACGCTGCCGGCGCCCCCCCGCGATCGCTGATCGAGCGGACGGCGCTCTGTTCGCCGGAATTGTTGCGAACGGCCCCGTCCCCCGGTGTCAGCCGAACGGCGCTGTGTTCGCGGGAATTGTTGCGAACGACCCGTCCCCCGGTGTCAGCCGAACGGCGCTGTGTTCGCGGGAATTGTTGCGAGCGACCCCGTCCCCGCTTGTCAGCCGAACGGCGCTCTGTTCGCCGGAATTGTTGCGGGAGTGACGTCACATCCAGCCATGGTCGTGCCCCGATGCGTGCGCCATTCAGGGCCCCATGCGCGCATCCCCGCACCACGCCTCGCCCCGTCGGGCCGCCCCGGCCGCCGAGCCGTTCCTGCTTCCGGCGGCGGAGCGCCATCGTGTCTCCGTCCGGCACGGTGACGAGTGCCCGCACTGCGGCAGCGCTGAAGTGCGTCCCTGGGGGGGCTTTTCGGGCCGACACCGCTTCCGCTGCCACGGCTGCGGACGGACGTTCAGTACCTTCACCGGCACGCCGCTCCACTACCTGAAGCGAGTCGACCGCTGGCCGCGTTTCGCCACTGCGGTCGACGACCGTGCGTCGGTCCGTCGCTCGGCGGAGCTCGTCGGCGTCCACCCCTCCACCGCCTTCCGTTGGCGGCACCGGCTCCTGCGTGAGTGGCGGTCCCGGGACCGTTCGCGACTCGCCGGCCGCGTCCACCTTCGCGACATCTGGTTCGCATACAGCGAGAAGGGCCGGCGGCCGGCCGGACGCGCTACACGACGCCGGGGCTATACCTATCCCAGCTGGATCCCCGAGGAACTCCGGGTCGTCGTCGCCCTGGTCTGGGAGCGCGACGACGCAACCGCCGCCTTCGTTTCCGGCCGGGGCGAGCGCGGCCCCTGGTGGTTGATGTCGTCGGTGCTGCCGCGGCTTGCGAAGGTCGATGAGCTGGTGACACGTCTGCAGCTGCCCCGGCACCTGCCGCGAGGTGAAGACGGCGGTCGGCTGGTGATCCTCCAGCGGAGCAGCGCCGGCGAGGACTCCTCTACCGAGGTGGAGCGGGGGCTGAAGCGATGGCTTCGTCCGTTCCGGGGCGTCGCGACGCGGTATCTCGACGGTTACCTGCAGTGGTTCCGCTCGGACCTGGCGAGGGGAGCGGTTCGGGGCAGAGGACCGTGGCCCCCGTCGCCCGGGTTCGATGGCCGGGGCGCGCCGGGCTCTGCAACAGTTCCCGCGAACAGAAGCAGAGTGGGCGCGGGGGCCGACAAGGCCGGATCTGGCCGTTACAGAGTGCGCCCTTTCGGTCCTGGCCCCGTGCGGGTGGGCGTCCACGCGCGTACCTTTGACTCTAATGCGGACGCTCGTTCTTGCCCTCCGGGCCCAGCCACTCGGCCGCGCCATAACGGGCGGTCTCCTGCTCCTGCTCACGGGGGTGGCGACGCCCTCTGTCGCCCGGGCACAAGGCCCGCCTCCGGACGGCGACTGGTGGGCGCTCCGAACCGAGCATTTTCGCGTGACGTTCCCGCCGGAGCTGGAGGGAGTCGCGCGGCATGCGGCGGAGGTCGCCGAGCGGGTGCACGCGATCCTCCGCGAGGAGCTGGCGCCGGCGCCGCCGGGCCGGATCGACCTCGTCGTCACGGACCACCTGGACATTACCAACGGCTACGCGACGCCGTTCCCTTCGAATCGGGTTGTGATCTTCGCCCGGCCACCGCTGGACATGCCGTCGCTGGCCTATGCGCGAGACTGGGTCGAGCTGGTGGTCGCCCACGAGCTCGTGCACATCTTCCACCTCGATGTGACCGGCCCGGTCGGCAGCGCGCTGCGGCGGGTGTTCGGCAGGGTTCCTCTGTTCTGGCCGCTCTTCCCGGTCATCGGGACGCCCGCGTGGAACTTGGAGGGGCTGGCGACCCATTACGAGAGCCGCCTCACCGGCGCCGGCCGGGTCCACGGCACGTTCCACGAGATGGTGGTGCGAACCGCAGCCATCGAGGATCGGATTCCGGACCTCGATCAGGTGACCACTCCCAGCCCGGTCTGGCCCGGAGGGCAGGCGAGCTACATCTACGGCGCCAGCTTCATGCGGTGGCTGGCGGACACGTACGGCTATGCCGTCCACTCCCGGCTGGTCGATGCCACGGCGGGCGCCGAGCTCCCCCCCTTCCTCTTCTTCGGCCGCATCGCCAAGGAGGTCACGGGGCAGGATTTCGAGGCCCTCTACGATCAGTGGCGCGACCAGGCGCGGCGGGATGCGCTGGCCACACGAGAAGCGGTGTTGTCGCTCGGCCTCACTGAATCCGAGTCGGTCCCCGGCACGCCGGAGCGGCCCGACCTGCGCGGGCCGTTCGCTGTGTGGCCGCGGGTCAGCCCCGAGGGCGCGCGCCTCGTGTTCTCCGCGGACGACTTTCGCTCGGCTCCCGCGACCCGCGTACTCGACCTCGCCACCGGTGAGCTTCGAACGGTGGCGCGTCGCAATCAGGCCTCGATGATCCTCGGGCCGGCGTCGTGGCTTCCGGACGGTTCGGGCGTCGTCACCGCGCAGCTCGAGTTCAGTGACCCCTATCGCCTCCACAGCGACCTCTGGCGTGTCGGTATGGACGGGGTTGAGACCCGGCTGACCGATGGCGCCCGGCTCGAGCGGCCGGACGTCGCCCGGGACGGTCGGCGGGTCGTCGCCGTGCAGAACCGGCACGGGGCCATGCCGCTGGTCCTGCACGATCTGGTCACCCAGCGGCTGGAAACGCTGGCGCCCGCGGCGGCGGGCGAGGGGTTCACGACGCCGCGGTGGTCCCCGGACGGGCGGACGGTCGCGGCAGCGCGGTTCGCGGGCGGGCGGACGGACGTGGTTCTGGTGGACGTCGCCTCCGGGTCCATCGTGTCCCTCACCGACGACGACGCCCTCGACCTCGCGCCGGCGTGGACGCCGGACGGGCGGCGGGTGCTGTTCTGGTCCGACCGGTCCGGCATCCCAAATCTCTATGCCATCGACGTGGCGGGCGGCTCGCAACAGTTTCCGCGAACAGAGCCCCGCCCCGTTCTCCAGGTGACGAACGTTCTCGGTGGCGCGTTCGACCCGGACGTCTCCCCCGATGGCCGCTGGATCTACTTCTCCGCCTATCACTCGGACGGCTGGCGCATCGAGCGGGTCCCGCTGCGACCGGAGACCTGGCGACCCGCGGCCGCCTCCGTCCTCGCTCATGGGGATGGGCTCCTGGATCCCGCCGCGGGAGACCGGGCTCCCGGCCCCCCAGCCTCGGCCTTGGACTCGGCCTCTCCCGGACCCGGGGTCGAGGAGGAGGTGACTCAGACGCTCTCGGGTTATTCGCCCCTGCCCAGTCTCGGCCCAATGTTCTGGCTGCCGACCTACATGAGCGCCACGGCCGGCCCGGACCGGCTCCGGTTCCTCGGGCTGTTCAGCACCGGCTGGGACGTCCTGAGCCGGCACAGCTGGCAGGCGAGCGCGGCCGTCGACGTGGGCTCCGGTCGGCTTCAGGCCGACGCCTCCTGGCGCTGGCGAGGCCTGGGCGTCCCCGAGCTCTCCCTCTCCGTAGGGCGCAGCTGGGACCCGGTCGGCGTCGTGACGAGGGGGCCGGGAGATTCCGAGGGCGTCTGGTATCGGGAGGACCACGCGGCCCTCCAGGCGCTGTTCCTCCGGCGCCGGTGGCGGAGCACCGCGTGGCTCCAGACCGGCGCTGAGATCCAGGGGCGCGATTACGATCTCCATCGAGGCGGCGATGAGGGCGACGCCATCCTCGAGTCGCTCGATGTGCCCGACCCCGGTGCGCTCTTCGGCCTCCGTGTCGGGGTCGGCTGGGGGAACGCCCGCTCCTTCCCCTACTCCATCAGTGCGGAGGACGGGCTATCGGTCGCGGCGCACGCACGCCGGTGGTGGGAGGCGGACGGCCTCGCCCGTACATACGATCAGCTCCAGGGGCGGGTCGCCGGATACCAGGGGTTCCCCTGGTGGGGCTTCGCGGACCACGTCCTGGCCGGCCGCGTGTCCGCCCTGGGCCGCTACGGCCCCGGCGCGGTCCCGACCTCGATCGGCGGCGCGGGCGGCTCGCCGGAGTCCCTCCTGCCCGGCGCCAGCTTCGGCGGCGCCAGCCTCTTCCTCCCCGTCCGCGGCTACGAGGACGGGGACCGCTTCGGCACCCGGGCGTGGACCGCGTCCGGCGAGTACCGCCTGCCCCTCCACTTGGTCGGGTGGCGGGGCGACATCCTCGGCTTCTCGATCACCTCCCTCTCCGGGTCCCTCTTCGCCGATGCGGGCGACGCGTGGTGCGCCGATGCGATCTTCTCCTGCCGCACCGCACCCGGGGCCCCGCTCGTCTCCGCGGGGGCCGAGCTGTCCGTCGACGTCGGCCTCCTTCACTCCATCCCGCTCCGCCTCCGGGGCGGCCTCGCCGTGCCGTTCACCGATGTCGCGCCCGAGGACGGCCGCGCCGCTTCCGATCCCCGCAACTGGCGCTTCCACCTGGTGTTCGGCCCCAGCTTCTGACCCTCACGCGGCATGGTTCGTGATACCTGATCGGCTGGTGACCAACCGATCACATCTCGAGTGAGGCGACCATGACGAAGCGTCCGGACCAGCACAACCTCGACCAGAACGAATCCCAGGCCACGGACTACAAGTTCCGCAGGCAGACCGAGGAGCAGAACCGCCGCGGGCCGGATGTCGAGACCGTGGAGGGCGGGCGCGGAAACCACATGACGCCACGCGAGACCATGGACGCCCGTCAGAAGCAGTCCGAGAAGGCCCAGGAGAAGGAGGTGGAGCGCGCCGCGGAGGTGAAGGAGCGGGGGGAGGGGAACCACCCCTCGTCGGGCGACGACGACGGGCCGGAGGGCGACCGGAGCGGGATGCGCAGCACGGGCGCCGGTGAGGGGAGCCGCGAGGAGCGGGACGAGGCTCTGGGCAGGAGCGGCGAGCGGTCCCACGAGCAGTCCGCCTCCGATCGAGAGGATCGCCAGGAGCGGCAGACGGGGGAGGGCACCCAGGAGCGCGGCTCCGGCAAGAGCAAGGTCACCGAGACGGAGTGACCGTAGTGATTCGGACCAGCGGGCTGGACCTTCGTGATGCAGGCCCCTCCGCGTCGACGGGGGGCCCGGTTCGTGAAACATCTTTCGGGGTGTCGGCTTTTCAATACAACGCGAGGTGAGGTGGACCATGGCGAATCGCCCGAAGCGGTACGGCGGCATGAATCGGCAGCGTCAGGAGACCCGGTCCGTATACGGCCGACAGGACGATGACCGTCCCGAGCGCGCGCGCCGGCCCCAGCGGGCGTCCGAAGCCGATATCTGGGAGCGGGAGGAGTCGCTGAACGACGAGGACCTCGACATGGATGACGACCTCTCCGACACGGACGAGCTCGAGGAACTGGACGATCTCGAGGACGATCCGAGCCGCTAGACACGGTCGGGGCTGAACGCGCGAGAGCCCGGCGGAGACCATCTCCGCCGGGCTCTGTGCGTTCCGTGGCTGTCTGCCGGTCCGGCGACTAGAGCCGGTCGGGTCCGACGCCGTAGAGCCCGGTCGTCGAATAGCGCGGGTGCTCGTACCAGCGCGGTCCGAGCTCGAAGCTGTCCAGCTCCGTGTGCAGCCGCTCGGCGTATTCACGGTCGAATCGCCCCTGGTACTCCGGCAGCCGTCGGACGTTCTCCGACTCCAGCGCGTTCAGACGGACCTCGTTTGCGTCCGTGTCCAGGTCGACGTAGCCCGTGGGGATCAGGACCTTCCGGTCGGAGCCGCCGGCGACGTCCACCGACAGGTACCGCACCTTCATGGCGTCCGTGTCCCCGACGAGGTGATCCACCCGCCCGACCCGCTCGCCGTCCGCGGTGACGACCACCCAGCCCCGGGGGTCCGGCTGACCCTCCGCGACGTCCACGTTCTGGAGCTGGTCCACGCGCTCCACGGATTCGGGGGGCGTCACGGTACGGCTCCGGTCGCTCCAGCCGATGTACATCGGGCGGCCGTACGCCCGGTCGCCGCTCAGCCGGGCGTCGTACGCCCCGGCCAGGCGCGTCTCGTACCGACGGTCGACCTCACCCTCGATCGCCTCGGGGATCGTCTCGAAATCCTCCTTCACCATCCCCCGGACCCGCACCACGTCCTCGTCCCGCGACGTCCGCGCGTGACCCACCGGCAGGAGCACGTGCTTCTTCAGGAATCCCAGATCGACGTCCAGATAGCGCGGCGATCCGTTGTCGTCCACCAGCACGTCGTCCACCTTCCCGACCTTCTCATCGTCCACATCCGTCCTGACCTCACGGCCCCGCACGTCGTACCCCTCTCCGAAGTCGTGCCGCTCGCGTCCCGATACGCGTGTCAGTGCCATCAGTCCCTCCTGTGATTCATGATTCGAGCGCTTCCGTACACGATTGATTCGCCGCAACACGCGTTCCGGTGATCCAGCGGAACGTCAATTGCCGCAATGTCTTGGGACGGAAGCACAGACCCGCTGACAGGAGGCAGTCATGGCCGACATCGATCTTGAACGGAAGCGCAATCGCACCTGGTGGCCCTGGGTCATCGCGCTCCTCGTCGCGATCCTCGCCGTCTGGGCCGTCGCCGAGGTACTCGAAGACGATGAGGTGCCCATGGCGAGCGACGAGATCGTCGCACCCGCTCCCCTGGATCCGCAGACCGGACCCGCGGCCGAGATGGGACCGGCGGGTGAAGGTCCCGCCGCAGCCGTCGCCGACTTCAGGCAGCGCTGCGTCGCGACCACCGACGATCAGGACATGAGCCGGCAGCACCAGTGGACCGTGAGCTGCCTCGAACGCATGGCCGCCGCGATGGAGGCCACCATCCAGGCCGACACCGTCGGCAGCATCGTGCTCCAGGAGCGCCTCGAGACGCTCCGCCAGCGCGCGAACGATGTCCGCCGGTCCGACGCATCGGCGACCACCCACGCGGCCACGGTCTCCGCGGCCTTCGACGCAGGCGCCGAGCTGGTGGAAACCTACCAGGAGGAGCGTGGCGCGACCGGCGCCGGGTACGCGGAAGCCGTCCAGGAAGCCGCCGACCGGCTCTCCGCCGAGGGTCAGCTCCTCGAGCAGAAGGGCGCCGTCAAGGCATTCTTCGACCGGATCGGCAACGCGCTCCAGTCGATGAGCACCACGTAGATCCCACCCGGGCGCACTGCGCGCCCGGCGGCACGAGGGCGGGAGGAGCGTTGGCGAGTTCTTCCCGCCCTTTTCGTATCCCGGAGCGGGCCAGTTTGGTCACGATCCCGCGCTCTGTTCGCGGGAATTGTTGTGGAGTCCCGTGTGGAGTCCCGCTGTGGACACGGTGGAAAACCGCCCGCAAACCGCGGAAATCCGTGCCCTCTCCGGTGTATAACCGTGTGCAGAACTGGAGCCTTGACACCCACTATATGTGGTGGCACATTGGACTCCCCGCACAAGATGTAGCGCTCGACGGCCTCCGGCAGCTCCGGCCGGTCCCGCTGCACTGCGCGGAAGCCACGGTCCCGCAGCACATTCGACATAAGACAGAGTTTTCCACGTAGGCGCTCGTACATCACCACAGTGAGAGAAATCGTCATGAGCCCGAAGTCCGCCCCCCGTCCGAACCCGGCCGACGTGCTGCCCGACGATCTGCCGATCGCCGACATGAGCGACAACGCGCGGATCATCCTGGCGAAGCGCTACCTGAAGAAGGACGAGGACGGGAAGCCGGTGGAGGAATCGGAGCAGATGTTCTGGCGTGTGGCGCGGACGGTTGCGGATGTGGACGCGAAGTACGGCGCGAGCGAGGGCGCGGTGGACCAGCTGTCGCGGCAGTTCTATCGGCTGATGACGCAGCGGCTGTTCGAGCCGAACTCTCCGACGCTGATGAACGCCGGCCGGCCGCTGGGCCAGCTCAGCGCGTGCTTCGTGCTGCCGGTGGAGGACGCGCTGTCGAACGGGAAGAACGGGATCTACGACACGCTCCGGTCCATGGCGCTGGTGCACCAGTCTGGGGGCGGGACGGGGTTCGCGTTCAGCCGGCTGCGTCCGTCGAACGACGTGGTGAAGTCGACGATGGGCGTCGCGAGCGGACCGGTGAGCTTCATGAAGCTCTACGACGCGTCGACGGAGGTCGTGAAGCAGGGCGGTACGCGGCGGGGCGCGAACATGGGGATTCTGCGGGTGGACCACCCGGACATCCGCGAGTTCATCGCGTGCAAGAGCGATGTGACGCAGGTGACGAACTTCAACATCAGCGTGGCGATCACGGACGCGTTCATGGCGGCGGTGCGGTCGGGGGACACGTACGACCTGATCAGTCCGCGGAGCGGGGAGGTGGTGGGGCAGGAGGACGCGAACGAGATCTTCGACCTGATCATCCAGGGTGCGTGGGCGACGGGCGAGCCGGGGGTGTTCTTCATCGACCAGGCCAACCACTACAACCCGGTGCCGAAGCTGGGCAGCTACGAAGCGACGAACCCGTGCGGCGAGCAGCCGCTCCTGGCGTACGACGTGTGCAACCTCGGCAGCGTGAACGTCGGTATGTTCGCGAAGACCGACGTCCCGGAGGACACGCCGCTCGAGGACCGGATCGACTGGGAGGCGTTCCGCCAGGTCGTGCACCTGAGCACGCACTTCCTCGACAACGTGATCGACGCGAACAACTACCCGCTCCCCGAGATCGACGAGCTGGCCAAGAACATCCGCCGGATCGGGCTCGGGATCATGGGCTGGGCCGACCTGCTGGTGCGCGTGGGCGTCCCGTACGACTCGGAGCAGGCCATCGAGCTGGCCCGCATCGTCATGCACTTCATCGACGAGGAGGCCAAGAACGCCTCCGAGCGCCTGGCCGAGACCCGCGGCGCCTTCCCCGCGTGGAAGGACAGCATCTGGGGCCCCGACAAGACCGCCGCGCGCGACGCCGAGGGGAACCGGATCCGGCCCATGCGGAAGCTCCGCAACTGCAACGTGACGACGGTCGCCCCCACGGGCACCATCTCGATCTTTGCCGACTGCTCGGGCGGGATCGAGCCGCTGTTCGCCGTGGCGTTCATGCGGAACCAGGCCGGATCGATGATGGCCGATGTGAACCGTGACTTCGTGCGGATGGCGAAGGCGCAGGGGTGGTACTCGGAGGCGCTGATGGAGGCCATCGCCGAGCAGGGTCACATCCACTTCGACGAGGTCCCTGCGGATGTCCAGCGGCTCTTCGTCACGGCGCACGACGTGACGCCCGAGTGGCACATCCGGATGCAGGCGGCCTTCCAGGAGCACGTGGACAGCGCGATCAGCAAGACGTGCAACTTCCCGAACGAGGCCACCGCCGAGGACGTGCGGGAGATCTACCTCCAGGCGTTCGAGCTCAAGTGCAAGGGCGTCACCGTCTATCGCGACGGCTGCCGCCCCATGCAGGTCCTGTCCACCGGCAAGACCGCCAAGGCCGACCAGGGCGCTGGAGGCGCCCAGTCCGCCTCTGTGGAGACGCCCCGGCGGGGCGTCTCGACCGCCGAGGCCGCCGATGTCGTGGCCGGCAAGACCGCCGACCTGGAGGCCGCCCTGGCCGACGCCCGGGAGGAGAACCACCGCCTCAGCCATCAGCTGGCGGAGGTGAAGGGTGCGCTGCTGGAGCTGGAGATCAAGCACCAGAAGCGGCTGCACAAGAAGACCCGGCCCGACGTGCTCACGGGCACCACGCGGAAGATGCGGAGCCCCCTCGGCGATCTGTACGTCACCGTGAACGAGGACGAGTCCGGCAAGCCGTTCGAGGTCTTCACGACGCTCGGGAAGGCCGGCGGCGCCGCCATGGCCGATGCCGAGGCGCTGGGCCGCATGATCAGCCTGGCGCTCCGGAGCGGGATCCCGCTCACGGACATCAGCAAGCAGCTCCGCGGGATCTCCTGCGACCGTGCGGTCGGCTTCGGCCCCAACAAGGTGCTGTCGATGCCGGACGCCATCGGCCAGGTCCTGGAGCTCCACATGGCGGAAAAGGACGGGATCCAGCAGGAGCTGCCCATCGCCGGTGCGCCGGCGGTCGAGGCCGCCGCGGCGAGGGTGCCGCGGCTGCCGGGCACGGGCGACCCGGGCGCGACGCAGCCCCAGGTCGAGGCCTACGACCCCGGCGACACCTTCATGGGCACCTGCCCGGAGTGCGCCAGTGACCTGCAGTTCGCCGAGGGCTGTGTGAAGTGCATGACCTGCGGGTACTCGGAGTGTGGGTGATGACGCCCC
>JAHWKI010000042.1:0-16285 GCA_019347975.1 Gemmatimonadota bacterium
CCACCAGCTCCTCCTCCGAGCGCTCCCGGAGGTCCCGCACCGACGCGTTGATCCCGCCGCCCCGCCGGGCGATCTCCATGTACGGCACGCCCCGGGCACGGAGGGCGTACTCGTCGGCCCGCCACCGGCCGAACACCGCGTGGGTATGGGAGTCCACCAGCCCCGGCGTCAGCACGCCCCCTCCGCAATCCACCCGCTCCGCGCCGGGATGACGACGGTCGAGATCCGCCTCCGTCCCCACCTCGACGATCCGCCCCTCGGCCACCAGCAGGGCGCCGCCGCGAAGGATGGTCGCGGGATCCGCGCTCGTGCAGGGGACCAGCTCCGAGACGTTCCCGAAGAGCTTCACGGGCCCCGCCGCCATCCCCCGCCGCCCGTGCGCCGTGTCCGTCTGGCGGGACCCGGCGACCGTGGACCGGTGGTTCCCTGCGGACAACCGCGGCTCGGCAATTCAGATGCGCCGGATGCCTCCGGGAACGTCCGGATCACGAGTCCCAGCGCACGCCAGACGGGCCACGGCACGGAGCCCGGGCGACGGCGACCCGCGGACCCCGTGCCCCGTGTCCGTCTGGCGGGCCCGGGTCCGGCGGTTCCTAAGACCGCAGCAGGATCGTCCCTGCGCTTCTGCGGAGTGCGGCCGGGAAAAGACGGACACGCCAGACGGACACGGGCCCGGCCCCGGACGCGGCCCCCGGCACCGCGGCTCGGCAGAACCTTCACCCCTCCTCCCACAGCCGCGCCAGATCCCCCTGCCGCACCAGCGTCTCCAGGGCGGCGATATCGCCGGTCATGACCCGGTCCCGGCCCAGCGGCGCCACGCGGGCGCGGACGAGCCGGACGGCTTCGGCGACGCCGCGCGCGGGGCGTAGCGGCTTCAGGAACTCGAGTCCCTGGGCGGCCGCCATGAGCTCCAGCGCCAGCACGGTCTCGAGGAGCCGGACGGCGTCCCGCGCCTTCACGGCGGAGGTCATTCCCATGGAGACGTGGTCCTCCTTGTTCGCGTCCGTCGGGATGGAGTCGATGGAGGCGGGGGCGGCCTTGAGCTTCAGCTCGGTGACGAGGCTGGCGGCCACGATCTGCGCCATCATGAACCCGGAGTTCGTGCCGGGGTCGGACGTGAGGAAGGCGGGGAGGCCGGAGAGGGCGGGGTCGACGAGGCGGGCGAGTCGTCGCTCGCTGATGGACGCCAGGTCCGCGCACGCCATGGCGAGGAGATCCAGAACCTGGGCCACCGGCTGGCCGTGGAAGTTGCCGCCGCTGATGATCCGGCCGGTCTCCGGGAAGATCAGCGGGTTGTCCGTGGCGCTGTTCGCCTCGACCTCCAGCACCTGCCGGATGTAGCCGAACGCCTGCCGCGCCGCCCCGTGGACCTGCGGCATGCAGCGCAGCGAGTACGCGTCCTGGACCCGCGGGTCGTCGTTCCGGTGCGATTCCCGGATCTCCGACTCCCGGAGGAGCGACCGCAGCCGCGCCGCGCTCTCCGCCTGCCCCGGCTGCGGCCGTGCCCGCTGGATCGCCTCGTCGAAGGCGTCCGGCGTCCCGCGGAGCGCCTCCAGGCTCATGGCGCCCGCCACCTCCGCGGTCTCCACAGCCCGCTCGGCCGCCCGGAGCGCCAGCGCGCCGATACCCGTCATGGCCTGCGTCCCGTTGTTCAGGGCGAGGCCCTCCTTCGCCTGGAGCCGGAGCGGCTCCAGGCCGGCCGCCCGCAGCGCCGCCCCGCCGGGCCGGCGCTCGCCATCGACGATGGCCTCCCCCTCGCCCATGAGGACCAGGGCGATGTGCGAGAGCGGCGCCAGGTCGCCGGAGGCGCCCACGCTGCCGCGGCTGGGGATGACCGGGTGCACGCGGCGGTTCAGCATGGCCAGCAGCCGCTCCACCACCTCGACCCGAACGCCGGAGTGGCCCAGCGCCAGCACGTTGGCGCGGAGGAGCATGATGGCCCGGACCTCGGCCTCGGGGAGCGGCTCCCCCACCCCCGCGGCGTGGCTGCGGATGAGGTTCTCCTGGAGCTCCTCGATCCGGGCCGGCGGGATCACCACTTCGGCCAGTGCGCCGAACCCCGTGGTCAGCCCGTAGACGACGCGACCCTCCCGGACCGCCGCGTCCACCACCTCTCTCGCCGCCGCCACGCCCCGACGCGCGCCGTCCGACAGGACGAGATCCGGGGCATCCTCGCCGGCCACCCGCTCGATGTCCTCGAGCGTCAGCCGATCGCCGTGGATCTCCAGGCGCGCTCCGGCCGCTCGGGTCACCGCTCGTCCCGCCGGAGACCGCTCTGGCTCGGGTCCGTCCGCTGGTCGTAGTCCAGCTTCAGGTCGGGGTTGTCCAGCAGGTTGACCCGGAAGGAGAACGCGAAGTTGCCGTTCTGCGCCTTCGTGAAATCGAAGTTCGCCTGCCAGCGGTGGAGGTCCCGGGTCAGCGTCAGCATGTGGTCGCTGAACTCCGTGGCGGTGAAGGAGTAGCCGGTGTGCCAGGTCACTCTCCAGTGCTCGGTCGGGCGGAAGGAGAAGCTCCCGGTGAGCATCTGGTTGTCCCCGGCCCGGCTCTGCCCGGGGCGGCTGCGGATCAGCGAGTAGTTCAGCGCCGCCTGCCACCCGCCGACCGTCCCGCGCGTGCCGCCACGCCCGCTGTCGCGGCCGTTCACGATGGCGCCCACGCCGCCCGGGTCCCCTCCGGGCGAGGCCTCGGCGCCGACGGACGGATCCCTCGAGCCGCCCGGCCCCTCTGCGTCCGTGTCGTCGAATCCCTCGTCGGTGCTGTCGACCGCGCCGGCGCCGCCGCTCAGCCCCAGCGCGCGGAAGAGCCAGAATTCGTTGTCGATGGAGAACCGCGCGGAGAGGCGGGTCAGGAACGGGTCGAACGTCCGCGGCGTCAGCGGCGTGCGCGGGAGCGACACGGGGATCCCGGGCGTGACCGGCTCCTCCCCCTGCCGGAACAGCTGGTGGGTCGTGGTGAGCTGGAACCCGCGCAGCAGGTCGGAGCGGATGGAGTTGGAGACCTGGTCGGTCAGGAATCCACGCCCCTCCTCCTCCGCCGCCACGAAGTCGTAGAGGAAGGACGTGCCGGTGTTGAGCGCCAGCAGCGTGATCTTGCGCGCCTGCGGGAGCCGGCGCGGCTCTCCGCCTTCGGCGATCACGGTGTCCGCCGCCGCCGCCGCGGTGTCCGCCTCGTGGTACTTCGCCTCGAACGTCTGGTTGAAGGACAGCGTGATCCGGTTCTGCTCCGCCAGGTTCCGGATCCCGAAGACCTCGTCCTGGAGGGACGTGGTGGCCGCGGGCTCCGGCGAGTACGACCAGCTCAGCGATGGCGAGACCTTGTGCCGGATCCGGCTGAACGGGCCGATCCCCGGCCAGAACCCGTAGAGCGCCGTGTTCAGGCCCGCGCCGACCGAGATCCGCGCCGGCTCGTCGAGGAACTCCCCGGTCGTCAGGGAGTCCCGCAGCGAGCCCCCGGCGAAGCTCACGCTGGGCGTGAGGGTGGTGCCGGTCCAGAGGTTCTGCTGGTACGACGCCGAGGTCCGCCAGGTGAGCCGCTCCGTACGCGCCTCGAACAGCTCGGGCTCGATCTCGATTCCCGCCGTATCCCGCGGCGGCTTGGCCCCCAGGAAGTCGTCGCTGAAGCTGGCCGCCTGGCTGACGGAGAAGCGCCCGAAGCCCAGCCGGTGACTGAAGGTGGCGCCGCGGGTCTCCGTGTCTCGAACGGTCAGCCCGGGGAGGGTGTCGGGCACCTCGACCATCGTGCGGTCCACGTTCCCGTCGCCGCTCCACGTCAGCTGCGTCGAGCCGTCCGGGCTCGAATAGAGGGTAACGGGCGAGAGCGTGAGGCTGAGCGACGGCAGCTTGCTGGTCACCTTGCCCGTGCTGAGCTGCTGCGTCCGCTGCGCGCTGGCGCTCAGGTTGCCCCAGTCGAAGCCGCGCGTCAGCCCGCCCCCGATCGTCAGGTTCCGGTTCAGCTCCCGCGGGCTGAACGAGTTCCGCTTCACGAAATCCGAGCTGGAGGCGTAGTTGCCGTTCAGCGACAGACGCGTCCGCTCATCGGGCTGCCAGCTGTTCTGCGTGGAGATCGTCCGGTCCTGCCCGCCCGTCTCCCGCCAGTACTGCGTGTACGTCACGCCGCCGTTCAGGAACTGGCGCAGCCAGCGGTAGCTGAACGCCCCCGTCACCGCCTGCCAGTTCCCGCTGAACCACTCGTAGGTGGACCGGGCGCTCATGTAGTCGTTGATCGCCCAGTAGAACCCCAGGTTCGAGATGTGGCGGTTGTAGCCGGACTGGTTCCGGACGATGTCGTTCGCGCCGAACTGCGGCATCAGCAGCCCGCTCCGCCGGTCCCGCTTCATGCTCTGCACCATCCACGGCAGCCAGAAGACGGGCACGTCCTCGAAGCGCAGCGTCACGTCCCGCGCGATCATCACGTCGTCCTCCCGCATCTTCAGCGACCGGGCGCGGAAGGTGTAGTGCGGGTCCGGGAGATCGCAGGACGTGAACTCCGTCTTCTCGCCGTACAGCTCGCTGTTCTCGCCGCCCGTCAGCAGGTACACCCGGTTCTCGGCGCCGCGGACGTACCACGTCGCGCCCTGGGTAAAGCGCGTCCGCGCGCCTTTCGCCATGCCCAGGTCGCGGTCGATGTCGTAGCACACCTCCTCGCTCTCCACCGGCTCCTGCTCCCCCTCCAGCACGGGGTTCCCGTACCCGCACACCACGCCCGAGGCGCCGCTGTAGACCAGCAGGGAGTCGGCGTTGAGGGCGTTCCTCCCCCGCCCCACCCGCGAGCTCCCGCTCAGCCGCAGCCGCTCCGTCTCCCCCTCGAACACGGCCCCGTCCGCGCGGTACTCGGTGATCTCGTAGCCCTCCAGCGCGCGGAGCAGCGCCAGCACGGAGTCCTCGCTGATCGCGCCCTCGCCGGCGGGGAGGGTGTCCGCGACGAAGATCTGCCGGCCCCCCGGCATCGTGTCGGCGGCGAGGGTGTCGGCCGGCAGCGAGTCGGCGGCGAGGGAGTCGGCACCGAGGGTGTCCGGCTGGATCGGCGTCGTCGGCAGCGACCGGAGCCGCTCCAGCGCCCGCTGCCTGGGCGTCAGCACGCTGTCGGCCGCCGTGGTATCGGCGCGCAGCGTGTCCTGCTGGGCCGCGGCCGGGCCGGGGCCGATGAGCGCGGCCAGGAGGAGCAGCGACGCCGCGCCCGCCCGTGCTTCGCCCCGGGTCACGAGGCTCCGTACCCGCTCGCTCAGACTCCTGCCCACTCCTGCGGCTCCTTTTCCTTCTCGGCCTTTTCGGTCTTCGCCCTGCGCCGCTCGACCATCTTCGCCATGGCGATGCCGACCTCGTAGAGGAGGAGCAGCGGCGCCATCATGAACACCGTGAGGATCACCGCGTCGCCGGGCGTCACGAACGCGGCCACCACCGTGATGATGACCACCGCCCACCGCCGCCCCTTCTTCAGCATCGGCGAGTCCACGACGCGGAGGACGGCCAGCACCAGAAGTACCACCGGAAGCTCGAAGACGATCCCGAACACCAGGAGCGTGCGCACGACCACGCTCAGGTACGGCCCGATGACGATGTTCTGCTGCAGGCTCTCCGTCTGGAACTGGGCGGCGAAGTCGAACATCAGGGGCAGGGCCACGAAGTACGACAGCGCCATGCCGCCGGCGAAGAGGAGGAGCCCGAAGTAGAGCGCCGGCACGATGGCCCGCTTCTCCTCCTTCGTCAGCGCCGGCGCGAGGAAGATCCAGATCTGGTAGATGACGACCGGGAGCGCGAGCAGCACGCCCACCACCAGCGTGAGCCGGAGCGTGACGAAGAACGGGTCCATGGGGCTCAGGTAGCCCAGGCGCCCGTCGCCCAGGAGCGGCCGGATCGGCCGGATCAGGAGCCCCAGCACGTCGAACCGCGTGACGATGAACCACCCCGCCAGCGTCCCGACCGCGATGGCCAGCAGGCTCCAGATGAGACGCCACCGCAGCTCCTCCAGGTGGTCCAGGAACGGCATCTCGTCGGCGCCACGGCTGCGCCGCGCGAAGAACTTCGGATTCTGCGTCAGAGGTTGAGCTCCGCCTGGTTCTTCTTCTGCTCGAGCCGCGTCCGCGCCTCGCTCAGCTCCTCCAGCTCCTCGACGAACTCGTCGATCGTCTTGAAGTTCCGGTACACCGACGCGAAGCGCACGTACGCCACGTAGTCCCGCTCCCGGAGCTGGTCCATCACCAGCTCCCCCAGCGCGCGGCTGGGGATCTGGTCCCGGCCGGAAAGCTCGTCCTCGATGGCGTCGACCATCGCCTCGATGTCGGCCTCGGAGACCGGCCGCTTCACGCACGGGAGCCGGATCGAGCGCAGGAGCTTCTCGCGGTCGAAGTTCTCGACCGTCTCGTCGCTCTTGATCACCTGGACCGGCCGCTCCTCCACGACCTCGTACGTCGTGAACCGCCGCGCGCAGCCGGTGCACTCCCGACGCCGCCGGATCGCGCGACCCTCGCGGCTCGTCCGGGAATCCACCACCCGGTCCTCGGTCTCATGGCAGTATGGACACCGCATCTGTTCGCTGCCTGGCCTTCAAAGACGGACGCCCGCCGGAGTGTCTCCGCCGGGCGCCCCGTTCCAGAGCTGGACCTCCCCGGGTGCTACCCGCCGAGCCGCCTCAGCGCTTCCTCGGCCAATCCCCTCGCATCCGAGTTCGGATACCCCGAGATCACCCGCCGGAAGTACTGCCGCGCACGGTCCACGTTCCCTCGCTCCTGCGCGATCACGCCCGCCCGGTAGAGCGCGAGAGGCGCCGCGTCGGAGTCCTGCCAGCGCTCGACCACCCGGTCGAACGCGCGGGTCGCCTCGTCGTAGTTGCGCTCCATGGCGTAGCTCTCGCCGATCTGCCGCTGCGCCTCGGGCGCCTGCTCGGCCGTCGGGAAGCTGTCCACCACCATCTGGAACGCGCGCCTCGCCGACATGGCGTTCCCGCGGTTGATCTGCTCGACCCCGATCTCGTAGAGCTCGCGCGCCTCGTCGAACGCGGCGGCTCCGCCGCCGGCCGGAGCCGCGCCCCCGCCCCCGCCGCCGGTCACGCCGGACGTGCCGACGGCGCGGACGGCCTCGGTGAGCTGCTGGTCGAGCTGGTTCAGCCGGACCTGCACCTGGCCGGTCAGCTGTCCCACCTGCTCGAGCTGCTCCTTCAGCTGGCCGAGCTGGTTGGCCAGGTCGCCCCGCACGTTCAGCAGCTGACGGGTCGTGACCGTCAGCGAGTCCAGGATCGCCCGGTTCTGCTGCTGGAGCAGTTGGTAGATCGAGTCCTGTCGCGCCTCCATCCTCCCCAGGTCTCCCCGCATGTCGCGGATGTCGCGCTTCGTCGCGCACCCCGTCCCGACCACCGCCACCGCGACCAGCGGCAGCAGCGTCCGGACAAGCCGGCGGGCGCGGGTTTCCCCGCGCCCGCCGGTCACACCCGATCGGAATGCTCCCGCGGTCAATTGCCGCCGGGGTTCCGCAGCACGTCGCCGCCGGCGATCACCGTGAACTCGTCACGCCGGTTCTGCGCCCACGCCTGCTCGTTGCTCGCCCGCACCAGCGGCCGGTCCTCGCCGAAGCTCACGGTCTCGATCCGCGACGCGTCGATCCCGAAGCCGACCAGGAAGTCCTTCGCGGCCTCCGCCCGCCGCTGACCCAGCGCCAGGTTGTACTCCACGGAGCCACGCTCATCCGCGTGCCCGGCGACCCGGATCCGCGCGTTCGGGTTCGCCCGCAGCACCGTCAGCTTCCGCATGAGACGCTGCTCGGCGTCCGGGCGGATCGCCGAACGGTCGTAGTCGAAGTTGATCATCTCCTCGAGGATCGAGCGCGCCGCCGCGGTCTCCCGCGCCGCTTCCTCCCGCGCACGCCGCTCGGCCTCGAGCCGCTGCTGCTCGGCCCGCCGCTCGGCCGCCAGCCGCTCCTGCTCCGCGCGCTGCGCCGCGGCGATGCTGTCGGCCCGCGCCTGCGCCGCGATCTCTTCCGGGGTGGGGCCCTGCGGCTCCGGGTTGCCGCCACAGGCGGCCACGCTGCCCAGAGCCAGGGCGGCCATCATCACGGGGATGGTCAGACGGTGCTTCATCGCGTTGTCTCCTAAGCTTCTGTGGGTGTTGGAACGGCTCCCTCGATCTCGCTCACGGCGTGGCCGCGACCGACGACGCGTTCACCAGCACGGGTGACCAGTCGGGCATCCGATACCGGCCGCCCGTCACCAGGGGACGAATGCGCCCCGTGACGAGGTCGATAACATACAACCCCATCCCGTCTTCGCGCACCCCGCTGAAAACGATATGTCTTCCATCCGGCGCAAAGCTAGGATCTTCGCTCCGCCCCTCCCCGGTAATCTGCTGGACCGGGGCGCCGGGACGGTTCGCGTCGGCGACCATGATCTGGAACACCCCGCCGCGGGACCGACCGTGAAACACGATCTGGCTCGTGCGCGGCGACCAGTCGGGTGAAGTGTAGTACCCGGCGCCCCCGACTTCAAAGGCGGTGACCAGGACCGCGTTGCCCCCGCCGGCCGGCATGGTGAAGATGTGAGGGTTTCCGAGACGGTCGGACTGGAACGCGATCCGGGTCCCATCCGGCGAATACGACGGGTGCATGTCGATCTTCGACTGGCGGCTCAGCTTCCGGAGGCAGCAGTCCCGCTCCACGTCGTACTCGTGGATCTCCATTCCGCGGTCCACCCACAACGCGAGGGCGACTCTGCCCCCTCCGGGCGCGTAGGACGGCGTCTGGGCCAGGATCTGCCGCTCGGTGATGGCGGTGACCCGGCCGGTTCGGAGGTCCCGCTCGACGACGCTGTTGCGCTCCTCGTCGCCGTACTGATACGCCAGCCGCGTCCCGTCCGGGGACCAGGCGGGGGAGTACAGGCGGAGATGGGCGTCGATCCGCTGGAGGTTCTCCCCGTCCGAATCGACCAAGAGGAGCTCGTAGGTCCCGTCCCCCAGGTGCCGCGTCAGGGCGATGCGGGTCGCCGCCATGCCCGGCTCGCCCGTCGCCCACCGCACGACCTCGTCGGCGGCGGCATGGACGGCCATGCGGAAGCCGTCGTCGTCCACGGCGGGGAGCTGGAAGAGCCGGATCTCCTTGACGGACCCGTAGACGACGTCGTGGAGCGCCAGGCGGAGGCGGTAGCCGCCGGTCTCCGCCCGCTCCATCCCGCCCGTCACCAGGTAGACGACGCCGAGGTCGTTCCACCGGGAGTAGTCGGAGCCCTCGCGGAGCGCCTCGGGGAGGGCGAAGAGGATGTCGAAGCGGTCGGAGTAGTCCAGGTCCCGCTGCAGGATCCGGTGCGCCTCGTCCGCCGCAGCGCCGGCGCCGCCGCTGAACGGCTGCACCGCGAGTCGGGGGCGGTACTGCGTCTCGTAGACCAGCTTGAGCTGGACCCCCGTCGGGAGAGTGGTGTCCGGCCGGACCTGCGCGGCCGCCGGCCGCGGACCGACCGCCGTCACGGCCAGCACGAGCGCCGCCAGGGCCCGGAGCGCCGGCCGCGCTCCCGCCTTCGAGTCGAATTTCGCCCCGCGCGCCTGCTTCACGGTTCCACGCCTTCCACTGGAAATGCGCATGTCGGGCCGCCTACCGCGGCGGCTCCACCTCGAAGTTGACCGGCAGGATGTCCGCCGCGTAGCCGTCCGGGAGCGCCCCGAAGGCACCCCGGCTCCCGGCGGTCTCCACCGCGCCCATCACCGCGAAATCGAACCGCCGGTTCCCCGACGGCCGCACCATCCGGATGTTCCGCACGCCGCCGTCCGCCGTGATCTCGAAATAGACCACGCCGCGCGGGCGCGTCTCGTCGTTCCACCGGAAGTACCGGTGCACCTGAACGATGACGTTGCTCAGGTAATCCGGGTAGGGGAACTCCCGCCCCTCGATGTCGATGTTCAGCCCGTCGCCCCCCGCTTCGGCGTCGGTGGACGGCTCGGTCGACGGCCGGGTCTCCGGCGGCGTCTCCGGCGGCTTCTCGACGTCCGGCGGCCGCTTCTCCGGCTCGGGCTCCTTCTTCGGCGGCTCGACCGTCACCTCCGGCGTCGGGACGACCCGCTCCGGCTCGGGCTCCGGCGCCGGGGCGACCTGCGGCGGCGCGGGCTCCGCGGCGGCGGCCTGCACGGGCGGCGCCGAGACCAGGTTGACCCGGTACGTCTCGAACTCCATCACCTCCGGCGGACGCGCGAACAGCACCACCGGCGCGAGGATGATCGCGTGGATGAGGAGCGACAGCCCGATGGCGCGACGGCCCGGTCCGCGACGGCTCATCTCCGGGGGCTCCGCGGCGGCGTCTCGAGGACCAGGTTCACCTGCGTCACGTTCAGCTCCCGCAGCATGCCGAACAGCTCCATGACATCACCGTACGGCACGCGCCGGTCGCCACGGACGAAGACGGGGGGGTCGTTCTTCTGCTCCAGGTACCCCGGCAGGAACTCCAGGAACTCCTCCCGCGACGCCATCGGCGTGTCGTCCAGGAAGATCTGCCCGTCCTCCCCGATGGTGACGACCGCCCCCTCCGCCTGCGTGATCGGCCCCGCCTCCGCCTGCGGCAGCTCCACCTCCACACCGCCCTGGAGGATCGGGGCCGTGATGATGAAGATCACGAGCAGCGTGAACGCCACGTCGACGAGGCTCGTGACGTTAATGTCCGCGGTCAGAGGGAGTCCGCCGCGCGCCCGGCCCTGCCCGGGTTCCCAGGACATCAGCGCTCGCCTCCGGCGAGCATCAGGCGGCTGCGCCGCATGGCGCTCGCTGCGCTCGCGTCTCCCGAGTGCCGCGCAGCGGCCTGATGGGGCGCAGCCCCGTGATGCGGCATAGCCGCCTGATGCGGCGAAGCCGCCTGATGCGGCGAAGCGGCCTGATGCGGCGGGCGCAGCCCGACGCGCGCCCTCAAAGCAACCGCTCCTTGGCCAGCGTCCCGATGAACTCGGAAGCGAACCCCTCGAGCTCCCCCCCGAAATAGTTCAGGCGCGTGACGAAATAATTGTAGCCCATCACCGCCGGGATCGCGACGGCCAGCCCCGCCACCGTGGTCACCAGCGCCTCGGCCACGCCGGGCGCCACCGCGCCGATGTTGGCGCTGCCGGTGGCGGTGATGCCGAGGAAGGCGTTCATGACGCCGATGACGGTGCCCAGGAGGCCGAGGAGGGGGGAGACGGTGCCGATCACGGCGAGCCAGACCAGGCCGGCGGCGATGTCGTCGCGCTCCTCGCCCTGCCCCTTCTCGAGGACCAGGCGCAGCGCCTGGAGCTGCGCCTCGGAGATCCCATCGCTGTGGGCGGCCTCGTCCGTGAGGGCGCCGGGGCGCAGCTCGTTGAAGAACGCGAGCCCCTGTCGGAAGACGCTCGTGTACGGGGACTCGGGGAGCCGCGCGAGAGTGCGGTACGCGTCGCGCAGCCGGGGCGTCTTCTCGATGGCCTGGAGGAAGCGGACGCCCTGCCGCTTGAGCTTCCTGAACTGCCCCCACTTCCACACCATGATGGACCAGCTCGCCAGCGAGAAGGCGGCGAGCACGATCAGGATGATCTGCGTGGACGGGGTCCCGCCCAGGATCATGTCCATGGGCCCCTGGGGGGCCGGTCCGACCTGCGCCAGCAGCGTCACCGCGCCATCATCTCCCGTTCAATGTGGTCGAGGGTCTGCCGGAGTCCGTCGCGGAGCGACGTCCGCGGCGCCCAGCCGGCGGCCTGCAGCTTCGCGGTGTCCAGCGACGAGTGCCTGAGCTCGCCCGGCCGCTCGGCGGCGTACGTCACGTCCACCTCCCGCTCTCCGGCGGCCATCATCTCCCGGGCCAGCGCGTTCACCGACGTCTCCCGGCCGGTGCCCACGTTGTACGCCCGGTCATCCAGCGCTGTTCCCGCCGGCACCGGGAGGTCGGCGGCGGCGAGATTGGCCGCGACGACGTCGCCGACGAACACGTAGTCCCGGGTCTGCTCGCCGTCGCCGAAGATGGTCAGCGGACGGCCCTCCAGCACGCGCCGGCCGAAGATCGCCACCACGCCGGCCTCCCCGTGCGGATCCTGCCGGGGGCCATACACGTTGGAGTACCGGAGCGCGACGTACTCGAGGCCGTGGATCTGGGCGTAGTAGTAGAGGTACTGCTCGCCGGCCAGCTTGGTCACGCCGTAGGGGGAGCGCGGGAGCTTGGGCGCGGTCTCCGGCGTCGGCCTCACCTCCGGCTCCCCGTACACCACGCCCCCGGACGAGACGTAGACGACGCGGCTCCCGTGTCGGCGTGCCGCCTCCAGCACGTTCAGCAGCCCGTCCAGGTTGATGCGCGCGTCACGGCGCGGATCGGCCACGGAGGACCGCACGTCGATCTGGGCGGCGTGGTGGCTGACCAGATCGAAGCCGACGTCGTCGTAGAGCTCGTTCAGCGCGTCGTCGCCGATGTCCATGCGCCGGAACTCCGCCCCCTCGGGCAGGTTCGACGCCCGGCCGCTGGACAGGTCGTCCACGATCCAGACGCGGTCCCCCCGCGCGAGGAAGGCCTCGGCCACGTGGCTGCCGATGAACCCCGCCCCGCCCGTCACCAGCACCTTCCGGCTCATCCGTTCTCCCCCGTCGTCTCATCGTCCGTGTCGGCCAGGTCGAACAGGTAGCGGGCGGTCTCCGCCATCACCGGTTGCCCGTTCCCCGCCCCCTCCTTCAGCCGGACCGTCGGCTCGTGGAGCAGCTTGTTGGTCAGCTGCACCGCCAGCGCCTCCACCACGGCCCGGTCGGCGTCGGAGAGGTGCTCCAGCTTCCGCAACGCCTTCTCCACCTCCACGGCCCGCATCCGGTCCGCCCGCTCCCGCATGGCGCGGAGCACCGGCACGACGTCCAGCGACGCGTACCACCGCCAGAACTCCGCCGCCGCCTCCTCGATGATGGCCTCGGCGTCGGGGACCTCGTTCTCCCGCCTGGAGCGGTTCTGGTCCACGATCTGGCGGAGGTCGTCCATGTCGTACAGGAAGACGCCCCTCCCGCCGCCCACCGCCGGCTCGACGTCGCGCGGCAGCGCCAGGTCCACGATCAGCAGCGGCTCGTCGCGGCCTCGGGGGAACGCCTCCTCCAGCGTGGCACGGGTCAGCATGTAGTGGGGTGCGGTCGTCGCCGACATGACGATGTCGGTCTCCCGGAGCAGCGCCGGCAGCTCGGCGTAGCCGGCGCTCCGGCCGCCGACCTTCCCCGCCAGCGCCTCCGCCCGCCGCGCGGTCCGGTTCGCCACCACGATCCGGTCGACGCCGTCCCCCGCCAGGCACTCCAGCGCCAGCTCGCTCGTCTGGCCGGCACCCAGGATCAGCGCGCGGCGACCCTTCAGCGGGCCGAAGATCTTTCGCGCCAGCTCCACGGCCGCCGACGGCACGGACGCGGCGCCGGTGCCCAGCCGGGTCTCGCTCCGGACCCGGCCGCCCACCGAGAGGGCGCTCTCGAACAGGCGCCCCAGCACCGGCCCGACGACGCGTCGGTCCCGCCCCGCCGACAGCGCCACCTCGTACGCCGTCCGCACCTGGCCCTGGATCTGGGCCTCGCCCACGACCATCGAGTCCAGGCTGCTCGTCACCCGGTACAGGTGGCGCACCGCGTCGGCCCCGCCGCGGCGGTACAGGTACCGGTCCGCTTCCTCCAGCGTCATCTCCGCCCGCGCCGCCAGCATCTCCCGCGCCCGGTCCTCGCCTCCCGCCCCCGAGCCATCCGCGGGGTAGCCGTACAGCTCCGTGCGGTTGCACGTCGAGAGGAGCACCGCCTCCCGCAACGGTCCGCCGGACGTGAGCGCGCCGAGGGCGCGGCGCGCCGCGTCGTCGGAGAACACGAACCGCTCCCGCACCTCCACCGGCGCCGTCCGGTAGCTCAGGCCGACCACCCAGATCGCCATCGCGCTACAGGAACAGCCGCCCCGAGGGCACGGCCACCCGGAGCACGATGTAGGTGACGATCACGACGACGAACCCCACCACCGCCACCGCGGCGCCGCGCCGGTCGCCGGTGACGCCCCGGCGGCGCGCGAGCAGCGCGAGGGCGAACACGAGCCAGGTGAGGACCCCCCACGCGATCTTGACGGAGACGGCCTGCGCTTCGGCGAAACGGGTGACCCAGACCGTCCCGGCGAGCAGCCCCAGCGTCAGCGCGACGAAGCCGGTGACCAGCGCACGGTGGCCGACGCGGTCCAGTGTCTCGAGGGATGGGAAGAAGCTGAACATGCGGCCGAACCGCTTCCCCTTGAGCTCGCGGAACTGCAGGAGGTAGAGGAGCCCCGCCGCGAAGGCCAGCGCCAGCGCCGCGTAGCCGAGGAACGCCGGCACCACGTGGAAGAGGAGCCAGACGTCGCTGAACCGCACGGCCTCGCCCGTCGGCCTTATTCCCAGGAGGAGCGCGGCGAGACAGAGGGCGGTGACCAGCGGCAGCACGGCCACGCCCACGGGGCGCGCCTCCTTGAGGGCGCCGGCCAGCAGCAGCGACAGCGCGGTGAGGAACGCCAGCGTCGAGAGGGACGGCCCCAGCCCCACGAGCGGGAGGTCGCCGTGGCGGGTCGTAAAGACGGCGAGCCCGGCCGCGTGAAGGCCGAGCCCGCCGAGGAGGAGCAGCAGCGACGTGAGCGGCGGGTCCCGCCGGGCGGTCGCCAGCGAGAGGCCCAGCACGGTGCCGGCGCCGCCGTAAGAGAGGAGTGCGAGAAGGTGAAGGGTCCCTACCACGACCTCACGGCATCTTCCGGATCCGCCGGACCCTCATGCCGTCCTCCAGCACCGGGAGCACCACCCTGTCCACCTGGAACGTCGCGTAGGAGTCCGTCACCCGCACGACCCGCAGCACCGCCACCGTCTCCGGCGGCAGCTCCTCGATGTAGCGGGCGACCTCGCCAGGGTCCCGCCGCCGTGCCCGCCGCTCCGCCAGGTACGCCACGAACTCGTCGCCGACCTGCACGCCGTGCCCCGTCCCCACGTTCAGGAAGCCCCGCTCCGTCCGGCCGTACAGCGGCTGCTCGGTGACGAACGCGGTGATGCGACCCTCGAGGTCGGTCTCCCCGCTCGGCTGCGCGAGCTCACCCATGAAGTCCGGAAACAGCGGCATCGGGATCACCAGCTGGTCGAGGTGCACCGGCTGGAACTGGAGCTCCACACGCCCCTCCATCACCTCCGCGTGATGCGCGAGGACGCGGATCACGGCGGTGGGGTGGATCACACGGTCGTCCGTCCCCACGCCGAGGCGCCGCCCCGGGCGGACCATCAGCAGCCGGCTCCCCACCTCCGGACGGGCCCGGCCCGCGTAGCCGATGTAGACCGCGTCCATCGGATGCGCCGTCGGCCGCGCCTCCTGGTCCATCAGCTCGATCGTCCGCGCCGGCCGGATCATCCGGCCGAGGACCTCCAGGTCATCGGGATCCGCGATGAACTCCGCCGAGTTGAACTCACCCGGCTTCACCGGCAGCACCTCCGCCTCCGGCTCCGACAGGATCGTCGGCTGCCTGCTCCGGGTCTGGGGCACCAGCGGCGCCCGGTAGAACACCGTGCGCGCCGGCCGGTCCAGCGGCCGCGTGACCACCGTGACCGGCGGCGACGGATCCCCCGGATCGAACATCCCCGGGATGATCAGGACCTCCGCCGGATAGATCCAGTGCGGATCCTCCACCACCGACAGGTTCGCCTCGTAGATGGATCGCCAGCCGAACGGATTGCTGAAATAGAGCGCGGCCAGGTCCCACAGCGTATCCCCGGTCCGCACCACGTGCTCGCGCGGTCGCTCCCCCGGCTGCGGCTGTTGCGCGGCCAGCGGCGTAGCGACGAGTAGCCCGACGAGGCTCGCGGTCACCAGTCTCAAGGCGCCCTCCTTGGAGCAGGTATTCTTCACGCGCGGGCCGCACGGGCACACACCTCCCGACGTGGGAGGCGAACCGGGTCGTCCCGGCGACGGCCCCGATGCGGTAGGGAGATTCGGCAAAAGGTATGCGGCGGGGGGGCGGAAGTCAATTTGTGCGAGGGGGTTGGAGCGGCCTGCGGCCGCTCAAGAGGGCCCGGCTTTTCGCCGGACAAGAGGGCGCGGCCTGTTCGGCCGCGCAAGAGGGCCCCGCCGGGGGCGGGGCAAGAGCGCTGCGCAAAACGCTCGGCCTGCGGCCTCGGCAAAGGGGGCTGCGCAAGGGTGGCTCGCTGCGCTCGCAAGGGGGCGGCCGCTTCGCGGCGCCCCCCTTTCCGTACCGGGGGCTTGCGAGCACAGCGAGCCACGCTTGCGAGCCGTCAGGCGAGCGCCTCTTGCGCGCGAAGCGCGCGTTTTGCGCCAGCGCTCTTGCGAGCGACAGCGAGCGCTCTTGCGAGCCGGAGGCGAGCGCTCTTGCG
>JAHWKI010000042.1:16385-19867 GCA_019347975.1 Gemmatimonadota bacterium
AGGCGCCCTCTTGGGGCGCCTCAGGCGCCCCGGCCCGGGAGTTCGCCCCGGGCGAACTCCCGGGCCCAGTACGTGACGATGAGGTCCGCCCCCGCCCGTCGGATGCACAAAAGGGCCTCGCGCATGGCCGCGTCCTCGTCCAGCCACCCCAGCTGCGCTGCCGCCTTGATCGAGGCGTACTCGCCGCTCACGTGGTACGCGCAGACGGGGTAGCCGGTCTCGTCCTTTACCCGCCGCACGATGTCGAGGTAGGCCAGCGCCGGCTTGACCATGACGATGTCGGCGCCCTCCTCGATGTCCAGCAGCACCTCGCGCATCGCTTCCACGTCGTTGGCCGGGTCCATCTGGTACCCGCGCCGGTCCCCCTCCCGCGGCGCGCTCTCCGCGGCGTCCCGGAACGGGCCGTAGAAGGCGGACGCGAACTTGGCGGCGTAGGTGAGGATGGGGATGTGGCTGAAGCCCGCGTCGTCGAGCGCCTCCCGGATGGCGGCCACCCGGCCGTCCATCATGTCGCTGGGGGCGACCATGTCCGCGCCCGCCTCGGCGTGGCTCACCGCCTGCCGCGCCAGCAGCTCCAGCGTCTCGTCGTTCTGGACCTCGCCGTCCCGCAGGACCCCGCAGTGGCCGTGGGACGTGTACTCGCACATGCACACGTCCGTGATCACCACCAGGTCCGGGACCCCCTCCTTCAGCGCCCGGACCGCCGTCTGGATGACGCCGTCCTCCGCCCAGGAGCCGCTCCCCTTCGCGTCCTTGGACTCCGGGATCCCGAACAGCAGCACCGCCGGGATCCCCAGCTCCCACGCCTCGCCCGCGTCCTTCACCAGCTCATCGACCGATGTCTGCGCCACCCCCGGCATGGACGCCACCGGCTTCCGTACGCCCTCCCCCGGCACCACGAAAAGCGGGAGGATCAGGTCGTCCACCGTGACCCGTGTCTCGCGCACCATCCGCCGCAGCGTGGCCGTGCGACGCAGCCGGCGCGGACGGTAGTCGGGAAAAGCGCTCATGGTCTCCTCACGACGGCTTCGTGTAACGAGTCAAGATTCAAGGCCAGGACCCCTTCTCCGGCTCGCCCATGACCTTCCGCAGCACCAGCGCGTCCTCCCGCGGCCGCACGTAGTACCCAGGCCGCCGCCCCACCAGCCGGAACCCGTGCCGGTCGTACAGCCGGCGGGCCCCCTCGTTGGAGACCCGGACCTCGAGGTACAGCTCGCGGACGCCCTGCTCCCGGACCAGGTCGAAGACGGCGGCCATGAGCCGCTGCCCGATCCCCTTCCCCCGCCACGCCTCGTCCACCGCGATGTCGCCAAGCTCCGCCTGGTCGAGCACGACCCAGACGGCCGTATAGCCGACCACCCGGCCTTCGACCTCCGCCACGTGGAGATACGCGTCCGGCCGGCCGAGCAGGCCGCGGAACGTGGCGGGCGTCCACGCCACGGTAAAGGAGGCGCGCTCGATCTCGAGCACGCGCGGGAGGTCGGTCTCGGTCATCGGGCGGATCGACACCGGCTCGGGCGACGCGCCGCTCCCCGCCGGCTCCGGGTCCAGCACGCGCGTCGCCATCAGCCCGCCACCCCGCGCTCGGCGCTCGACGCCCGGACGTACAGCGGCTCCCACGAGGACGGCTCCGGCACCCGGCCGGAGCCGGGATCGAGGGCGGCCAGCCGGAGCAGCGTCGAGGCCCGCGGGTGCACGGGGCCGGTCATCACGCGGCCCCCGGCGCGCGTGAGGACGTCACGGTAGCGGTCCGCGCCCTCGCCCGCGAACACCGGGGACGACGTCGTCGTATCGCGGATCACGTCCTCCACCGGCCCGACGATGGGGGCGAGGATCTCGGCGGGAGCGCCATCGCCGATGCGCCAGCACCCCGCGTACACCTCGCCCCGCCGGGCGTCCAGCAGCGCGCACACGGCGCCCCCGGATGCGACGCCGGCCGCGAGCGCGAGGAGGCTGGAGAAGGCGCGGAGCGGCACCCCCAGCGCCGTCGCCAGCCCCTTGGCCGTCGCGCCGGCGACCCGCACGCCCGTGAACGACCCGGGACCGGCCCCGACGACGACCTCGTCGATCGCCCCCCGGTCGACCCCCGCCTCGGCCAGCGCCTGCTCCAGCGCGGGGAGCGTCATCTCGGCGTGGCGACGCTGAACCCCGAGCCCGACCTCGGCCAGGAGGTCCCCGTCGCGTGCGACGGCCACCGTCCCGAACGGCGTCGACGTCTCGATGGCGACCCGGATCACCGCGCGGCCTCCGCGTCGGGTACGACCGGCGCCGCGCCCCGGCGCTCGACGTCGAGCCGCCGGACCCCGTCGTGCCCCTCGACGAACGAGAGGCTCACGTCCCAGCGGTCCGCTGGCATCAGCGGCTCCGCCCGCTCGGGCCATTCCACCAGCACCACCTGCTCGCCCTCCCCAAGCTCACGCCACCCCAGCTCCCAGACGTCGTCCGGGTCCTCGAGCCGGTACAGGTCCAGGTGATGCACCGCGACGCCGCCGCGGCCCTCGTAGGTGAACAGCAGGTTGTATGTGGGCGACGGCATCGGTCCCTCCACCCCAGCCCCGCGCGCCACCGCGCGGGCCAGCACGGATTTCCCGGCGCCGAGCGGGCCGCGCAGCGTGATCACGAGCGGGAGCGGGATCCCGCCGCCGGCCGCCGCCCGGCCGATGGCCTCGCCCCAGGCCTCGAGGGCGGGCTGCGGGAGGGGGGTGGTGGAAACGGCCGGTTCAGCCATGGAGGTGCGACCGATCGCTGTGCATAATTCGCTGTCGTTCTCCTGGCCTCGCACCGAGTTCTACCACCGCGCGATGGAGCTCAAGCCGTTGATCGACGAGATCCTGGGCCAGCTCCCTCCCGGCAATGGCGACCTGCGCGGCCAGCTCAGGCGGAACGAGCGCTCCATCAGACTTAACATAGGGGAAGGTTCGGGCAGGCACAGGCCGGGCGGCAAGGCCGAGCGCTTCAGGACCGCCCGGGGCTCCGCGAACGAATGCGCCACGGCGCTCGATGAGGTGAAGACCTTCGAGCTCGCAGAGCGCGAGCGCACCAGGGAAGCCCTGCAGCTCGTCCACCGGATCATTTCCATGCTGACGAAGCTGATCCTGTACTGGGAGTCGGTCGCAGAGAACGAGCGTCCGTCCACCAGGCACGCGCGCAAGGGCGGTCGACAGGACCGCTGACCTTCCGCGCGCAGCCGTGCCCCGTCTGGCGTGTGCCGGAAACCGTGATCCGGTGGTTCCCCGAGGGTATCCGGCCCCGCGTCACGATTCAGATGCACACGCATATTCCGACGGGAACCACCGTCTTTCGGCACACGCCAGACGGCACACGGTCCACGGGGGACGCGACGTTCGCTAAACCCCGAGCTTCGCCCGGACGTCGTACAGCTCGTCCCTCAGCTTCGCCGCCCGCTCGAAGTCCATGGCGGTCGCCGCCTGCTTCATCTGCTCTTCCAGGATCTTCGCCCACTGCTCCAGATCCACCTCGTC
>JAHWKI010000232.1 GCA_019347975.1 Gemmatimonadota bacterium
GGAGCGGCGGCGCGATGAACGTGGTGAAGATCACCATGATGAGGATGGCGCTGAAGACCTCGGAAGAAAGGATTCCGTTCGCCAGGCCGATCTGGGCGAAGATGAGCCCCACCTCGCCCCGGGGGATCATCCCGACACCGATGGCCGTGTGATTGAGCTTCTTCCTTCCCCAGCCGACGGAGAAGCCGCTGGCGAGCTTCCCGACAATGGCGATGACGAGGAGGACCCCGCCCACCATGAGGACGCTCCAGTTGAACTCGTCCGTCCAGGGGAGGAACAGGGCGACGTTGACCGCGGAGCCGACGGAAACGAAGAAGATGGGCGTGAAGATGTCCGCGACGGGTCGGATCCGCTCCTCGATGAGGTCGAACTGGTTGGTCGAGCTCAGGACGATTCCGGCGGCGAAGCTGCCGATGATCAGGGCGGAGCCCGCGAGCCCGGCCAGCGCGCCGAAGAGGAGCGCGAAGGAGAAGGCGCTGACCAGGAGTATGCCGCGAACGCGAAGCCGGTCGATGAGGCCGAAGAGCCGGGGCGCGATCAGATTGCCGATGATGACGGCGGCGACGAGGAAGCCGACGGCGATGGCGAAGGTGCGGGCGATCCCGAGGGCGGTGAGCCCGGCTCCGGCGGCGAGGCCGCTGACGATGGCGAGGAGGACGAGGCCGAGAACGTCGTCGACGACGGCGGCGCCGATGATGACGCGCGCCTCGCGCGTGTGGATGCGGCCGATGTCCGTGAGGACGCGGGCGGTGATCCCGACGGAGGTGGCGGTCAGCGTGGCACCGACGAAGATGGCGACCATCGTATCGGTGATCTCCCCCGGATGCGTGCCGATGGTCGGCGTGGCCACGATCCAGTAGAAGTATCCGAGGAGGAACGGGAGCGCGACGCCGACGAGCGCGACCAGGGATGCGGCGGGACCGACGCGGAACATCTCCTTGAGGTCGGTCTCGAGGCCGATCTCGAAGAGGAGGATGGCGACGCCGATCTCCGCCAGGAGCGTGATCATCTCGGCCATCGGCCCGTCGATAGGGACCACTCCGAGGACGCTGGCGCCCAGGATGACACCGGCGATGAGCTCGCCGAGGACGGACGGCTGGCCGAGGCGCTCCGCGATCTCGCCGAGCCCCTTCCCCACGATCAGGATGGCGATCACGACGAGGAAGAAGTGCTCGGCGCGGATCCCGTGGGCGGCCGCCGCGGCCCCGGCGGGGTCGGCGCCGTGCTCCTGGGCGGCCAGGAGAACGGGGAGCAGGAGGAAGGGCACGACCCGGAGCGAGCGCCTCATCGACCGGCTCACCACTGCGACTGCGCCCCGTCTATGATCTGCTCGATGATGTTCTCGATGGCCTGGAGCTGCCCGACGAGGTCGGTCTGTGAATCGGGACGGTAGTTGCCGCGGCCGGTGAGGCCGTTGGCCTCCCACCGGATCACGTTGTCCCGGATGTCGACGAGCTGCACGGCCACCCCGATCTGGACCTCGTGGGAGAGGACATCCGTGGTGCCGCCGGCGCCGCCCGGTCGGTAGTTCTGGGCGACGTCGTCGTAGCGGACGACGCGGCCGCGGAGGATGGCGTCGGCGGCCTCGCGACCGGCGGGTCGCACGCCGAGCTGGGCGGGGAGCTCCTCGAGCAGGCGCGTGACGAGCCGCTGCTCGATGTCGAACTGCGCGGTCTGGTTCTCGAACGTCTCGATGTAGATGGTGCGGATGTGTGGCGGAAATCCGCCGCCCTCGAAGCCGTAGTTGCAGGCGACGAGGCCGAAGAGGGCGACCGCGAGCAGGGCGTCAGCGGCCCGGCGACCAGATATCCGGCGGATACGGCTCGACTTCATCGACGCGTTCGAGGTTCAGTTCAAGCTCGGTGTGCCCGGACCAGTCGCGGAACACCGCCCTTCGCGGGAGCCCGTGCTCGGCCGATCCCTCCAGCCGGACGTCCATCCGCGTCCCCTTCCCTTCCCATTCCGCCGCCGCGAGGCGACCTCCACGGAGGTCGTAGCGGAGGAGCCCGTCGTCCACGCCGTAGTACAGCTCCGTGCGCCCCGCTTCGGTGCGGGTGCCCCGGAGGACGGCGCGGCCGGGCGGCGCGACCACGCCGAGCACCGCCCACATCATCGCGGGCGGCGGCAGCCGGACCGGCGGCGTGCCGGCCGGGAGTCTCAGATCCTGTTCGACGAGGGCGGCGCTGAGATACCCGTCCCCCGTCGGGCCGAAGAGGTCCAGCCTCGCGCGGTACGGCGGCTCCATCCGCGCCGCGCCGCTGCCGTCGAAGCGCGCCTCCCGCTCGAGCGCCCGCCACGAGAAGATCACGCGGAGCGGCCGATCGGGTGCCGTGGTCTCGACCACCTCCGCCGCCACCGCCGGCTCGACGGTGTCGGGGATGGAATGGCCGGCGCACCCCGTCAGGAGAACGGCGGCGAGCGCCGAGGCCGTGTATCGGATCCGATTCATAGAATGAAAGGCGTGAACATACCGGCGCGTCGAGAAAGCCGTCAACCGCGGATCATATCGGCGCCGGTGTCCGGATGTTCCGCCGCCCTGAAGAGGTCGAGGACGGTGTCCGGGAGCCGGCGGGGGGCTCCGTCGCGGTCGAGCGAGATCAGCGTCGTCGTGGCGGTGGCGAGAGCGGCGGGGTCGGGCTCGTCGCGGTGGATCTCGTAAGCGAACGTGAGGGTGCGGGACTTCACCGCGACGAGCCGGGTGTCGACGCGGATCACGTCATCGTAGCGCGCGGACGCGGCGTAGCGGACGGAGGCCTCCGCGACCGCGAGGAGATGACCGCGTCGCTCCAGCTCGGCATAGCTGATGCCCAGATCCCGGATGAAGTCGGTGCGGCCGATCTCGCACCAGACCAGGTAATGCGGGTGGTAGGCCACGCCCATCTGGTCGGTCTCGGCGTAGCGGACCCGGAAGGTGGAGGTGGAGATCCGGGTCATTCCCCGTAGGGGACCCAGATGTTCTTCACCTGGGTCGCCCGGCGGAGGAACTCGGGCCCCTCTCCACGCGCCGGGTCGGCCCAGTCCCGGACGCCGCCGTGGCCGACCCACGTGCGCTTCATGTTCTCCGCCGACAGCCGCTCCACCGCGGCGGCGCCGGAGTGGGGCCCGAAATACCACAGGCCATCGACGTCATAATGGCCGGCGAGGGTCTCCACGAGGGGCTCGCGGGGCCCGGTGACGATGTTGATCACCCCGGCGGGGACGTCGGACGTGTCGAGCACCTGGTAGAGGTCCGTGGCCGCCAGAGGGGCGCTCTCCGACGGCACCGCCACGACCGTGTTGCCCATGGCCACGAGCGGAAGCACGGTCGAGATGAAGCCGAGCAGCGGCCACTCCTCGGGGCAGATCACGCCGAACACACCGATCGCCTCCGGCATGGCCAGCGTGACGTTGCGGAAGGGCGTGTGGTGGACGGCGCCATCCCACTTGTCGGCCCAGGCGCCGTAGACGAACAGGCGGCGGATCGAGAGCTCCACCTCCCTGCGCGCGTCGGCCTCCGAGGCGCCGGTCAGGTCGCGCAGGCGGCGGGCGAACTCCTCCTCACGGGCGGCGAGGTTCTCGGCGAGGTAGTAGAGGACCTGCGCCCGGTTGTGGGCCGTGGCCCGCGACCACCCGTTCAGCGCCTTCTGGGCCGCTTCCACGGCGTTCCGGACGTCCTTGCGGTTCCCGGTCCCGACCTCGGCGAGCACGCGACCATCCGCGCCGCTCACAGGGGTGGCGTAGCCACTGTCCGGCCGGACCTGCTTCCCGCCGATGTAGAGCTTGGGAGTGCGGTCGATCGGTGGTGCGCCACCGAACGCGAGGGGCGCGTCCTCCGACTCCGACTCCGACTCCGACTTCGAGGCCCCGCCGTTCTCGTTCGGGGGCGCTTCTCTCTCATTCGCCGCCGCCACGTTCCGGACGTTCTCCTCCCAGGCGGGCTGGAGGTACTGCCAGAGGCCCTCCTTGCCGCCTTCCCGCCCGAAGCCGCTCTCCTTGTAGCCGCCGAAGCCGGAGGCGGCGTCGAACAGGTTGGTGGAGTTCACCCAGACCGTGCCGGCCTTGATCTTCGGCGCGACGTCGAGGGCGAGGTTCACGTTCTCGGTCCAGACGCTGGCGGCCAGCCCGTAGGGCGTGTTGTTGGCGAGCTCCACGGACTCGGCCGGGGTCCGGAAGGTCATCAGCACGACGACCGGGCCGAAGATCTCCACCTGCGAGACGGTGGCGGCCGGGGAGACGTTCGTGATCAGCGTCGGCGGATAGAACCAGCCCTCCTCGGGGCAGCTCCAGGAAGGCTGCCAGACCTCGGCGCCCTCTCCCCGCCCCTGCTCGACCAGGCTCGTGATGCGCTCGAGCTGGACGGGCGCGACGATCGCCCCGATGTCCACGCCCTTGTCCAGCGGGTCGCCCACCCGGAGCTTCTCCATGCGCTGCCGGAGCTTGTGGACCAGCCGCTCGGCCACGCCCTCCTGCACCAGGATGCGCGAGCCCGCGCAGCAGACCTGGCCCTGATTGAACCAGATGGCGTCCACCACGCCCTCGACCACGCTGTCCAGGTCCGCGTCGTCGTAGACGACGAAGGGCGACTTCCCTCCCAGCTCCAGCGAGAGGTGCTTCCCCGTGCCCGCCGTCTCGCGGCGGATGATCCGGCCCACCTCCGTGCTGCCGGTGAACGCGATCTTGTCGACATCCGGGTGGCGGACGATGGCCGCGCCCGTGCGCCCGTCGCCCGTGACGATGTTGACCACCCCCGGCGGCAGCCCGGCGCCCTGGACGAGGCTGGCGAAGCGGAGCGCGGTGAGGGGCGTGTACTCGGCCGGCTTGAGGACCACGGTGTTCCCGGCGGCGAGGGCCGGGGCGATCTTCCAGGCGAGCATGAGGAGCGGGAAGTTCCACGGGATGATCTGGCCGCAGACGCCGAGCGGCCGCTGCTCCCGCAGCTCGGGATCGGAGTCCATGAGCTGGGCCCAGCCGGCGTGGTGATAGAAGTGGCGGGCGACCAGAGGGACGTCGATGTCGCGGGACTCGCGGATGGGCTTGCCGTTGTCCAGCGACTCGAGGACGGCCAGGAACCGGGTATGGCGCTGGACCTGGCGGGCGAGGGCGTAGAGATAGCGGGCCCGGGCGTGGCCATCGAGGGCGGACCAGACCGGGAAAGCGGCGCGGGCCGCGCGGACGGCCGCGTCGACGTCGTCATCGGAGCCCTGGGCGACCTGCGTGAGGACCCTGCCGGTCGCGGGATCGTGGACGTCGAACCGGTCGCCGGCGGAGGGCTCGACCCAGCGCCCGCCGATGAAGTGTCCGAAGGGGCCGTTCTCCTCCAGCCAGCTCCGGACTTCCGACGAGGCCTCCGGCGCGGGGCCGTACTCGAGGCGCTCCATGAGCTCGGGGACCTGCAGCGTCTTTT
>JAHWKI010000233.1 GCA_019347975.1 Gemmatimonadota bacterium
CAGCAGACCGGCCGCCCTCCATCGGCCGCGCTCGTGCGCTCCCAGCCCGAGCTCGTCCGCCCAGCGCCCCATCAGCTCCGAGACACGGGCGACATGGCCGCGGCGCGCCTCTCCGGCCCGGGACCAGTCCGGCAGCTCGCCCTCGGCAGCGGCGTTCAGAAGTGGATGCATTGAACCATTTTACGGCATCCGCGGCGTCGCGGTAAGGCGGGTCGCGCTCAGACCCTACGGCGAGCCCAGGATCAGGTTGTCGATCAGCCGGGTCTCGCCGATCCGGGCGGCGATCGCGAGCACGGCGCCGGGCACGGCCTCCTGGAGAGGGTCCAGGGTGTCGGGGTCCACCAGCTCGATGTACTCCGGCTCCACGTCCGAGCCGCGCATGGTTCCCCGGGCCTTGGCCTTGATCCGCTCGGCGTCCGTCACGCCCTGGTCGAAGGCGTCTTTCGCGGCGAACAGCCCCCGGGAGAGGGTGAGCGCCCGCTCCCGCTGCGGCGGCGTCAGGTACGCGTTCCGTGAGCTCAGGGCCAGGCCGTCCTCCTCTCGCACGATGGGGGCGACGACGATCTCCACCGGCATGTTCAGGTCCTTCACCATGCGGCGGATCAGGGTGAGCTGCTGCCAGTCCTTCTGACCGAAGACGGCGACATCCGGTCCCACCATCCCGAACAGCTTCGCCACCACGGTAAGCACGCCCTCGAAATGGCCCGGCCGGCTGAGGCCGCAGAGGCGATCCACCAGCTTCTTCGGCACCACCCGGACGCCGAGCTCACCGTCCGGGTAGACCTCGGCCACCGTGGGCGCGAAGAGGACGTCCACGCCGCGCTCTTCGGCGAGCCCCGCATCCGTGGCCTCCTGCCGGGGATAGGCGTCGTAGTCCTCGCCAGGGCCGAACTGGAGGGGGTTGACGAAGATGGAGAGGACCACGAGGCCGCCTCGGGCCTTCGCCTCGTCGACCAGGGCGAGGTGCCCCGCGTGCAGGGAGCCCATGGTGGCGACGAACGCGACATCCTTCCCCTCTTCCCGGGCGCCGGCCAGGTGGCCGCGGAGCTCGGCTATCGTGCGGACCGTCTTCAATCGTGGCTGTGCTCGGGACCGGGATAGTCGCCGTGGCGGACGGAGGCCACATAGTCGGCGACGCCCTTCCTCGCCTCACCGGCCAGATCGGCGAACCGGCGGAGGAACTTGGGGGTGAACTCGTCGTTGAGGCCCAGGGCGTCGTAGAGGACCAGGACCTGTCCATCGCAGTCGGGGCCGGCGCCGATGCCGATGGTGGGGACGGGGGAGGCGCGGGTGATGTCGGCCGCCAGTGTGGCCGGGACGAGCTCGAGGACGGTGGCGAAGCAGCCGGCGTCGGCGAGGCGGGTGGCCTCGACGCGGATGCGCTCGGCGTTGTCGCCGTCGCGCCCCTGAACCCGGTAACCGCCGAGGGCGTGGACCGACTGGGGAGTGAGCCCCACGTGTCCCATGACGGGGATGCCGGCCTCCACGAGGCGGGCGACGTGGTCGGCCATGCGTTCGGACCCGCCCTCGATCTTGACGGCCTCGGCGCCGGTCTCGGCCAGGACACGGCCGGCGTTCCGGAGCGTGTCCGCGGGGGAGACCTGGAAGCTGAGGAACGGCATGTCGACGACGAGGAGCGCCTGCTTGACGCCCCGGCGGACGGCGCGGGCGTGGTGGATCATGTCGTCGAGCGTGACGGAGAGGGTGCTGTCGTGACCGAGCACGACCTGCCCCAGGGAGTCGCCCACGAGAACGATGTCGACGCCGATGTCGTCGACGATCCGGGCGAAGAGGATGTCGTAGGCGGTGAGGGCGACGATCTTCTCGCCCGTCTGCTTCATCTCGAGCAGGCGCCGGATGGTGGTCCGCCTGCGGCCCGACCCGTGGGTGCTCATGACCCGGCCTCCGCCCGAAATCCGGATACGGCTGGTGTTTGACGCGGCGTCGAAGCTAGAGGCAATTTCAGGACGTGTCAAACGCCATCCGGTACGACTCGGTGCTGGTCCACTACCTCGCCCGGGAGCTTCACGAGCGGCTGTCCGGCCGCCGCGTCCAGGGCCTGCGGTTCGATGGCGAGCAGCGGCGGGTGGTGCTCGAGCTCGACAGCGAGACGCTGCTCTGGGAGCTCCATCCGACGCGCGGGTGGATCCGCGTAACGCCCGGGCCGGCGGCGGCGGGCGCGGGACCGGAGGCGGCCGCTTCCGCGGCGGCGGAGGGGTGGGGCGGCCGGGAAGTGCGGATGCAGCGGAAGGCACGGGTGCGCTCCGTCTCGGCGCTCGCCGACGAGCGGATCCTGGAGATCCGCGTGGATGCGGGCGGCGCCGACCGGGCCGCGCGGCTCGTGGTCGAGCTGATGACGAACCAGTGGAACATGGCCGCGCTGGATCCCGACGGCCGGATCATGGCCGTGCTGTGGGCGCGGGAGGCCGGGGGTCGGATGCTCCGCCGTGGCGCGTCGTACGAGCCGCCCTCGGGCCACGAGCCCCGTGCCGGGATCGGGAGCCCGCTCGCGCTGGAAACGTTTCGCGACCTGCTCGCGGACGTGCCTCCGGCGAAGCGGAAGAGCGCGCTGGTGCGCGGGGCGGCGTGGGCGAGCCCGCTGAACTCGTGGTCGATCCTGGGGCCCGCCGGAGAAGAGCGCTCCGGGTCACCCGGGCCCGCCGGGGACGATCTCCTGGTGTCCGCCCACGAGCGCTACGTCGGTCTCGCGTCGCTTCCCGACCCGCACCCGCGGATCATCGAGCTGGACCGTCCGACGCTCTACCCGCTCCCGCTCCCCGGTGTGGAGGACCGCCCGGTCCTCTCGCTCCTGGCCGGGATGGAGGCGATCGCGGCGATCGAAGCGCCGCCCGGTCTGGCGCCGGAGGTGCGGCAGGCCCTCGAGTCCCGGCGCGACGATGCGGCGCGCCGCGCGGAGCGGCTCCACGCGGAGGTGGAGGCCGCGCCGGGGAAGGCCGCCTCCCTGCGACGTCGTGCGGACCTCCTGATGGCGCACCTCCACAACGTCGAGAAGGGGGCGAGCGAGGCGGAGCTGGACGACTTCGAGGGCGGTGTGGTCAGGGTGCCACTGGACCCGACGCGCACGGCGGTGGAGAACGCCGAGGACCTGTACGACCGCGCCCGGCGGCGGCAGCGGGCGGGGGAGCGCCTTCCGTCCCGGGTCCGCGAGGCGGTGGCGGAGCGGAACCGGCTGGACGCGCTCCTCCAGGCCCTGGACCGCGGGGACGCGGACCCGGCCGAGGTGGACCGGTGGGTGAAGGAGGTGCGGCCGGCGGCGGGGCCGTCGTCCGATGACGCGGAGCGGCTCCCCTACCGGGCGTTCCGGAGCTCGGGCGGGCTCGAGATCCGCGTCGGACGGAGCGGCCGGGGGAACGACGAGCTGACGTTCCACCACTCGTCGCCCGAGGACGTCTGGCTCCACGCGAGGGATGTGGCGGGCGCCCACGTGATCCTCCGCTGGACGGATCGGGAGCAGAACCCGCCGAAGCGCGACCTGGTGGAGGCGGCCGTGATGGCCGCGCTCAACAGCCGCGCCCGCTCGTCCGGCACCGTGCCCGTGGACTGGACACGTCGGAAGTACGTGCGTAAGCCGCGGAAGGCGCCGCCGGGGGCGGTGCTCCCCGAGCGTGTCCAGACGCTGTTCGTGGAGCCGGACCCCGCGCTACCGGGTCGGCTGGGCGAGCCGGAGAGCTGACGTGGATCCGCTGGTCGGGGTGCGGGATCAGCCGGCCCGGCCGGCTCCCGGCGCCCGGTCGAGCGCCTCGCGGAGCTCGGCGATGAACGCCCCCGCCGCCGCTTCGCCCCGGTCGCGGATCGCATCGATCAGCGCGCTGCCGACCACGACGCCGTCGGCGAGCCCCGCTACCTCCGCGGCCTGGGCGGGCGTGCTGATGCCGAAGCCGACGACCACGGGCACACCGGCCACCGCGCGCAGAGCGGAGACCTCGGCCGCGAGCTCCTGCCGCAGCCCGCTCCGCGCGCCGGTCACCCCGGTCCGCGAGATGTAGTAGACGAACCCCTGCGCGCGGGCCGCGATCCGGAGCGCCCGCTCCGGCGGCGTGGTGGGCGCGATCAGCCGGACCAGGTCCAGCGGCGATGACTCGAACGCCGCTTCGAGATCCGGGTCCTCACCCAGCGGGAGGTCGGTCAGGAGGACGCCGTCCGCGCCGGCCTCGAGCGCATCATCCAGGAACCGCTCGACGCCGCGGCGGACGACGGGGTTCAGATAGGTGAACAGCACCACCGGCGTGTCGGCGTCGCCGCGCCTGAACGCGCGGAGCGAGGCGAGGGTCGCGTCCAGGGAGCCGCCGGCGTCCAGCGAGGCCTGGGACGAGCCCTGGATGGTGGGGCCGTCCGCCAGAGGGTCGCTGAAGGGGACGCCCAGCTCGATCACGTCCGCCCCCGCCGCCGCGAGCGCGGCCATCAGCCGCGGGGTCGCTACGGCGTCGGGGAAGCCGGCCGTCAGGTAGGGGACGAGAAGCGGCCGGCCCGCGGCGCGACGCGCGTCCAGCCGCGCCCGCAGCCGGGTCTCAGATGAAGTATGCGCCAATGTCGATGCCGTACCGGTCGGGTCTCGTGGTCTTGATGATGGACCGGGCCCGCTGCCCGGTCTGGGCGTCCTCCTCGCCCAGCTTCACCAGGAACGGCTCGGCGACCGGGCGGCCGACCTCGTCATAGATGATCTTCACGATCGGCTGGTTCATCCTGGAGGCATCGGGGTTCGGCGCGGTGACCACCGCCATCTCGTGGGTATCCAGGATGACCAGCGTCCCGATGGGGAAGATCCCCGTCACGTTGATCAGGGCCTTCACCAGGAGCGGGTCGTAGCCGCGCTTCGGGTTGTCGCGCATCTCCTTCAGCGCTTCCTCCGGCCGCCACGCGCGGTCCATGTAGACGCGCTGCGTGGTGGCGGCATCGAAGCCGTCCGCGACGGCGACGATCCGGCTGAACAGCGTCGGCCGCCGAAGCCGGCGGTTCCGCGGATAGCCGGTGAGGTCGATCTTCATGTGGTGCTCGTACGCCATCAGCATGGCCCGGAACGGCACCTCCCCGAAGCCGTGCATGTTGAACAGCGCCAGGAGCCCCTCCGTGGTGTGCTCCTTCATCTGGGCGAATTCCTCGTCCGACAGCGCTTCCGTCTTGTTCGTGATCTCGGGATCGATCCGCATCTTGCCGAGATCGTGGAACAGCGCCCCCAGACCGAGCTCGTAGAGCTGCAGCTTGTTGAGCCCCAGCTTCTGCCCCAGCACCACGCTGAAGATGCAGACGTTCACGCAGTGGGTGAACGTGTAGTCGTCGTACTCCCGGAGGGCGGTCATCCCCATGATCGACGTCTCGTTGTTCAGCACCTGGTCGACGATGGACTGCACCGC
>JAHWKI010000234.1 GCA_019347975.1 Gemmatimonadota bacterium
GCCATGATGGCGAGCCCGTTGATCCGGATGGTCGGGGCACCCTCCGGCGCCCGGGTCTCCTGGTCCGCCGCCTGGGCGAATCCCCCCATGATCGCCATGCCGTGCGTGTCCACGTGGACGTTCGGGGGAACGGTGATCTCGATACCGCCCCAGAACGCGAACACGTTGATCTCCGTCACGCCGGGACCCAGGGCGGCCTCGCGGAAATCCAGCTCCACGCCGCCCATCAGCGCGATCGCCAGCATGCTGCCCGGCGGCTCCCATTTGCCGGCGCGGCGGGTGCCCCCCATCACGGCGAACGCCAGGTGGCTGCCGCGGCGAACCCCGGCGGGATCCCGGGGCCGCGGAGCTCCGACCCGCGTCGCATCCGCGGCCGCCGTCGCGGACCGACCGCGGCGGAGGACGGGCGGCGCTGCGGCCGGTACGGCGAGGTCGGCGAGGAGCGACCGGAGCTCCTCGTGCGTCGTTGCGGCGCGCGCCGTGGCGAGGCGGCGGTCCAGCTCCCCCATGGACAGCTCGTCCGCGGCGAACCGCTGACAGAGCGCATCGATCGTCGCCTCGCGGGCGGACCGGAGTGTGGTTTGAGAATCGGACATGTGCGGCTGAAGATAGGAGGGCGCGGCGCCCGATGCACCGGCGGCGGTGGCTCAGCGCCTCAGCAGCCGGTACTCCTGGATCACCTGTACCGCCTCCACCTCGAAGATGCCGAGCACGTAGTCGCCGCCGACCTGCGTGACCTGGAGGCCGACCGGGAGGCGGACCCGGGCGACCGGTTGGCCGGCCGGATGCACCACCAGCCAGTCCACCTCGACCTCGCCCGGCCGCGGGTACTCGCGAATCCAGAGCAGCCCCGCCTGGTCCACCTTCAGGTCGGAGTAGTGCGGGTACCGATCCGGGTAGTCGTACTCCGCATGCCACTGCCGTATGCGACGCCGGGCGGCCTCGTCCGAAGCTTCCGCGAGCCGTGCGGCGAGCAGGCGGTCCAGGTCGCCGGGAGACACCTCCGGTGCCTCCAGCGGGAGTGGGACCGTATCGAGGCTCCGCCCCTCGTACACGTAGACCCGGGGGGTCGCCGCGTCGCCCACGAAGGCCCGGCCCCGCCCGATCGCGACGTGGGTCTCCGGCCCCAGCTGCCGCGGCCCCGTCCCGCCCGGAGACCCGTCGGGACGGAGGAACAGGTAGCGCTCACCGCTGGGGAACACGCCCACCGTGTCCCGGACGGTCCCCGTCCCGTCCGTCAGCACGACGAGCTGGGTCCCCCGGAAGGGGCCGCTCCGGCCACTCATGATCGCCTCGTGTGCCCCCTGTGCCCAGCTGGCGGCGATGAATCGGCCGCGGTCGTCGCACTCGAGGTCGTAGGGTCCGGAGGTGCCGTCGGGCGCTGGGCCCGGGTGGATCGCGTGAACGGCGCCATCGGGCCCCAGAACGGTGAGGCGTCGGAGCGCGGTGTCGTAGACCCAGATCCGGTCGTTGCCGCAGGTGAGGAGGAAGCGCACCTGCCGGTACTCGCCGGGGCCTTCGCCGTCCCTCCCCTGGCGCCGCGCCAGGCTTCCATCAGGCGCGAAGAACCGGATCTCCTGGGACCGCATCTCGCCCACCACGATGCTTCCATCACGCAGGCGAACGGCCCCCATGACTTCGTCGAGCTCGTAGTCGGGGTCGCCCAGAGCCACCCCGATCCTCCGCGAGGGCTCGACGGTCCAGCGGGGGACCTCCTGCGCGGGCGCCCCGGCGGCCAGGAAGAAAAGCAGGAAGGCTGTGGTAGAGGGGGCCCGCATACAGGGCCTCCGGGAGTCAGGTCGTGGGGAGGTCCGCCACACCGCGGCGCGGCTAACCGGCGGGCTCCGCGATCCTGAAGACTTCCACCCGCGGAACGTCCAGGCTGTCCAGCCGGACCACGGCCACCCGGCCGTTCCGGAACGCGGGATCCACCGATCGATGGCGCTCCAGGAAGGGCACCTGCCCCGTCCATCGTCCGTCCTCGTCGTACAGATCGAGGATCGGCCCGTCCTCGCCCTCGTACTCGATGATCAGGCGACCGGCGTCGTCATAGTGCAGGCCGAGGAGTAGCGGCTTGTGGGCGGGGCGCGTGACGGAGCCCTCGCACTGCGCGCCCTTCCACACCTCCTTCCACTCCCCGTGCGCGGCCGCGACGGACCGCCACTCCTCGTCGGACAGGGGTGGCGGAGAGACATCGCGGCTCAGCGTGCGGACGGTATCGCCCTTCGCGCCCACGAACGCGACCCGGTAGGACGACGTGCTGGCCAGCGCCTGCACGCCGCCCGGCGCCGGGCGCACCAGCGTGGTCTCGCCGAGAGGGTTCTGGTAGACCGACAGACCGTCGCCCCGGCACATCTCGTAGCTGCCCTCGGGTGCGGTCCGGCGGGGCAGCGACCGGGGGATCGTATCGATCGCCCCCGCCCGCCCGAAGCGCGCCCAGGCGCTCTCCGTGCTGCCGCCCCCGCCCGCCTCACGGCTCAGGCGGATCGCGAAGGAATACAGCTCGTCGAGCCCCGCGTTGTGGAGACGCACGCCGAGCCCGGAGGCGCGGAGAAACGGCCACTCGCCGGCGTACTCCCCCTCCCGCCCGAGCTTTGTCAGGCGCCCGTTCTCGGAATCCATCACCACCAGCGTGTCGCCGATCCACGCCATGTCCCATAGGCGCTCGATCTCGCCGGGCCCCGCGCCGCGGCGGCCCATGACCCGCTGGAGCGCCCCGGTGGAATCGAAGACCGTGATCTGCGCCGCGTGGCCGTCGCCGACGTAGAGCTCGCCGTCCGGTCCCAGGAGAACCGACTGGACCCGCCCGAACTCCTCCGCCGAGCCGCCTTCGAGCCCGCCCTGCTCACCGACCGCGAAGACCGGCTCCAGGGAGAGGACGGGCGCCGATCCCGCATTGTGGACGCGGAGCACCGCGCCGGTGGAGTCGATCGTCGTCCGAACCCCGGATGGCGGGACAGCGGAATCATCGGAGCACGCGCCGAGTACCGCAGCGGTTCCGCAGGCGAGCAGCAGGAGGCCGGCCCGGGCGGGCTGAGCGCGCACCTTCACGGCCTCACGTCACGTGGTGGAGAGTCCGGGAGCCCCCGGGAGCGGCGGAAGGACCCGCGCGGGCTCGCGGACCAGCCCCGACTCCCGCTCCATCCGCGCCAGCCGGCGCCGCTCGGGGCCGCGCTCGAACATCAGGTAGAGAGCGGGCGTGACCGTCAGGACGAGGAGCGTCGAGCTCGCCAGGCCGCCGATCAGCGCGTAGGCCAGCGCGTTCCAGATGTTCTCGTTGGCCGACTCGCTGAAGAGGACGAGCGGGAGGAGCCCCAGGATCGTGGTGGCGCTGGTCATGAGGATCGGCCGCACCCGCTCCAGCGTGCCGCGCAGCGTCGCGGCCTCCAGCGCCATCCCCTCGGCGCGTCTCAGGTGGTTCACGTGGTCCACCAGGAGGATCGCGTTGTTCACCACGATCCCGCCCATCATGATCACGCCGACGTACGCCTCGCGGGTGAAGCTCGCCCCGGTGTAGAAGAAGATCATGAAGACGCCGATCAGGGCCATGGGCACGGCGAGCAGCACCGTGAGCGGCTGGCGCACGGACTCGAACAGCGCGGCCGTGACCATGAAGACCAGCAGCACCGACAGCGCCAGAACGCCGAAGATCTGCCGCTGCTCCGCGACAGCCCACCGCCACGTCTCGCTCGTCTCCAGCTCGTAGCCGGGCGGCAGGTACGTATTCGCGACGACGACGTCCCGGACCATGTCGCCCAGCTTCGTCGGGCCGCGGAACTCGTATGAAACGAACCGGCGGTAGCGCTGGTCCTCGCGCTCGATGCGGCTCAGCACGTTCCGCTCGTCCAGCCGGGCGACGTCCCCGAGCCGGACCGTCCCGCCCGTCGAGGAGGGGATCCCCAGGTTCTGGAGCTGCAGCAGGTCCAGCTCACGGTTGCCCGCCAGCTTCACGGCGAACTGGAGCTCCTCGCCGCCGATCCGGACCGGGTCCCCGCCGGCGCTGCTCCGCGTGGCGGCGGCCACCTGCCAGACGACGTCCCGCGCCGTCAGATCGTGCAGCGCCAGCTTCCGCCGGTCCAGCGAGAGCACCAGCTCCGTCTCCTTGTCCCGGTTCCACCGCCCCGCCGAGTTGGTGTCCACCTCCCGGATCCGGCTGAACCGCGTCAGCCGCTGGCCCAGGTCCTCGGCGATCTCGCGCACCTTCTCGTAGTTGTAGCCGTAGATCTGGATCGAGTAGTTCGGCGGGCTGGATCCGCCGCCGTAGAACGATGGGCCGTACCCGTACACCCGCACGTCCATCCCGCCGAACTGGTGGCTGTACGCCACCAGCTGCTCCTTGATGTTCACGGGGATGTTCGTCAGCTCGATGGAGTCCGGGAACTCCACCCGGGTGCGGCTGAACGACGGCTCCACGCGGGTGACGAACCGCTCCACCTCCGGGATCTGCTTCAGCCGCTCCTCGAAGAACCGGGTCAGGTTGTCGACCCGCTCGATCTCCTCCCCCCGCGGCATCTGGACCCGGATGTCGATGTAGTTGTCCTGGCCCCACCAGTTCCCCCACAGCACGCCCCGCTGCACGTACTTGTCGAACAGGTGGTAGGAGCCGCCCAGCATCGCCAGCGCCAGCACGACCGTGAAGACCGGGTGGCGCAGAGTGAAGCCGATCAGTCCGGCGTACACGCGGATGTACCAGGCGGGCAGCACCGCGGGCGCGGCGGATGGCAGGGGCGCAGGGGCGGTGCCCGCGGGGCCGCCGCCGACGTTCCGGGCGGCCGCGGCGAGCCGCCGGGCCGCGATGAGCCCCTTCTGCCACGCGGGCGGCGCGAGCCGCCAGGGAAGCAGCGCCCTCCAGCGCCACAGCCACGGCCGGGGCAGCAGGTGGGCCGCGCGGCGGAGTCGCGGCCCCCACGTGGTCCGCCGCGCCACGCGCTTCTCCTCGACGGCCTCCCAGCGCTCCACCACCCGTTCCGCGTACGCCCGCGCGAACTGCGGGAGCGACCGTCCGGACGCGTCCGCCTTCACGGTCCCCAGGATGCGGCTCGCCACCCCGGGGATGAAGCTGAAGGCCACGAACAGGCTGGCCAGGAGGCTGAACCCGACGACCACGGCCAGCGGGACGTAGTAGACCTGGAGCTCGCCCTGCAGGTACACGAACGGGATCAGCACCACCACCGTGGTGAGGGTGGCCGCCAGGATCGGCAGGACCACCTCCCACGCTCCCCGCTCCGAGGCCACGGCGGGCGAATCGCCCATCCGACGGCGCCGGTAGACGTTCTCCAGCACGACGATCGCGTTGTCCACGATCAGCCCGAACCCCATGGCGATCCCCATGAGCGTCAGCACGTTCAGCGTGAA
>JAHWKI010000235.1:0-2975 GCA_019347975.1 Gemmatimonadota bacterium
CCGGCGATCCTGTTCGCCGTGCGCGACATCGAGACGCGGCGGGAGGCATTCGGGGCGGGCGCGGTGGCCGCGCTGATCTGTATCACCCCCGCCCTCCTCTTCCACATCACCTTCGTCGCCGGCTACCCCGGGATCGTCGAGCAGACGCTGCCAGTCTACGTCATGATCGGGGAGCTGGGGCTGGGGCCGCTCCTGGCGCTCTACGTCGTCGGTCTGTTCGGCACCTTCATCGAGACGGGCGCCGGGTTCATCCAGGGGATCAACGAGCGCATCGACGCGTACCTGATCGAGTCGCGCGGCCTGGCCATGGGGAAGCCGGCCCGGGCCGCCATCGCGGTGGTGGGCATCGCGCTCAGCCTGGCGCTGGGCTCGTTCGGCCTCATCGCGCTCATCGCGCGCGGGTACGGCACCATCGCCTGGGGGTTCCTCGCCGTCTACGTGGTGCCCGTCATGTCGTACGGCGTCTACCGGATCGCGACACACGGCGGCCAGGCGCCGGGCGGCGAGGACAGGGGGTGAGACGCCTCTTCCGGTCGTCCAGGACTTCCCGAAGGCGGTCAGCCCCTACCCTCCCGAGCCCAAGGTCTATCAGGCGCTGCCCACCGTGCTGGCCACCCCCGTCACGCTCGGGATCCGCGTCCGGGGCACGCCGCCCGAACGCTTCGAGCGACGCCTCGCCGAGATGGCCGCCGGCATCGACCCGCTGCTCCGCGTGGAGAGCTTCCCGCTGGGCGCGCGGATCGGGGAGGGCGAGGCATCGGCGCGCATGCTGGCGCTGGTAATCGCCGGCCTGGCAGGCTCCATCCTGCTCCTGGCCGTGGCGGGACTCTATGCGCTGGTCTTCTTCACCGTCACCCGCCGCAGGCGGGAAATCGGGATCCGCTCGGCGCTGGGCGGCCGGCCGGAGCGGATCCTCGGCAGCATCCTCTCGGGTGTGGCGTGGCGGCTTGCCATCGGAATCGCGGTCGGACTGGTCGTGGCGTGGCTGGCGGACGCGGCCGTCCGGGGCGAGTTCATGGCCGGCCGCGGCGCGGTGATCCTGCCGGCCGTGGCGCTCCAGGCGGAGTAGACGGCGCCCGCGGACTGCAAGCGGACGCGCGGCCACCAGGATCAGCGCGTATAGCGGTGCAGCACATGGGGTGCGCGGCGCACGGCCCACAGAAGGAGACGGATCACGCGGAAGCGGTGGCCGCGATAGGGCTCGAGGAGCTCCAGCATCCGCTCGTCGGTGCCTTCGCTCTCCCCCGCGAGCGCCGACGTGACGAGGGTCGGGAGGTGGAGATCACCGACGGGGACGGCATCGGCCTCGCCGTACGCGTAGCCGAGGATCATCCCCACGGTCCACGGGCCGATCCCCCGGATCCGGCGGAGCCGCGAGCCGACCTCGGCCCGGCATGCGTCGGCCTGCAGGAACCCGTGACGCGCCTGCGCGCGCGCCAGCCCGTGGAGGGCCCGCGCCCGCTTTCCGTCGATTCCCATGGCTTCCAGACGGTAGGGCGCCACGGCCGCGAGCCGCTCCGCGCCCGGAAACGCGGTGCCGGCCGGCGTAGGCGTGCCCCAGCGTAGCGCGATCCGCCGGAAGTCGCTGTATCCGACCCTCCATCGCACGCGTTGCTGGAGCACGGCCGCGGCGGCGACGTCGAATGGCCACGGGTAGCGGAGGAGGCGGAGGCCGCGGAGGCGGGCGAGGCGGCGGAGGACCGGGTGATCCGGTCGGAAGCCGTCGGCGCCGTCCGCGGGCGGGAACTGCGCGACGAACGTCCGCATGGCGGCGGGTTCGGCACCCTGGGCTTCGACGCGGATGCCGCTGTCGGTGCGGGTGAGCCGCCACACGACAGGCCGGCCGCCGGGCCCGATATGGACCTTGAGGAACGCACCCGGAGCCCGACGGCCGGTCGGATCGAAGCGCCCGACCCGCTGCCTGGCCAGCGTCGCGTCCATGTCGAGGGGATCGACAGGTGCCTCGTAGCGCAGGATTTCCGGTAGCACCCGGAGAATCTGGCGCCAGGCAGTGACGGATTCAACGCCCTGCCATGCCCTCGGCCCGCTGCAACCGATCGGTCCGCCCGGTCAGCGCGCGTCGGCGCTCGCGCCAGCGATGATGACATCCGGCCGCACGGGCACGCCGTTCCGGATGGACTCCGAGACCGGCGAGTAGCGGTATCCGAGCATCGCGATCCGGCGCAGCGTCTCCTCGTCCGCATCGCCGGCGATGGTGATCCTGGCACGCAGGTCGAGGATGCCCGGGCGGACATCCGGGTCGAGCGCGAACAGGCCGTGCAGGTCCAGGTCGCTCTCCAGGCCGACCTCGAGCCGGGTCAGCTCCACTCCCATCAATGCCGCGTTCGCGTTTGCTGCCGCGATGATGCACGTGCCCAGCGCGTACATCAGCTCCTCGACCGCGCCCGGCGCCGCGTCCGTGCCGCTGAGCTCCACACCCTCGTCGCCGAGCAGCACGAACTGGCGCTCACGCTCGTGGTGCATCTCGCCATCGATTCGGTAGCCGGTGAACGTGGTGAACGCGCGCATCCCGTCCTGCCACTCGCTGTTCGAGAAGAACGTCACGCGACCGGCCTGCGGGTGCTCGCGAAGCGCGCCGATCAGCCCGCTCAGCTGGCCGGTGTCCAGACCGTTCACGATCGCGGTCCCCTGGGGTCCGGTCTCCTGGGCATGCAGGAGCGCCGGTCCGAACAGCAGGACTGCGGCCGCCGCGATCAGCGACGCATACCGTCGTGCGGGAAACAACTCGAGCGCCGTCATCGGGACCTCCCCGTGAAAGAGACGATCGGGCAGGCGGCAACCTGCCCCCTTCATTGGGAATGACGCGACGCGTCCTCCATTGGTTCCCGACCCCCCCGCGGCCTCGCCACAACCTTCCACCGCGGGCACCATCGAACTCGTGTGCAGGATGACGGCGTTACTTCCCCGGACAGTGTTGACCCGATGCGACGCTCCCCCACGCTCCCCCACGCTCG
>JAHWKI010000235.1:3075-5352 GCA_019347975.1 Gemmatimonadota bacterium
TCCGGCCCCGCGCCGACGCCGTGCCGTCGTTCCGCACCGAGTTCCGGGTCGCCTACGACGAGCGGAACCTCTTCGTCTTCGTCCGCCTGTTCGATCCGCACCCCGACAGCATCATGCACGCGCTGTCCCGTCGGGATGTCCGCGGACCGTCGGACCAGATCACGGTGATCATCGACTACTACGCGGACCGTCGGAGCGGCTTCGAGTTCGCCGTCAACCCCGACGGCGTGAACCGCGATTTCGCCATGTACGACGATGGCAACGAAGACGAGTCCTGGAACGGGCCTGGGGTGTGGGGCCTGGGGTGTGGGGCCGGGGCTGGAGCGGCTGCCGCCGCGGCGGCGCGGGCACCGGGGGGGGGGGATCCGAGGGCGATCGGGTCGGGAGGAATGCCTTAAAGTCCCCACGGGTCGCGGCCACTGAGCAGGGGCGTTGGTTTTTTCGCACGTCCTACGGACAACCCACGACGCCTCGTCGTCCGAAGCAGGGGTGCGGGGCCTTCTTGGCAATTGTTGAGGGAAAGTCCCCATCCCTGCGGCCGAGCCGCGACATGTGGGGAGTTTCGCGCACTCAGCCGACCCCGAACGAGAAAGGCTCTTCCTGCTTCAGTCCGGCTTGGCCGGGAGCCGGTAATCGAGCGGGGGCGGCCGGTCGCCGAGCAGCGGCCGGTAGACGAAGCCGGGCCCGACCCGCTCGGCCTGCTCGGCCTTCGCGGCGGCGAGCAGCTCGGGATCGGTGAAGAGGTCGACGGCGGTCATGGCGAGCGCCTTCGCCGCGTTGATCATGCCCTTCTCGCCGATCGTGATGCCGCCGGCCGCGATGGCCTGCCAGGAGTGCGCGGGGGTGCCGGGCACCCAGGTGGCGGTCTCCAGGCCAGCGGTCGGCACGACCCAGCTGACGTCCGCCACATCCGTGGAGCCTCCGGCCGAGGTGCTCTCGGCGAACGGCTGGACGGTGGCGGCGGCGGCGACCGGGGGAGGCCGGCCGGCGAGGGTGCCGCGAATGGCCTCGGCGAAGCGGCGCTCCTCGGCGTCGTAGGCGACGCCCCCGACGCGCTCGAGGTTGGCGTGCATGGCGCGGGCGAGGGCGAGGTTCGGGAGCATGGCGAAGAGGCCGTGGATGACCTCGTATTCCACGCGGGTGCCGGTGCCGAGCGCGGCGCCCTCCGCGGCGCTGGCGACCCGGTCGAAGATCTCGACGACCTTCTCCGGGTCGGGGTTGCGGACGTAGTAGAAGACCTCGGCGAAGTCGGGGATGACGTTCGGGGCGCTCCCGCCGTGGGTGATCACGTAGTGGATGCGGGTCTCCTGCGGCACGTGCTCGCGCAGCAGATTGACCATGTGGTTCATGGCCTCGACCCCGTCCAGCGCGGAGCGCCCCTGCTCGGGCGCGCCGGCGGCGTGCGCGGACACGCCGTGGAAGCGGAACTTCGCGGACTTGTTCGAGAGCGTGCTCCACGGGGCGGCGGTGTTGCGGTCGCCCGGGTGCCAGTGCAGCATCGCATCGACATCGCCGAACAGCCCCTCGCGGACCATGTAGACCTTGCCGGCGCCGCCCTCCTCGGCCGGCGTGCCGTAGAGGCGGATGGTGCCGGGCGTGCCGCTCGCCTCGAGCCACTGCTTCACCGCGATGGCCGCCGCGACGGAGCCGGCGCCGAACAGGTGATGGCCGCACGCGTGGCCCGCCGTCAGCTCCGGGTGCGGGCGCCGCTCCGGGACGCGGTCCTGGGAGATGCCGGGCAACGCGTCGAACTCCGCCAGCACACCCACGACCGGGGCGCCGCGCCCCCAGCTAGCGATGAACGCCGTGGGCATCCCGGCGACCCCCGGCTCGACGCTGAACCCGGCGGCGCGCAGCTCCGCCTGCAGCTCGCCGGAGCTCCGCTCTTCGAGGTAGCCCAGCTCGGCGTAGTCCCAGATGCGCTGCGCGAGGGCCGCGTACCGGGGGGCCTGACCGTCGATGCTGGCGGCGACGCGGTCCTTCGGGCCCTGTGCGGCGAGGCCGTCCGCGCACAGGGTCCCGAAGGCGATGACGATGACGACGAACCGGCCGGTCCTCATGACGCGGCCTCCGCGGCCGGGGCCGCTATCACACGCGGGGCACGTTCGGGTTCGTCTCCTGCTCGGACGGCGGGATCGGGAAGCAGAGGTCCTGCCGGACCACGTGCGAACCCTGGTCGATGTCGCCGCTCGCCCGCTCCAGCGGGTGATACGTCCCCGGCTGACTCTCGGCGTCCCAGCGGCGCATGTCCCCGAGGCGGCGCCCCTCGAGCCAGAG
>JAHWKI010000236.1 GCA_019347975.1 Gemmatimonadota bacterium
GACCACCCGGTGCAGGTCCACCAGCACGCCGCCCCGGAGCAGCCGGTCCACCTCCCCCTCCCGGGTCGCGTGGCGCCCCATCAGCTTCTTGAGCGCCGTCTCTTCGTAGGTCCCGAAGTGGTAGACGTGCAGCTCCGGCCAGCGCTCGAGCCGCTCGATCACCAGGTCCACGAACCGCTCGAACACCGCCTTCTCCGCCGCCCGGTCCAGCGCCCACCACCCCGTGTACTCCCCGGCCGCGTCCGTGAACCCGAAGAGGTACTCGAGCCCGTGGGTGAGGGCGTACGGGTCGCCCTCGAAGTCGAAGAACAGGTCGCCGGGCGAGGGCTCCGGGAGCGCGGCGAGCCCTTGCCCCGCCTCCACCGGCAGGATCAGCTCGTGGACCGGCTTCCCGTCGCGACGGCCGCGCACCTGGATGGCCGCCTGGTCGTGGATGCGCTCCAGCGCGACGGCGCTCACGCCCTCCAGCGGCGGGTCCAGCGGGAGCGACAGGCCGGCGAGCGCCGTCGTCGTATCGACACCGTGCGCGACCAGCGCCGACCGCTGCCGACGACCGATCCCCGCGACGAGGGCGAGGTGGTCCACGTCCCGGCGCTCGTCGGCGCAGCGCTGTTGCCATCCACAGAGCGTGCAGTGCTCCACCGGCTCCGGCGCCACCGCCAGCTCCGACGATGCGCCCGCGTCGACGTGCCGGAGGAAGCGGTCGCGGACCGACCGGAAGTACGCCGCGTAGTCGGCGACCCGGAACGTCTCCTCCCGCGGTTCCGGCCCGCCGAGGGCGATCCCCACGTGCTCCGGCGGGCGCCCCTGGACGCGGGCGAGGAGGTCGGCGTAGAGGAGCACCTGGAGGAGCGCGCCGCCCTTCGCCTCCCGGGCGAGCTTCGTGTCCACGACCTCGTAGGACCACGGCCCCAGGTCGCTGGGCGTTTCGACGCGGACGAGGAAGTCGGCGCGGCCCACCCAGGTGCCGTCGGTGAGCGCCGCCTGGAAGACGACGTCGTACCCCGCCTTCATCGCCCGCAGCGTTTCCTCCGCATGCCGTCGCCACTTCTCTTCGTACGGTAGGTCCGGCGACGGCAGCGGAATTTCGGCAACGCGGCGTCCGCGGGCGCGCAGCCCCTCGAGGTACGCGCGCTCGTGCTCCTCGCCCCGCTTCCACAGGACCTCAAGCCCGGGATCGTGAAAAACGGGCGCGGGACCGATCTCCTCCAGCGCCTCCGCCCGGTCCAGCCGCGTCCGGGCGGGACAGCCGAGGAAGTTGGAGAGGTCGGTGGCGGAGAAGAAGAGGCGGTCGGCGACGGCTTTCATTCGTTCGCGGCTGGAGGGAGGCTGTTTCTCGAGAATGTAGGGTGGGGGTCCGACAGGCGGGCGCTCGGCGTTTCTCGGCGGGATCCTCCGGGCAGGGGATGCGCGGGTATCTTACAGCAGGTCAATCCGACGGGACCAGGTCGTCGTCGAAGATCTCCGGCTGCCGCTCCGCCAGCTCGAGCAGCCGCCGCGCCATGTCGGAAGGCTGCCGGGCACCCCGCTCCCAGGCACGCACCGTCGACGCGCTCGCCCCGATCAGGTCGGCGAACACCGCCTGCGATAGCCCGAGTCGCTCCCGGACGCGCTGCACATCCTCCTGTCCGAATTCGGGCGGCGGGACCACGTCGACTCGCCGGGCGGTCACCTTTGCACGGGTGACCCGAGCCCCGGCGAGCTTTCCCCGCTTGTGCGCCAGGGCCTCGCGCGCTCCCTGAACCATCAGCTCGCCCAGACTGGTCCTCCCCATCCGCTTCTCCCTCGCCATCTAGCACTCCTCGTTCTTCAGCTCACGGGCCAGCCGCGCCAGTTCGTTCATCTCCGCCCGCGAGAGGTTCTCGCGCACTCCCTTGGCGTAGACCAGGATCATGTACACCCGCTCGCAGCGCTCATCGAGGAAGTAGATCACTCGAGCACCGCCACGCTTGCCCCGACCCGTCAGCGGAAAGCGCAGCTTTCGGAACCCGCCGGTGCCACGGATCACGTCGCCGGCTTCCGGATCTTCGCACAGCAGCGCTTCGAGTGCGCGCCTGTCCTCCTCCGTCAGCAGCTTCCTCGCGCTACGCTCGAATACCGGCAGCCAGACGAATTCCAGCCAGCGATCCTCGGCCATAGTATAACACAGGGTAGCATATCAGGCCAACGGCTTCCCTGTTATCATGGCCACTTCCCGGGGCGGTCCAATGGCGGAATGGGTCACGCCGCGGAACTCATTCGATCGCTCAGTTGACCCGCGCCACGAACTGACTCGGGCTCAACGAGAACGCCTGGCCATCGAGGAGGGGCAGCAGCGCCCTCCTGTGCTCGGCCTTGTTGAACGACTCACCTCGCAGGCCGTGCTCCAGCATGGCGAAGTACGAGGCGGCGGTGGCCTCGACTTCCTCACGTGACCAGTTGCCGCCTCTCGGCACGACTCAGGCGCTCCGCTCGACTTTGCCCACGAACAGCTCCACGCCCGTCGGGACCCGTCCGCCGCCTGGCACCCGGAAGGGCCCGGCGATCCGTCCGGCCCCGAACTCACCCTTCCACCCCAGCCGGCGCAGGAACGCCAGCAGGTCCGCCCGTTCCGCTCCACGTTGCGATGATCCGTCGAGGCGAGGAACTCGTGGACCAGGAACAGGGCACGGCGAGCGCCACGGTCGGCGGCCGCGATCAGCGTCCCGGCCACCGCGTGGAGGAGCTGGTATCGGAGCTCGGCGATCTGCTCCGGGCCGACGCCGAACACCGCCTCCGAAAGCTGCCGGATCCTCGCCGGGGCGTTGGAGCCTTCGACAGCTTCACGTTCCGCCAGCGTCTCGCCAATCGTCGGGCCGAAGCTCTCATCCGCCTTCGCCTCCACGGAGATGACGACCGGCTCACCTGCCCGGCTCCCCAGGATCAGGAGGTCGGCGTTACGGGTGTTACCGCGGAATTCGTCCAAAGGCGACCTCTGCCTCGGGGATCGCCTCGTGGAGCTCGACCGCGCTGAACTCCGAGTCCGTTTCCAGCAGGCGGGTCAGCTCCTCGGGAACAACGACGCTGCTTGTGCCGACCCACGCCCGCGCCAGCTCCTTCGCGCTCCGCCCATCCTTCCACTGCCGGTCGCGGACGCGCGGCGGCATGGCGGCGTGCCATTGATCCAGCGTCGTCAGTTCTCTGCCTTGCTTGATCACTTTCATCGGACCACTAGAATGCGACGGGTTTTCTGGCTCGACGATTCGCCCACTCATGAACCGGCGGCAGTACCGACTTCCCCTTCCGGAAGAGCTCCTCCCATTCCATGAACGCCGGAGCCATCCAGCGCAGCATGAGGTGGGGGGACACTTCGCCTTCCACCTGGCTGCCGCTTCCGCTCAACGTGACTGCCTGGGTGGCGCGTCTCCTGTACTCTGGGGTGGGCGGGATGTCGCATTCATCGATCTCCGGCCGAGCTGTAGCCTGCCAGTAGTCCCGCTGCCAGAGCACGATCACGTCCCGGAGTGGCGCGTGCACCTGGACCACCTGCGGGAGCGCCATGTCACGGAGCTCGCGCTCGATCAGCCGCGCGACAGGCCAGTCGTCGTACTGCAGCCCCTCGAGGTTCACGCCGACCCACTGGCGGCCATCTCGCGGGTCGTACGCGACGTTCCACTGCACCCCATCGCGTCCGTCGCTGAACCCACCGACCTGGAGCGATTGGCTGCCGAACGGCCGCAGCCGCGTCCTGAAAACTCGGGTGAACGCGACCCGCATCTTTTCACCTTCAGAACCGAGCCACTCCAGCATGCTCTCCTCTCCTTCGCAGCCATGCCGAGGATTCCGATCAGAGGACGCCGCCGCAGCTCCGGCAGCGCACCTTCACCGCGACCCCGAGATGCTTCACCTGGTTACGTGTGCCGCAGCCAGAGCACCGCACTTCCGTGGTGTCAAAGGCCTGCGGTAGCGCCATCAGCTTCCGCTTGGAACCGATAAGGACCGGGAAGTAATGCGCAGCCGCGTCGAGCGCCTCCACCGCCAGCGCGAGCGGCACCTCGAAGAATTCCTTGTTCCACCGCACGCGGCGTTCAGAAAGCCAGTCGTGAACCGCGCGCTCGGCCGCGTCACGGTCGCTCACATGGACGAAGTAGACCACCTGGAACGGCTCGGGCACTCCCGTCGCACGCGTGAGCTCCTCCGCTCGGAGGTGAGGCGGGCGGCTGCTCTTGCCGATCTTGAAGAGCGGCCGCTTGAACTCCGGTTCCTCAGCACATAGATCCAGCCGACCTTTTTGTTCGCCGCGTAGCGACGGTCGAGGTACGCGATGTGGATGATCGCGTGCTAATAAGCGGTCGCATTCATCGCTGTTTCATGCGCCCGAGGCGCTCCTTCAGGGATCTGGCGTTGTACCAAACGGCCCAGCCGCGACGCTTCAACTCCTCCGCCCTCTCCTCTTCCGCCCGCTCGGCCTCCTCCCGCGTCTCGTACGATGGTAGGCGCTCGTAAGCCCAGGGGAACAGAGCCCTGCCGAAGCGTTTCACCAGGCGACTCGTTCCAACCCCTCCCGCTTTGTGTTTGGCGAAACGCTGCTCGGGCGTCCTGCCCGTGCTCCCAACATAGACGCACGGTCTTCCGACCTCGTACTGCGGATTGGCTTCGCGAAACCTCCGGCTCCGCTCCCAAACGGACTTGCGAAGCTTGATCACGTAGACCCGGTATCGCCGCGGCTCGCGCTCAGGCACCGGTGTGCTCCTTCGCCCGAGCAATTCTAACGAGCACCCCCTCCCCCCCAATCCCCAGCACCCGCTCCCGCAGCCACGCCGCCTTCTCCCGATCCACCTCCCCCGCGTGCGCCGCCGCGTTCCGCACCTCCAGCACCGGCCGCAGCTCCAGCGGCGCCCGGCTCCGCAGCCACCCCGCCTCCTCGTGAGAGAACGCGCCACCCAGCGCACGCCCCACCACCTCATCCTTCTCCAGCAAATACAGCAGAGCCCCGAGCGACTGGTGCCCCACCCGGCTCCCCAGGTCCAGCGGCCGACCGTCCACGCGCGTTTCCCGGTCCTTAAGCGCGGCCTTTTCCAGGCGACGCCGCAGCCGCGGGAACAGCAGCGCGTTCAGCTCCGTCTCCACCGCCTTCGCGTACTCGACTGCCGGGCCGGAGAAGTCGAAGAGCGGGTCGTCGCGGCGGGCTCGGTAGACGGCCTCTGCCGTCGTCAGGAACGTCCGCGTCGCAGGCTCGAATGCTTCTTCCCACACCGCGCGGCCGAACAGGTTGTCCGGCAGCTCGCGGGCGAGGCGCTTCGTGTCGGCCCGGAGGTCGGCGTCGCGCTCGGCCCAGAGGCGGCCGCTGGTGAAGA
>JAHWKI010000043.1 GCA_019347975.1 Gemmatimonadota bacterium
CTGCTGCTGGCCACGGGGCTGATGGGCGGGCTGGACGTGAGCATGGGCGTGCTCGCCCTCCGGGTGGTGCAGGAGGCGACGGGGTCGGCCATGCTCGGCGCGATGGCCTTCTCCATCGGGTTCATCGCACTGGCGCTGGGCAAGAGCGAGCTGTTCACCGAGAACTTCATGGTCCCCGTGGCGGCGGTGGCCGCGCGGAAGGCGGGCCTGCCCCGGCTCCTGCGGCTCTGGAGCGGGACGCTCGTGATGAACCTCCTGGGGGGCTGGCTGTTCGCCTGGCTGATCGTCTGGGGGCTTCCGCACGTCCACGCCACCGCCATCGAGATCGGGGTCATCTTCGCCGAGATGTCGACCGGTCGCGCCGTGGCCCTCGGGGTCATGGGTGGCGCCGCCATCACGCTGATGACGTGGATGGAGAACGGCGCCGAATCCGATTTCAGCCGACTGGTCAGCGTCGTGTCCGTCGCGTTTCTGCTGGCGGCCGGGCACCTCAACCACGTGATCGTGGTGTCTCTCGAGATGTTCGTGGCGTTCCATACCGGCGCCGCGCCGTTCGACTACGGCGACTGGGCGCGAATCGCGGGAATCGCGGTGATCACGAACGTCGCGGGCGGGCTCGTGCTGGTGACGGTCCTGCGGCTCGTGCAGGTCGGACGCGCGCCCATCGAGAAGGAGCGGCTCCGGCCTACGGACATCCCGCTGCAGGATCAGGAGGAGTAGGGGCCGAGACGGTCGTCTCCTCGTCGTCTAGGCGGCCGCGGCCGGCGTCGTGAGGCCGCGGAGCATCCGGGAGACGTGCACGGGCACCATGGCCCGGCGCCACTCCGGATCGACGATGATGTTGGTGAGGGGCCGGCATTGCTGGTGCGCCTTCCCGGCCACCGCCTCGACGACCTCGTCGCTCAGCGTCCGCCCCGTAGCGACCTCATCGAGTCCCGACACCATGCGGGGCCTGGAGCCGAGGGCGGAGACCACCAGCCGGATCGACCGCACCCTCTCCTCGGGGTCCAGCTCGCAGGCCAGCGCCATGTTGAGGAGCGGGAAGTCGATGGCGTTGCGCTGGCGGACCTTCCTGAACGCCGTGCGGGTCCCCTCCGGCGGCAGCGGAACGCGGACCCGCACCAGGATCTCGTCCGGGCGGCGGACGGTGTTCCAGATGCCGTCGGCGATGAACAGGTCGGCGATGGGGATGGAACGTTCCCCGCGGGCGGAGACGAAGTCCGCGCTCGCGCCGAGGGTCATGAGGGCGGGTGGAGTATCGGCCGAATGCGCGGCGACGCACTTCCGGCCGACGCGGGTGACGTGGCACGTATCGCCGTCCTTCTTGAGGCAGTAGCCGAGCGCCTGCCTCCAGAAGCGGGTCTGGTTGTAGTACGTGCAGCGGGTATCGAGGCAGACGTTCCCGCCGAGCGTGCCCATGTTCCGGAGCTGCGGCCCGGCCACGAGACCTGCCGCCTCGGCCAGCGACGCGGCGTGAAGCCGGACCATGGGGTGGGCGGCGACGGATGCCAGCGTTTCGCCCGCTCCGAGCACCAGCTCGGCTCCGCGGACGTGGATCCCGCGCAGCTCCGGCAGGCCGCGGAGGGAGATCACCTGGGCGGGCTCGAACAGGCCGTGCTTCATGTTGGGCACCACGTCGGTCCCCCCCGCGATGGCCAGCGCCTGGTCCCCGAAGCCGTCGAGGAGGCGGGCGGCCTCCTCGACCGTCTGCGGGCGGTGGTATTCGAACGCCGGCAGTCTCAGCATCTCAGCACGCGATCAGGGACTTCCTCAGTCGCCCTCCAGAACCCGCCGCGTCGATTCCACGGCTCCGTCCGGCAACCGGTCCGCGGGAGTCACGGGCGCCACCCACACCGGCCACTCGAACCGCTGCGACAGCATGGAGCCGAGCCGCCGCGCCTCCGACACCGTCGGCACCGCGCCCACCCGGACCCGGTAGTACGTCGTTCCGCCCAGCTCCACCATCGACGTCCACACCGGCAGGCTCAGGCTGTTCAGCCGCCCCGTCCATTTCCGGGCGGAGTCCGGGCTGGTGAAGGCCGCCACCTGGATCGTGTAGAGCCGCTGCCCCGGGGCCGGTGCGGTCGCTCCTCCCGACGGCTGCCCCGCCCTTGCGGACGGCTGCCCCGCCTCGCCTCCCGCCCGTGCCGACTCGCCGCCGGCCGGCGCCGTCCGCCCGGGCTGGGCGCCGGGCTCGCCGCCGGGCTGACCGGGGCGGCCCGCCTGGGCGCCCGGCTGACCCGGCGCGCGCGCGGCCGTCGTGTCGCCCATGGTGGTGTCCGCCCTGGGCCGCAGGGTGGACGCGGGCCTCGGGATCTCGGCCTCCTCGGGCTCATCCCCGCCGCACGCGGCGAGAGTCAGGAGGGTGGCCAGCACGAGGGCGAGGCGGGAGAGTCGCATATCGAAGGTTCTCCGTCGTCAGAAGATCACGCGGGAGCTGTGGGGCACCAAGATATGCGGCCGAAGGTGCGTTGGGAAAGCGTCAGGCGCGGGCGTCCAGCGGGATCCGGAGCGTGAAGACGGACCCTTCGCCTTCGATGCTGCGGACGTCCAGGGATCCGGACAGCAGCTCGGCGACGCTCCTGGCCACGGCGAGCCCCAGGCCCGTGCCGCCCGCCCGCCGCGTCATGGGGTCTTCCGCCTGCCAGAACTTTTCGAAGATCTTCTCCAGTCGTTCCTCCGGAATGCCGACGCCGGTGTCGCTGACCTCGAAGACCGCCTGGCTACCCTCGGACCCCGCGTGCAGGCGGACCTCCCCCTCGGTCGTGAACTTGAACGCGTTGGAGATCAGGTTCAGGAGGATCTGGCGGACCTTCCGGGCGTCCGTCACCAGCTGGAGGCCGGGATCGTCGACCTCCACGATGAAGTCGACCGGCTTGTCGTGGGCCAGGGGCTCGGCCACCGTGAGGACGCCGTCGATCACATGGTCCATCGTGGTCGGCTCGGCGTCCACGGTTCCCTCGCCCGCCTCCGTGGACGCGAAGGCGAGGATCTCCTCGATGATCTGGAGGAGGTGATTCGAGCTGGCGCGGATCCGGCCGAGGAACCGGGCCTGCTGCTCGCCCACCTCGCCCACGATGCCGCGGTCCATGAGGTCCGTGTAGCCGATGATGGCCGAAAGCGGGGTGCGGAGCTCGTGCGACATCACCGACAGGAAGTTCGTCTTCGCCCGATTGGCGGACTCCGCCGCCTGGTAGAGCCGCGCGTTCTCCATCGCGAGCGCTGCACGCTCGCCCAGCTCGGTGGCGAAGTGGAAGTCCTGCTCGTCGAACGGCGGGCTGTCCTCCCAGCGGCCGGCCGTGAGGACTCCGAGGCAGTCCCGTCCGGTGTAGATCGGCACGAACACCAGCGACCGGGTCCCCAGCCCCATCGCCGCTCGCAGATGATCCTCGCCCGTGGTGGCGCTCCTCAGCCACTCCTCGGTGACCTCCGGGACGTGGAGGGGCTCACAGTCGCGAAACGCCCGGCCCTGTGGCGTGTCCGCGTCGACGTCGAGGGGGAACCGTGCCGCATCCTCGAGGCGACGGGACCGCTCATCGTTCCCGGCGGCGGCCACCTGCCGCTTCACGGTGTCACCGAGGACCAGATCGAGGATGCAGAAGTCCGCGAACTCGTCCACCACCAGGGAGATCACCGTGCCCAGGGTGGCCTCGAGATCGAGGCTGGAGGCGAGGCGGCGGCTCGCTTCGGAAAGTAGTGAGGCTCTGCGGGCGGTCTCCTCCGCCCGGGAGCGGGCGATCTGCTCGGCCAGCAGCCTGCGATCCCGCTCTTCCGCATTCTTTCGGTCCGTGACATCGCGAAGGGACACGATGCGCGCCGGCTCGCCCTCCCACTCGGTGTCCATCACGCGCAGCTCCGCCACCGCGGGGCCGCCGCCCCGAACGATGTCGACCTCGAGAGAGTCGCTCGAGAGGGGGGTACCGAAGTGGGTGCCGACCAGGTCTTCCGCCCCGAAGAGCTGAGCGGCGACCCCGTTGGCGAACCGGATCACACCGTCACCGTCGACCACCAGGATGCCATCCGCTGTTCTCTCGACGATGCTGCGAAAGCGCTGCTGCAGCACGCGCAGCTCGCGGCGAGCCGCCTCCAGCTCCGCTCCGTCCTCCGGGCGCTGCTTGCCGAGCGATCGGGTTGTCTTCATACAGTAACCGGCCAGCGTCCCCACGCCCCGTTCACCTCCGGGCGGAGGGGGCGCACGGCCCTGGTGAGCGCACGCGGATCTTTCATTTGCCGACGTTGCATCTTCGGGGCCACTGCCGGACCAGGCGGCGCGACGCGGGGCAGGCAGCACGGAAGTTGCATTTCCAGGCGCCATTTCCCTGCCGTGCCCCAATCCAAGGAGCCGTGATGGCGAAGTACCTCCTGAAGCTCTACGTCACGGGGCATACGCCTCGCGCGGCGGTCGCCATCGACAACCTGCGGCGGATCTGTGAGGATGACCTGGGCGGGCGCTACGATCTCGAGATCATCGACGTGCTGAAGCACCCACAGCTCGCGGAGGACGAGAAGGTTCTGGCGACGCCCACCCTCATCAAGTCGCTCCCGCCGCCGCTGCGCCGCGTGATCGGGGACCTGTCGGACAAGGAGAAGGTGCTGCTCGGACTGGACGTCCGTGCGGGCCTTAACGTCGAGGGAGACGAAGAATGAATGAAAAACGCCGATCCAGCGCCGTGGAGAAGCTGCCCACGGGGATCTCCAGCTTCGACCTGATCGCGGAAGGCGGCCTTCCGAAGAACCGGACGACGCTCGTTTCGGGCACGGCCGGGAGCGGGAAGACCGTTTTCGCCGTGCAGTTCCTCGCGGCCGGGATCCGGGACACCGACGAGAGCGGCGTCTTCGTCACGTTCGAGGAGTCGCCGGACGATATCCGGAAGAACGTCCTGGGGTTCGGTTGGGATCTGGCGCAGATGGAGGCGGACGGCAAGCTGGCGTTCGTGGATGCCTCTCCCACGCCGGATACGCCGCCCACCGAGAGCGGGAGCTACGACCTGGGCGGGCTCCTCGCGCGGGTCGAGAATGCCGTCCGAAAGGTGGGCGCGAAGCGGGTTTCGGTGGACTCGCTCGGTGCCGTGTTCTCTCAGTTCTCCGCCCAGTCGGTCATCCGGCACGAGCTGTTTCGCCTGGCGTCCGCGCTCAAGGCCCTTGGCGTCACCGCCATCCTGACCGCGGAGCGTACGGAAGACTACGGGGCGATCGCCCGCTTCGGCATCGAGGAATTCATCGCCGACAACGTGATGGTCCTCCGGAACGTGCTGGAGGCCGAGAAGCGGCGGCGGACCATCGAGATCCTGAAGTTCCGGGGGACGGATCACCAGAAAGGCGAGTTCCCGTTCACCATCCACGGCGAGGGTGGCATGATCGTGATCCCGCTGTCGGCGATGCAGCTCCGGCAGAAGTCCTCGAACGTGAGGATCTCGTCCGGCAACGACGACCTGGACGGCATGTGCGACGGCGGATTCTTCCGCGACTCGGTGATCCTGCTGTCGGGCGCGACGGGGACGGGGAAGACGCTGACGGTGACGCAGTTCCTCCAGGGCGGGGCGGAGCGGGGGGAGCGGGGTCTGCTGCTGGCGTTCGAGGAGAGCCGGGACCAGCTGTTCCGCAACGCCAGCGGGTGGGGCTTCGACTTCGAGAAGATGGAGGAGGACGGAATGCTCCGGGTCGTCTGCGAATACCCGGAGGTGGCGGGGCTCGAGGACTGGCTGATCGAGATCAAGCGTGTCATCGAGGAGTTCAAGCCCCACCGCGTCGCGCTGGACAGCCTGTCCGCCCTCGAGCGCATGGGGACCATCAAGGCCTACCGCGAATTCGTCATCGGCCTGACCTCCTTCCTCAAGCACCAGGAGGTCACCGGCCTCCTCACGTCGACGACCTCCGCGCTGATGGGCGGGACCTCGGTGACGGAAGGCCATATCTCCACCCTCACCGACTCCATCATCCTGCTCCGCTACGTCGAGATGTACGGCGAGATGAAGCGCGGCATCACGGTGCTCAAGATGCGGGGATCGACGCACGACAAGGACATCCGCGAGTTCACCATCGACGGTAGCGGGATGCACATCGGCCGGCCGTTCCGGCACGTCACCGGGATCCTGGCGGGTGCCCCCGTCCATCTCTCGCCGGCGGACGTGGAGCGCGTGTGGACGAACGTGGACCGTGACATGGAGCGCCGCGCGGGGCAGATCTAGGTCGGCGGGGGGTCCCGCGGCTCGTCGTCCGGCGCCCCGCGTCGACCCCCGAAATCGGTACGTCGCTTGCACTGAGGCTACGTAGAAGCCCCGAAAAACGAAGCGGTACCGAGGCCATGGAACGTGGAACCCTGCAAGCCGGTGACCGGGCGCGACAACAGGCGCTGCTGGAGCGGAGCGAAGCCCGCTTCCGCGATGTCATCGAGCGGAACGCGGACGCCATCGTCGTGGTCGACGCCGCGGCTGGTACGGTGCGGTTCGTCAACAACGCCGCGGAGCGGCTCTTCGGAAGGCCGCGGGATCAGCTCATTTCCAGCCCGTTCGGCTTTCCGCTGGTCAGTGGCGAGACGACGGAGCTGGACCTGCCCCGCGACGGCGGCCCGCCCCGGGTCGTGGAGATGCGGGTGGTCGAGTCGGAGTGGGAGGGTCGGAACGCCTGCATCGCCTCGCTTCGCGACATCAGCGACCGCAAGGACGCCGAGGCGAATGCCCGTCGGCTGATCCGGGAGCAGGCCGCGCGCTCCGCCGCGGAGGAGACCGCCCGCAGGCTCCGGTTCATCGCGGATGCCGGCGCCCTGCTCTCCTCCTCGCTGGACTACCGCACCACCCTCTCCAATCTGGCCCGGCTCTGCGTCCCCGAGCTCGCGGACTGGACCGTCGTCTACGTCGTGGGGCAGGACGGGGCGGTGGGGCGCTTCGAGGTGGCGCATCGCGATCCCGGCAAGGCGGAGCTGATCCGGGAGCTGCGCGACGAGGGGATCGCCGCCGACGGCTCTCATCCGATCCTCGAGGTCCTGAAGACCGGCCAGCCGGTCCTGGAGCGCACCATCGGCCCTGATCGGCTCCGCGCCCTCGCCGACGACGAGCGCCACCTCGAGGTCATGACCGAGCTGGGCGTCGCCTCCTTCATGCTCGTCCCGCTGGTCGCCCGGGGGATAGCCGTCGGAGGGCTCGCCCTGGTCTCGTCCGACCCGGAGCGCCTCTACACCGAGGGCGACCTGGTCCTGGCGCAGGAGGTGGCCCACCGCGCCGCGCTCGGCGTGGACAACGCCCGGCTCTACCACGAGGCGCAGGACGCGAACCGGGCCAAGTCCGACCTGCTCGCCGTGATCTCGCACGACCTGCGCACGCCGCTCAGCGCGATCATGGGCTACGCGGACCTGCTGTGCATGGGCGTCCCCGATGAGCTCAGCGAGGGGAGCCGTCATCAGGTCGAGCGGATCCGGACCGCCACGCGGCATCTGGTCTATCTCATCGAGGAGCTGCTCGCGTTCGCGAAGCTGGACGCCGGCCACGACGACCTCCAGCTCCGCGAAGTCTCGGCGGCGGACGTGGTCCGCGAGGTCGCCGAGGTCGTGGAGCCGCTGGCCAGCGAGCGCGGCCTCCGGTTCACCGTCGTGACGGACGAGCGGACCGGAGGGATGCGGACGGACCCGGGGAAGCTCCGCCAGATCCTGGTCAATCTGATCGGCAATGCGATCAAGTTCACCGAGAGGGGCGAGGTGAGGCTCACCGCCGACGCGGAGGACGGCACCGTCGTCTTCACGGTCCGGGACACGGGCGTCGGCATCGCGCCCGAGCACCTGGAGCAGATCTTCCAGCCCTTCTGGCAGGTCCCCGGAGGGAAGGAAACGGACGGGGGCGGGACCGGGCTGGGACTGAGCGTGGTCCGCCGGCTGGTGACCCTCCTCGGCGGGGGGATCACGGTCGAGAGCACTGTCGGCAGCGGCACGGTGTTCACCGTCACGCTGCCGCGGCGGCCCCTCGGGAGCGCGGAGACGTGATGGAGTGTCACGGGCTGGAGTCTACGAGCGTGCCGTAAAGGGCTGCACGGGCCGCTATTCGAGCCAGCGCGTCTTTTCGGCGGCCGGTGCGCGAGGTTTGGCGTCGGGGATCTCGGCGGGCTCGCCGAGGAACACTATGGCGGCGAGGCGCTGTCCGTCCCGAATATCCAGGGCCTCCCTCAGCGCCGGCTCATTCATCACCGCCCCCGTCTTGATGTGGGTTCCCAGCCCCATCTCCACCGCCGACAAGCACAGGTTCTGGATCGCCATGAACGCCGTGGCGTAATCCTCCTCGCGGATCTCCGGATCGTCGTTCACGGCCACGACCACCGCGATCATCGAGGGGACGTCGAGATGCCGCCGAAGCACCTTCTCCCGGACGGCGGCGGCGGTTTCGGCGTCGTCGATCTTCGCCGTCTTCCGCGCCGCCAGCGCTTCCGCGTAGGCGCGTTTCGCATTCGCGCCCATGACCCGGAACTCCAGCGGCTGGGTCATGCGGTGGTTCGGGGCGAGGATCGCGACGTCGAGCAGGCGCTCGACCTGCTCGCGCGGCACCGGAGCGGCCTCGTACTCCTTCACGGAGACCCTGCGGCGGATCGCTTCGTCGACGTTCATCAGATTTCCGTCCGAGCTGCCTAGGGATCGTTTCGCCGCGCGGTCCGTCGCTCGACCGCCGCGCTCGCAATGATCTGCGCGAGCGGTGTGAAGAAAAGCGGCGCGGAGTGGCCGAGGGCGGCTGCAACTGCTACGCCGGCGGCCCCGGCCCCGACCGATGCGAGCGCGTCCAGGGGCAGCGAGCCGCGCCTGTGGTTGCCGAGGTGTACGCCGGCCGCGACACCGATGCTCTCCCCGAGTCCGGCACCGAGGTAGAGCCCGGGGAAGCCGGACCACTCGTGGCATGGATCACAGAAGCTCGTCTCGAGCGCGTAGCCGGCGAGCGCGCCGGCGAAAAATCCGGCCGTACCGAGAAGAACGGCGTAACCCACCATCGTTCCCGGGCTGTCCTGGCCGACCTGCGCCGGCCTCGGCGCCTGCCTGGGCATCGGGCCCCACAGGGGCGCCGGCGGCGGATGGAGCTCGGCGAACCGGGAGGGTGCCCGCTCCTGGGCCGAGAGCGCGGGCGCGACTCCGGTCAGGAGGAGCGCGAGGGCGGCGGCGACACGATGACGCATGATGACTCCGTTCATCGGCGGGCGCTCACCAGGGCGCGCTCACAGGCCGGCGGGCGTCCGGTAGGGGAGCGGCCGCGCGCTGGTGGGCGAGTCGCCGCGGCCGCGCGGCATCGAGGTGGCCGGGGAGCCGTCGTCCTCCACGATCCTGCCGCTCGCCGCCTGGAGCGCCCTCCAGACGCGCGGCGGCGAGAACGGCAGCGAGTCCATGCGGATGCCGACCGCGTCGTGGATGGCGTTGGCGATGGCGGGGATGGACGGGTGGAGCGGCCCCTCGCCGGCCTCCTTCGCGCCGTACGGCCCTTCCGGATCGATGGACTCGATGATCAGCGACTCGAGCTCGGGGGTGTCCAGGGACGTGGGGATCCGGTAGTCGAGGAGCGACGGGCCGTTGTGGAGCCCGGCCTTCCCCTCCATATGCGACTTGAAGACCTGCTCCTCCATGAGCGCCTCGGCGAACCCCATGTAGGCGGAGCCCTCCATCTGCCCCTCGACCAGCACCGGGTTCAGCGCGCGGCCGCAGTCGTGGGCGATCCAGATGTTCTTCACGTCGACGACGCCGGTCTCCTCGTCCACCTCCACCTCGGCCACGTGCGCGGTGAAGGAGTAGGCGGGCGAGGCGCCGATGGTGCCGCCCCGGTACTCGCCGTGGACGTCCTTGGGCGTGTCGTACCAGCCGGTTGCGCCGAGGGTGCCGTGCTTCGCCTCGGCGATGTTGAACGCCTCGGAGATCGGCATCTTCCGGGCGGTGTCCTTGAGGTCGAAGGCCCATCCGCCGGCGAGGCCCACGCGTCCGGCCGCGACCTCCCACATCTCCGCGACCGCGCCCGTCACCTTCTCCCGGAGCTGCCGGGCCGCATGGATGGCGGCGTTCCCCACCATGAAGGTCTCGCGGGAGGAGTACGCGCCCAGGTCGACGGGGACATGGTCGGTGTCGGCGGAGATCACGCGGACGTAGTCCAGCGGGACGCCCAGCTCCTCGGCCGCGATGTAGGCGACCACGCTGTCGCTCCCCTGCCCGATCTCGCTGGCGCCGCTCCAGACCGTGACCCGGCCCGACCGCTCGATCGCCATCTGGACGGCCGACTGGGGCATGTCGTTCGGGTAGATGGGGTAGTTGGTGCCCGAGATGTAGCACGAGCCGGCCACGCCGATCCCCCGCCCCCTCGGCAGCCGGCCGAACTTGTCCTTCCACCCGCTGGCCTTCTCCACCGCGTCCAGACACTCCATAAAGCCGTTGGACTGGACGCGGAGCTCGTTGATGGTGCGACCCGTCCCCATGAAGTTGCGGCGGCGGAGCTCGATGGGGTCCAGCTCCAGCTCCCGGGCCAGCCGATCGAGCTGGACCTCGAACGCGAAGCGCGGCTGCACGCTGCCGTGTCCTCGCTTGGGCCCGCACGGCGGCTTGTTCGTGTACACCCGCGTCGAGTCGAAGCGGTACGAGCCGAACGCGTAGGGCGCCGTCAGGAGCTGCCCGGCGTAGTAGGTGGTGACCAGCCCGAAGGACGCGTACGCGCCACCGTCCAGCAGGATGTCGTGGTCGACCGCCCGGATCCGCCCCTTCCGGTCCGCACCCAGGCGGCATTTCATGCGCATGGGGTGCCGACCGCGATGCGAGTAGAAGACCTCCTCGCGCGTGTACAGGATCTTCACGGGTCGGCCGGTCTTCTGCGCGAGCTTCGCGACGCAGAACTCGAGGTCGAACGGCTCGGACTTCCCGCCGAACGCCCCGCCCACCACCGGCTGGACCACGCGGATCCGCGCGACGTCCAGATCCAGAACGCGGGCGAGCTCCCGGTGGAGGTAATGGGGAACCTGCGTGGAGGACCAGACGGTGAGCTTCCCCTCGAGGTCCACCCAGCCGACCGCGCAGTGGGGCTCGATGGGCGCGTGGGTGCTCCCTTCGAAGTAGTAGTCCCCCTCCACGACCACATCGCTCGCCTCCATCTCCTCGTCGACCGCGCCGAACTCGAGCTTCAGGGTCTTGGTGATGTTCCCGTTGTGCCCCTCCTTCTTCGGCGCGTGGATGGGCTCGTCCTCCGGGTCGGGCTCGAGGGCATCCCGCGGATCGAAATAGGCGGGGAGCGGCTCGTAGAGAACGCGGATCGCGGCCACCGCGCGGTTGGCGGTGTCCTCATCGACCGCGGCGACCGCCGCCACGGCGTCCCCGACGAAGCGGACCTTGTCGACGCAGAGGGCCTCCTCGTCCCGCGTCCACGGGATGATGCAGTATTTCTCCGGCATGTCCGCGCCTGTGACCACCGCCTTCACGCCCTCCATGGCCTCCGCCCCGGCGGTGTCGATGGAGAGGATTCGCGCGTGGGGGTGTGGCGAGCGGACGATCTTCGCGTGGAGCATGCCCGGGAGCGCGAGGTCGTCGGTGAAGACGGCCCGCCCGGTGGCCTTGGCCATCCCATCGCCCTTGAGCATGCGCGAGCCGATGAGGGCGAACTCCCGCTCGATCAGCTCGTCGAGCGTGTGGTCCGAGGCGGCGGTGGAAGCCTGACGCGGGCGGAGCTCTTCGGGACGCATGTGTGAGAATAGAGACTATTGGGGCCCGGCTCAAGGCGGGGAGGGACCGGCGGGTGTGCACCGGGCGGCTGATCGCTCGCTTCGCTCGCGGGGGTGATCCGCGGGCGCCTCTCGTCCGAGGACTTCTTCTTCATCCATTCGCCGGGGAGTGGGGGACGTGGGGGTGAGCGCAACGAACCCCGCCGCGCAGCGGCGTTACTCGCGAAGCGCGCCCAGACCCACTCCCGAAGCCCGTGATCCGAGCATCGGGCGACACTGAGCGGGGTGCAGGCGGCGTCAACCCGGAAAGATCTGATCTCGCCGAGGGATCATTGCGGCCTGACGTCGATATATGGCGTCAAGGTCCCACGCGACCGCCGCCCGGCCAGCGGGTGGTGACTTCACGTCGATATGCGACGTCGACCCACCACGGCGGCCGGGCCCGCGCGAATTTTGCCGGATTGACGTCATGCGGTGGGCGAATTCACGGGGGCGTTTCGGCTCGCCGCAAGGCCGCGGCCGCGGCGGGCGGGTCGCGATGGACTTGGGGGCGGGCGCTCGCGGATCGCTCGGCCCGAGGAGCGTCCGGGTGGGAGGCGGCGCCGAGCTCCCGGCGGTCGGGGTCAGGTCGGAGCGGACGAGGGGCCAGACGACCCGCTGAGCCGGCGAACGGGGTCAGGCACCGCGGGAGCTGTCAGGAGGTCAGGTGCGGCGCTTGGTTCGCGACCGCCTCCGCTTCTTCTTCCCCGCCGTCTCACCCCACCGCGCCAGGAATGCCGTGATGAACGCGTGCGCGGCGGCGGGCTCCACCGCGAGGGGCGCCAGTGCCATGGCGACGCAGAGGGCGATGTGGTAACCCTCGGCACGCGACGATTCGGCGCGATGCCAGGCGGGGTGGGCGTCGTTGACCAGGACAGTGGACTCGACCAGGCGCGCCAGCTCGTCCGATGCGGCGCGGGACTCGAAGCGGATCTCGAGCGAGTACCGCCCGCGCTTGCGACCGGCGGCGCGGCCCGGCAGGGCGGCGGCCACGTCCGGCGTGGTAGCGGCGGAGGGTCCCTCGCTCGGCGGCCGGGCATCCGGCTCGGGCGCGGGCGTCGGCGGCGCGGCCAGACCGGGGGCCGCGGATCCGGGCGGCTCCGGCGCCAGCTCGCCGCCCGCCCCGTTCCCGTCCGAAGACGCCTCGCCCTCGAGCCCCTCGCCCGGAGCCCATGGGCCCGGCGACGCGGCCGCCGCGGCGCTGGAGCCTGGGCGGGCGACCGGGATACGCTTCTGGCCGCCGGCCCTCCGCTCGACCAGTGCGCCGAGGAGCGGGAACTCGTCGGCCATGTCGAGCAGCACGTGCTCGAGGTCGCGTTCGATGGGGCGGGTCCGCGGCTGCTTCTGGCGCTCGGGGCCAGGCCCCTCACCCCACGCGCCGAGCTGTTCGCTGACCGCCTGCTGCACGGCCTTCCGGTACGCGAGGTAGGTGGCGCCGCGACTGCCGGTCCGGATGAAGTCGGCCTTGTTCAGCTGGAGTGATTCCGCCAGGCCGGGAGCTTCGACGAGGCCGGTGGTTCGGTCGCCTACGGCGGGGGAGATCCCCAGCCAGTCCCAGCCGCGGCGGATGACCTTGCCGAACGTGCTGACTGCGACGCCGCGCTCCGCTTCGGGCAGAGGCGTGTCGGACCGCGCGATCCAGCCGACGGCGGAGGGCTTCCGCTTGCGCGGGAGCTTCACGATGAGGGTGGCGCGGTCGGCGAGGGCGTCGTCAGCGAGGGGGTGGTCGCCGAGGAGGCGGACAGGCGCGGCGACGGCGCGCGGGATGAGGTGTCCGTTGACGCGGAAGCGCACACCGTCGGGGTACGCGGAGGCGAGGATGTCGTCGAAGGTGGGGTCGAACAGGGGCGCGAAGCCGCGCAGCAGCGTGGTCGCCAGCCAGCCCGGGTCGAGGAGGGGCGAGAGGGGGTTGGAGACCGAGAGGCGCAGGGCGGTACCGCTCTCGCCGGTGACGAGGCCGGGGGGATCGGTGTACTGCCAGGGCGCCTTCTGCCGGGAGGCGAGGCGCCAGCTGGTGGCATAGGCGCGGGGGCCACGCCGCGACTCGGTGACGACCTCGTCGCACTCGAGCAGCGCGAGCTTGATGCCCACGCCGGCGAAGCCGATGCCGCGGCCGCGGCGCTTCGTGGTGGTGGCAAGGTCGTGATAGCGGCGGAGCTGCGCGCGGGTCATTCCCTGGCCGTCATCCCGGATGATCAGCGCGACCGCCTCGGTGTCGGCATCGAAGGTGACCAGCCGGGCACCGGAATCCAGCGCGTTGGCCACGGTCTCGCCGACGATCGTCTCTTCGAGACCCGCGGGGTACGCATCGCGGAGGTCCTCGAGGAGGTGGAGGAGATCGACCCGGGTCTGCCCCATCAGCGCGCTCGCATCACGCCGTCGCGCGCTCGTCCTCGGCCTGCTCGGCCTCACGCAGTCGCCGGGCCGCGAGCTCCACCGCGTCGAGGATCTTGGTGTAGCCGGTGCACCGGCAGAGGTTGCCGGAGAGTGCCTCCTTGATCTCGTCCCTGGTGGGGTCGAGGTTCCGGTCGAGGAGCGCCGCGGCGGACATGAGGATGCCCGGGGTGCAGAAGCCGCACTGGGCCGCGCCGCACTCGCCGAACGCCGCCTGCAGCGGGTGGGGGCCCTCGGCGGTGGCGAGACCTTCGACGGAGGTGACCCGCCGGCCCTCGGCCTCCAGCGCAGGGGTGATGCAGGAGAGGGTGGGCTCCCCGTCCAGCAGCACGGTGCAGGCGCCGCAATCCCCCTTGTCGCACCCCTGCTTGGACCCGGTCATCCCGAGCCCGTAGCGCAGCGCCTCCAGCAACGTCCAGTGGGACGCGACGCCGAGCTCACGGCGGTCCTGATTCAGCTCGAAGCGGACGAGGGACCACATGACCTCAACCTAAAAGGGGCCGGGGTTTCCGAACAGCACGGGGTCGGAGTCCGGCGGTGGCAGTCGCATTCGACCGCCGGCGGTCGCTGGCCGCGACCCCGCTGAGCCCGCATACTGCATGGATGGGCAAGACGGAGGTCGGGGGCATCGTTCTGGCCGCGGGTCGCTCGACCCGGATGGGTCGGCCGAAGCCGCTGCTGGAGGCAGGGGGCGAGAGCTTCCTCAGGCTGGCCATGCGCGCCCTTCGGGAAGGAGGCTGCGAGGCCATCGTCGTCGTGGTCGGATACGGCGACGAGACCGCCGCAAGCGCGCGGGAGGCCGGCGCGGTCGTCGTCCGGAACCGGGAGATCGATTCAGAGCAGATCGATTCCCTGCGCATGGGACTGGAGGCGCTCCCGGACGGCGCCGGGGCGGCCGTGGTGCTCCCGGTGGATCACCCGCTCGTCCGGGGGACCACCGTGGCGGCGCTGGTCCGCCGCTGGCGCGAGGCCCCCGAACGGATCGTCCGTCCCGTCCACGAGGGACGCCCCGGCCACCCGACCGTCTTCCCGCGCTCCGTCTGGCCCGATCTCGCGGGCGCCCTGCCGAGGGGGGCCCGGAGCCTGGTGGAGGACGAAGCGCACCCGACCGTGGACGTGGCGGTGGAGGACACGGGCGTGATCGCGGACATCGACACGCCCGAGGCCTACGCACGGTGGGTGGAGGGCGCGTGAAGGACGCCGCTGGAGCCGCCGGAGGCGGGGCGGAGACCGCCATCTCCCCGGCGGCCGCGGCGCGCGCTGCGTTGCGGGCGCGGGAGGGAGGTCCGCCGGTGGCGGTAGTCGCCGCGGCGGACGGCGTCGCGGCGGGACGTCGTCTGCTGGTGTACGAGGCCGGGGACGTCCGGGGCACGCTCGGTGAGCCCGGGCTGGACGAGGCCGCTCGCGCCCTCGCCGGCGAGGTTCTTACGACCGGGCGGCCGTCGTCCCGGACGGCGGCCGCGGAGGCGGGCGAGGTCACGCTGTACGCCGAAGCGCACCGCCGCGCCGCCCGGCTCTTCGTGGTAGGTGCCGGCCACATCGCCGTCCCGCTGGCGGAGCTGGGGGTGCTGCTGGGTCTGGACGTTCAGGTGTTGGACGACCGGGAAGAATTCGCGACGACGGATCGCTTCCCCTCCGCGGCCACCGTCCGCCGCGTGGACTTCACGGACCCGTTCCGGGAGGTCACGCCGGGGCCGGACGACGTGGTGGTCCTGGTCACGCGGGCGCACCGTTACGACTTCGACTGCCTCTCCCGAATCGTGCGCGATGACCCCCTCCCCCGCTATATCGGGATGGTGGGCAGCCGCCGCCGGGTCCGGGCGGCGTACACGGCGCTGCTCGAGGCGGGAGTCCCGCGGGAGCGGCTGGCGACGGTCCACGCACCGATCGGCGTCGCCATTGGAGCCGAGACGCCGGCGGAGATCGCGGTCTCCATCGCGGCAGAGATCACGGCGGTGCTGCGCGGCGTCCAACCGGGCGGCTCCCTGCGTGATGCGGAGGATGTGCTGGGCCGGCTGGAAAAACAGAAAAGCAGAACAGCAGAACCGCAGAGGAAACGAGGGCTGAACGCTGACGCATGACCACTGAAGGCAGGGGTGACACCGGTGTGTATCGGGCGCTGCTGGAGGCGGCCGCGGAGGGGCGGCCGGCGGTGCTGGCGACGGTGATCCGGGCGAAGGGGTCGGTACCGCGGGGTGCGGGGAGCAAGATGCTGATCGAGCCGGGGCGTGGTCTGGTCGGTACCATCGGAGGCGGGTGCGGCGAGGCGGACGTGATCGCGGCGGCGGAATCGGTGCTGGCGGCGGGGCGGCCGCGAGTCGTGCGGGTGGAGCTGCTGGACGCGGTCGAGTCGTGGAGCCCCGCGGTGTGCGGTGGTGTCATGGACGTGCTGGTGGAGCCGGTGGACCCGGATGTGGCATAGATACAACGCGTTCCTCGTGAAGCCACCGGAGCTGACGGTTGCGTGGGAGGACGCGGAAACGGGCGCGAGGGCGTGGCTGGTGATCAACTCGCTGCGGGGGAACGCGGCGGGGGGCGGGACGCGGATGCGGATCGGGGCCAACCCGCGGGAGGTGGGGTACCTCGCGAAGTCCATGGAGCTCAAGTTCGCGCTCGCCGGCCCGGCGATCGGTGGCGCCAAGAGCGCCATCGACTTCGACCCGCGCGACAAGCGGAAGGGCGAGGTGCTGGCGCGCTGGTACGCGGCGATCGCGCCGTACCTGCGGGAGCACTACGGCACGGGCGGCGACCTGAACGTGGACGAGATCCACGAGGTGATCCCGCTGGTGAGGGGGCTCGGGCTGGAGCACCCGCAGGAGGGGGTGGTCCGGGGGCACGTGCGGCCGGACGCGGATGGCTTCCGGCGGATCATGCGCGCGCTGGACGCGGGGGTGAAGGCCCCGGTGACGGACGGACGCGGCGTCGCCGGCAAGGACCTGCGCGTGGCCGACGTGATCACCGGCTACGGTGTCGCCCGGGCGGTCCTGCACTACTTCCGCCGCACCGGTCGCGACCCCGAGGGGGTGCGGGTGATGCTCGAGGGGTTCGGCAATGTCGGTGCGGCGGCCGGACTGTATCTGACGCGGGCCGGCGCGCGGCTCGTGGGTGTCTCTGACGCGGAGAAAGCTTTGATCGATCGGAACGGACTGAATGCGGAAGCGGTGGAGCGGCTGATCCTGGAAGGGCCGGACCGCCTGCTCCCGGAGGACCCGCGCTGCCACCGGGGAAGCGAGCGGAACGCCTTCTACGATACGCCGGCCGACGTGTTCGTCTGCGCGGCGGCGTCGGGCACGATCACGGACCGCACGCTGAACCGGCTGTCGGCGGCGGGGGTGAAGGTGATCGCGTGCGGGGCGAACCAGCCGTTCCGCGAGCGCCAGCTCGGCTCCACGCGCGTGCACCGGCTCGCCGATGGCGGGTTCGCCGTCCTGGCGGACTTCCTGGCCAACTGCGGGATGGCGCGGACGTTCAGCTACCTCATGGAAGACGGCGCCTGCGCCTCGGCTCCCGCCATCTTCGACGCGGTGGACGAGACCATCGACACCTCGCTGGACGAGGTGCTGGACCGGAGCACGCGTCCGGACCTCGGTCTCCTTTCCGCCACCCTCTCTCTCGGCCTCGACCGGATCGGCGCACCGTGAGCGAAACCATGTCGAAGTCGTTCGTCGGCCGCGGGAAGCCGGAGCCGCGGGAGACGCGGGTGTTCGTCGGCACGCGCCGCGGTCTCTTCACCCTCCGCTCCATGGACCGGCGGGACTGGCGCATGGAGGGACCGGCGCTGGAGGGCCGCGAGGTCTACTACAGCATGAAGGACCCGCGGACGGGCACGCTCTGGGCGGCCACGGACCACGGGGTCTGGGGGCCCCACATCCACCGGAGCACGGACGACGGCGCGACGTGGGAGGTCATGGAGGCGGCCCCGTCCCACGACGACGACCGTGGTCTGGTGAAGATCTGGTTCCTCGCTCCGGGGCCCACCGACGAGCCCGACACGCTGTGGGCGGGGATCGAGCCGGCGGGGCTGTTCGTGACGCGGGACGCGGGCGCGAGCTGGGAGCCGGTGTCGTCGCTGAACGACCACGCCACGAGCAAGAAGTGGCAGCCATCCGGCGGCGGGCTGGCTCTGGGCGGGATCCACCACGACCCGTCGGACGAGCGGCGGATCTACTGCTCGATCTCCGCGGGGGGCGTGTACCGCTCGGACGACGGGGGCGGCAAGTGGAAGCCGGTGAACACCGGCGTGCGGGCGGACTTCCTGCCGAAGCCGTACCCGAAGGCGGGGCAGTGTGTGCACAAGCTCCGGCTGCACCCCGGTCGACCGGAGCGGCTGTACCAGCAGAACCACTGCGGCGTCTACCGGACGGACGACCGGGGGGAGCAGTGGCTGGAGATCACCGCGGGCCTCCCCAGCGATTTCGGGTACGCGCTGGCCATCGACCTCCAGGACCCCGACACGCTCTTCGTGATCCCCGAGGAGTCGAGCCACATGCGCTCCGTCGTGGAGGGTAAGCTCCGGGTCTATCGCAGCCGGGACGCGGGCGGGAGCTGGCAGATCATGAAGCGGGGGCTGCCGCAGGAGCACGCCTACGTCTCGGTCCTGCGTGACGCCATGGAGCAGGACGACCAGGAGCCGACGGGGATCTACTTCGGCACCTCCACGGGGCACGTCTTCGCCAGCCGGGACCGGGGCGAGTCGTGGCGGTCCATCGCCGAGTTCCTGCCGAAGGTGCTCTCCGTCACGACCGCCTGAGGCCGGTCCACTCCAGGTAGAGCCTGCCACACAGCGAGCCGCGGGCGGCGGCGGGCGACAGCTCCGCCGGCGCCCCCCAGCGCCAGGCCGCGTACCGCGTCACGTCGACGACGTCCCTGTGCACGTCCGGCTCGCCCGCCACGATCCGGGCGTCGTAGAGCCGCATCTCCAGCCGATACGACGGCCGCTCCAGCGACCCCTCCCGGAGCACCTCGCCCGGCTCCACTTCGATCCCCAGCTTGTCACCGGCCGCCCGCCGCACCGCGTCCGCCCAGCTCTCCCCCGGCGCCAGCGACGCAGCCGGCAGTCCCCAGGCGAGGGGGAGGTCCTCGTCGTCCGCGGGGCGCTGGACGAGCAGCACGTCCGATGTGCCGGGGCGGTGGATGGCCAGGGAGACCGAGCGCTTGATCAGGGGATGTCCTCCTCCTCGTCCTCGGCCGGCCAGCCGAAGACGCGCATGTCCACCCGCCCCGCCTCTCCGAACACCACGCCGTCTTCCCGCAGGAGGGCGCGCTGGAGAGGACGGGCGAGGCCGGAGCGCGGGATGCTGATCTCGCCGCGCGCGTTGACCACCCGCCACCAGGGGACGTCGCTGCCGTCCGGAAGCTGGCGCAGCGCGCGGCCGACGCCCCGCGCGGCGCGGGGGTGGCCGGCGATGGCGGCGATCGTG
>JAHWKI010000044.1 GCA_019347975.1 Gemmatimonadota bacterium
CTCGGGTGCTGCGCACCCCCGCGCAGGGCCGCCGGCGGGGCTTGCCGGGACTTCGGGAGCGCGGCACCTTCCTCGCGACGAAGCCTGGTTCATCACGCGGTGGAGGGTCCGATCATGCGAGGCGAGCGCTTGGTGCGGGGTACGCGACGGGTCGGGGTGGTGGTGCTGGCGGCCTTTCTGGGCGGCTGCGCGGGGCCGGTCGTGCCCCCGGCCGACCCCGCTCCGACCGCCCCGGCCGGCGAGCCGGCTATCGAGCCGCAACGGGTTCCGGCGCCCGCGCCCGCGCCTCGGGTGCCGCCGCTCGAGCCCGCGTACGAGCAGGAGATCGCGGGGGTGGCGCGGGACGCGCGCGTGCGGGAGGCGTTCCGGGTGGTGGAGGAGCTGCGTCCCCGGACCCGTGCCGATCACATCACGCTGACCGAGATCCCCGCGCCGCCGTTCGCCGAGGAAGCCCGGGCGAGGGCGTTCGCCGGGATGCTGCGGGAGGCGGGAGCGGACAGCGTGTGGATCGACGAGGAGGGGAACGTGCTGGCGCTCCGTCGCGGGCGAACGGGCGGGGACGCGCTGGTGCTGTCCGGCCACCTGGATACCGTCTTCCCGGAAGGGACGGACGTGACGGTCCGGGTCCGGGGGGACACCCTCCACGCGCCGGGCGTGGGCGATGACACGCGCGGCCTTGTCGTGGTGCTCACGGTGCTGCGTGCGATGGAGGCGGCGGGGCTGGAGACGGAGCGGGACGTGCTGTTCGTGGGAACGGTGGGCGAGGAGGGCCTCGGCGACCTGCGGGGCGTGAAGCACCTGTTCCGGGAGGGTGGTCCCGAGATCGCCGCGTTCATCTCCATCGACGGCAGTGGGGAGAACCGCGTGACCCATCAGGGGCTGGGGTCGCGGCGCTACCGGGCCACGGTGCGGGGTCCCGGCGGCCACTCCTGGGGCGCCTTCGGGACGGCCAACCCGGCGCACGCGCTCGGCCGGGCCATCCGGCTGTTCGACGAGCGGGCGGCGGAGTACGTCGCCACCGGTCCCCGCACCAGCTACAACGTCGGCGTGATCGGGGGCGGGACGTCGGTGAACTCCGTGCCGTTCGAGGCGTGGATGGAGGTCGACATGCGCTCGGTCGACGACGAGCGGCTGCGCGGGATCGACGCGCTCTTTCGGCGGACGGTGCACGAGGCGGTGGCCGAGCAGAACGGGCGGCCGCGCAGGGGCGACTCGCTCACGGTGGAGCTGGAGCTGGTGGGTGACCGGCCCTCGGGGTCCATCGCCGCCGACGCCCCGCTGATCCAGCGCGCCCGGGCGGCCATCTCCCACTTCGGCCTGGAGCCGTCGCTGGGGCGCAGTTCCACGGACTCGAACATCCCGATCTCCCGCGGGATCCAGGCGGTGACGCTGGGGGGCGGCGGCGAGGGGAGCGGGGCGCACTCGCTGCACGAGTGGTGGCTGGACCGCGACAGCCATATCGCGATCCAGCGCACGCTCCTGGTGGTGCTGGCGCAGACGGGGCTAGTCGCTCCGTAGCGCGTCCAGCGGGTTCACCCGCGAAGCCCGCCGGGCGGGGAGGTAGAGGGCCAGCCCCGCGATGAGCAGCATCAGGGCGGTGACGGAGACGTAGCTGACGGGGTCCGTGGGACTCACGCCGAAGAGCATCCCCCGCATGAGCCGCGTCAGGAGGAACGCCCCGGCCAGACCCGCCGCCACGCCCGCCAGGACCACCCCTCCGCCCTGGCGGACCACCATGGTCCGGACGTCGCCCGCGGCGGCGCCGACGGCCATGCGCACGCCGATCTCGGTCGTGCGCCGGCTCACCGCGTAGGCGACGACGGCGTACACCCCCACCGCGCCCAGCAGCAGCGCGATCGCGGCCGCCAGCCCCACGAGGATCAGGGCGAAGGAGGCCGGGGCCGTAGCCGAGGCGATCATGTCGTCCAGCGTGCGGACGGTGGCCACCGGGATTCCCGGGTCGAGCTCCGCCACCGCGCCGTGGACCGCAGGCGTTATGGACGACGGCGGGACGGCGGTCGAGACCACGTAGCTCATGAAAGTGGGCGGAGGCCCGTCCTCGAATCCGGGCCGGAGCGGCAGGTAGATCAGCCGCATGAAGTCGTCGGTCGCCACCCGCGCCCGCACGTTACCCGCGATTCCGGCGACGGTCAGCCAGCCACTCTCCTCGCCGAGGCGGACGCGGCGGCCGAGGGCGTCCTCCCCGGGGAAATAGGCGGCGGCCGCGGCCTCGCTCAGGATCGCGACCTGCTCGCCACCGGATTCGTCCGCGGACGTGAACGCCCGGCCGCGGACGGGGATACCCAGCGCCTCGAAGTACCCGGTCGTCGCGATCCGGAGACCGACGACGGGGGGCGCCTGCCCCTCCGGGGTGGGGACGCCGTCCGCCTCGAGAGTCTCCCCCCAGCACATGCTCGGGATCAGCGGGAGACAACGGCCGACCGCCGCCGCGTCCCGAACGCCCGGGACCGCCTCCAGCCGCTCGAGCAGGTCGCGATGGAAGGCGATTCCCTCGGCGCGGGTCTCGTACCGCGTCTCGGGAAGCCCGATCTCGAACGTCAGGGCGGTCCGCTCGGTGAAGCCCAGGTCCACCTCGCGGAGCTCCTGAAAGGTCCGGAGCAGGAGCCCGGACCCGATCAGGAGCACCAGCGCCAGCGCCACCTGCCCAGCCACCAGCACGTTCCGTCCGCGCAGACGCCGGCGCCCCGCCGTCGTCCGGCCGGCGCCCTCCTTCAGGTCCACGCTCAGGTCGCCGCGCCGCCGCAGGGCCGGGATCAGGCCGAGGAGCACGGCGGCGGCCAGCGACGTGACCACGCTGGCCGCCAGCACCGCGGGGTCCAGCCCGACCTCCTCCAGACGCGGGACGTTCACGGGTGCCCGGAGCCGGAGGAGCCGCGTCCCGAACGCGGCCGCGACCGTGCCGATCGCCCCGGCCGCGCCGCCGATCAGCAGCGTTTCGGCGAGGTGGCCACGGATGAGACGCCCCCGATCCGCCCCCAGGGCCGTGCGCACCGCGCTCTCCCTGTAGCCGTCCTCCGCCCGGACCAGGAACAGGTTGGCCACATTGGCCACCGCGATCAGCAGCACGAACGCCACCGTGCTGAGCAGGATCCACAGCGTCGAGCGGATGTCGCCGACGATGGACTCCTTGAGCGGGACCACCCGCGGCGTGACCTTCGCCTCGTCCAGGTACATGGCCACGCGACCAGGGTCGTCGGTGGTCTCGCGGAGGACGGGGAGCAGCCCCTCCATCTCCGCTCGCAGCATACCCGGCGTCGCCTCCTCCGCCAGCCTCGCCACCGCCATGTCGTTCCACCCGCCGACCCCCGTGGGCGGCACGCCGCGCGGGATCCAGAACCGCGCGCTGGCGCTGGGGAACGCGAACGACGCCGGCATCACCCCCACCACCTCCAGCGCATGTCCCTCCAGCTCGGCCGTCTCGCCGATCACGTCCGGGTCACCGCCGAACCGCTCCTGCCACAGCCCGTGGGAGAGGACGACGACCGGCGCCGACGACGGCGCACCCTCCTCCTCCGTGAACCAGCGGCCGAGGAGCGGCCGGAAGCGCAGCACGTCCTGAAGGGACGGCGTCGCCCGCACACCTTCGACCCGCACCGGCTCTCCGCGACCCGTGAGCGTCAGCCCCAGCCACGAGTACATCGCCATGCTCTCCGCCGTGCCGACCCGCTCGGCGTAGAACCGGTAGAAGCCGTACGTGACGCCCAGCCCGCGGTCGATCCCCAGCCCCGGCCCTCCATGGTCCATCACCACGATCCGGTCCGAGTCCGGGTACGGCAGCGGGCTCAGCACCACCCCGTGCACCAGGCTGAACACCGATGTCGCCGCCGCGATCCCCAACGCCAGCGTCAGGATCGTCGCCGCGGCGAAGGATGGACGGCGGCCGAGGCGCCGAGCCGCGTACCGCACGTCCCGCAGCGTCCCCGCCCACCCCGTGGACGAGCCCAGGGCCCCCGCCCGCGCCGCCGCCAGGTGCTCCTTCGGCGCACGGCTCATCAGGTCCAGCACCGAGCGCAGCGTCACACCCGCCACCGCCATACGACCGCGGGCCCGCGCCTCCCCCGCGATCCCCGAGAAGCACGCAACCAGCTCCTCACCGTACTCCGCACGGAACTCACCCGGCAGCACGACCGACGCGCCCCGGTAGATCGACGTCGCCAGCCCGACGGTCCGTGAACCACCGCGAGAGCTCATGTGCTCGCTTCTCCGAGTGAAAGGTGCGTCCGCGCCAGCCCGGCCAGCCGCTCCAGCCGCGACGCCTCGGCGGACAGCACCCGCCGCCCCGCCGCCGTGAGCGCGTAGTACTTCCGACGAGGGTCGTCCCCGGCCCCCGCCGGACTCGACGTCTCTTCGATCAGACCCGCCCCCGCCAGCTCCGACAGCGTCCCGTACAGCGTCGCCGGCCAGAGCCGGACCTCCCCCTCCGTCCGGGTCTCCACCTCCTGACGGATCCCGTATCCGTGCATCGGGGCCGCGGCGAGCGATACCAGGATGTGAAACGCTTTCGGGTCCATGCCCCGTTCTCCACTGGAGTCCATCCCGGGCGGCGGGATCCGCCGACTAGGTATGAAATGATATATATAGAGACCACGATCGTTTGGAAAGGGGAAGAAAACCAGAACAGCAGAAAAACAGAAAAAAAAGAACAGCAGAACAGCGGAACAGCGGAACAGCGGACCGGGGCGGACACGGCTGGGGGGGCGGCGATGGGCCCGCCAAAGGAGGACGGGCGGTCCGGCGCGGCACGCGGGCCCGGACGGCGCCATGCGTCGGCAAACCACCGGGGCGGGGGTCCACAGGGCACGTGGTGGGGCTTAGACGGCTATACGCGCCGTGGAACGACCAGAGGCGCGGGTTCACAGGTCACGTGTGGGGCTTTGACGGCTATATGCGCCGTGGAGCGACCATGGGCGCTCCGGCGCCAGGAGGTGTGGGGCCTTGACGGCAGTCTCCGCCGTCGAGGGGGTGATCCATTGCTCGGCGCGGACACGTGTGACCGCGGGAGAGCCGAAAAAAAGGGCCCCCGCCGCCAGCGGGGGCCCCTGGATCCGTACGCCTGCCGGTCAGCTCCCGCCGCCGGGAGGACCGCCCGAGCCGCCCGGAGGCCCGGCGCCGGGGGGTCGGCCGGTGCCTGCGGGCCGCCCCGCGGGTGGGATCCCGGCCGGTGGTCCACCGGCCTGGCCCGCCATGCCGGGGAGGTTCATGAGCGCCTGGTCGCCGCGTGCCATGGCGTCCTTGACGCGCTGGAGGGCCTCAGCGGGAACCGCGCCCGCCGCGACCAGCTGCGCGAGGGCGGCGATGGCGACGGTGCGCCGCTCGTGGCCGGCGGTGCCGGCGATGTGGGCGAGGGCCGCTTCCTGGACGCCGGCCTGGAGGGCGTCGGCGCCGACGGCGATGTCCTCACGGGCGACCGCCTGGCCAGGGAGCGCTCCGGCGAGGACCTCCGCCGCGCGTGTCATGGCCGTGGCGCGCTGCTCGACGGCGAACGCGATCCGGTCCATCGCCACGCCCTTGGCGCGACCCTCGGCGATCTTGCTCTCGAGGAGCTCCACGGGCAAACCCCCGGCCCGGGCGCGGTCCAGCGCCGCGGCGATCCGCTGCTGGGGATCCTGCTGTGCCGCCGCGCCGCCGTAAGTGGCGACGAGGGCGAACAGGGCGACGTACAGGTGTCTCGTGTTCATGTGTCTACCCTCCTTCCACCCTGTTAGACGTGGAGGCGGGCTCGGAGGTCACATCCGCGCCGCCTTCGACGAGGGGCCGGAGGCGGGTCTCGAGCTCCTCGCGGGCCCGTTTCACGCGCATTTTGAGGGCGCTGCGGGCGACGCCGGTGGCGTCCTGCATCTCGTCGTAGCTGAGACCGTCGACGTGCTTCATGACGAAGGCCTCCCGGAGTGGTGGGGTGAGGGCGTCGAGCGCGCGCCGGATGAGGCTCCGGAGGTGGTCGCGCTCCAGATCGGCGGCTGGATCGTGGTGGGAGGCGAGGCCGGCGACCTCGGAGAGGTCGGACCCGCGCCTGCGGGCGGCCCGCAGCTCGTCGTAGCACCGGTTGCGGACGGCGCGGTAGACCCAGCCGCCGAAGGCTTCCGGCCTGGAGCAGGTGGCGAGCTTCTGATACGCGCGCAGGAAGGCGTCCTGCACCACATCGGCCGCGAGGTCGCCATCGCCCCCCAGGAGCGCACGGGCGCGGCGGAAGAGCGTGTCCTCGTGGCGCTGGACCAGGAGACGGTAGGCGGCGCGGTCGCCGTCGAGGACCCTGCGGACGAGCCGCGCGTCATCGATCCCGCTCATCGTACCACGATGGTGGCGATGAACCCGCCGAATCCGTCGGCCTTCCGCCCCGGCGTGCCCTCCGGAACGAACCATGACCCGTCCGGCGCCACGAACGCGTACTCGTACACGCCGGGCTGGAGGCGGAGGTCGGCGACCCACCGGCCGGCCACGAGGGTCATCGGCTCGGGGCTCCAGCCATTGAACGTGCCTGCGAGCCGAACGGGCGACGCGCCGTCGACCGCATCCACGCGCAGCCGGACGCGCTGGCCCGCGTCGACGATGACGGGAGCCGGGAGGGCGCGGGCCGGGGGCGTGCGTGTCGCGTAGCGCATCCCGATGCTCCAGGACCGCTGTGCGGGGCTGAAGAAGAGGATGTCGGTGGCGGGCTGCGACGCGCTCGCCACGAGGCCAAGGCCCCGGACGAGGGCGAGCTCGGCCGTGAGGCCCCAGCCGGTGCCGGGGACGTCCTGGTGGAGCCAGCGGGACAGGCGGGCGTGAACGGTCACGGCTTCGTGGGTGGCGTAGCCCGTCAGCGACACCTCGGGGTAGAGGCCCTCGGCCGCGCTCCAGAGGTCGGTGGACGCACGGACGATCAGGGGGCCGGTGAGCACGGTGGCGTCGACCCCTGCACGAGCCAGGGCGCGGCGGAGCGTGGTCCGGCCGGCGGCGAGAGCTCCGGCGCGGCCGCCGGCCCGGAGGCGGACGCGGGCGGGTCCGGCGTCGAGCTCGCGGTAGGCCTGGAGGTCCGCGGCGAGCGCACGGCCGGAGGCGTCGAGGACGTCATCCTCGTAGCCGAAGCCCTGGGCCCCGGCCAGGAGCCCGGAGCGGAGCGCGGGGATGGGAAGGTCGAGCCACCCGGTGGCGCTCGCCCAGCGCAGCCCGGCGTCGTCGAGGGGAGCGCCGCCCCCCAGGGTGAGGCCTCCGGTTCCGAACATGTGAGAAAGACCCATGGACAGGGTGGTCGCCCCGCCGACCCCCGTTACTGCGTCCGCATTCTCGCCCCACGCGACGGACAGGGCCGTTTGCGCCCGGGCGGGCACGCTCGGAGCCAGCAGGGCCAGCCCTGCGAGCAGCGCGACACGGCGCCGGCTCATGTAGCGGAGGCGATCAGGGCTATGCGGTTGTTGAAGCTGCCGAAGCCATCGGCGATGCGCGGCGCGGCCGGATCCAGCACGTGCTGCTCGCCATCGACGATGAACACGTAGTCGTGGACGCCGGGCGTCAGGGGTACCGTGACGGTCCAGTGGTCGTCGCCGGAGGGGCTCAGCTCGTGGGCCGGCTGCCATCCGGAGAACGAGCCGGCGAGCTGGACGGTGGTCGCTCCCTCGACCTGCAGGTCGAAGCGCACGAACACCGTCGGGGCGCCGTCCGCGGTGGCGACGACGGGCGCGGCGGGTCCACCCGACGAGGCCAGGAGCCCCAGGCCGAAGCCGGCCATCAGGCAGGCGGCGGCCAGAGCGAGGGCCGGACGTAGCGCGAACGGACCCGGCAGGACCGCGGCGCGCAGCCGCTCGAGGAGCCCTGGCCTGGGAGCCGGCGCCGCGGCCACTCTCGCCATGACGGCGTCGGCGAGCCCCGGCGAGCGCGCGTCGACGGCGGTGGCGGCGAGGTCCAGGGCCGCCTCCAGCCGTCTGGCGCGGTCCCGCTCCTCGGCACCGAGCGCCTCTATGGGCAGCTCGCCGTCGAGCCAGGCGTGGATGCGATCGTTCATTACGGGTCTCCCGAGGTTGCGTTCACCCTCTAGACGATGCACTCCGGCCCCGGGTCACATCAAGTCCGACATGTGACCTCCCGGAGGCATGATACGTGTAAGGGGTGAGTGCGCAGTACAACCAAAAAGGAGAATTAGAACGTGACTTCGAAGACACGCTTCCTCGCCCTCACGGCCGCGCTGGCCATGAGCGGCGCGATCGCTTGCGATGAAACCACCGGCGCCGGTGGTGACGCCACCCTCCGGGTCCTTCTGACCGACGCGCCGACCGACTACATCTCCGCCGCCTGGGTAGATATCGGCGCGGTCGAGCTGCTCTCGGAGGAGGGCCGACCCATCACACTCACGACCGATGGCACGGACGGGCTGGTGAATCTCCTCGATCTCCAGAACGCCGCGACGGAAACGCTGGCGGAGGCGGAGATCGAGCCGGGTACGTATCACCAGCTGCGCCTGATCGTTGAGAGCGCGCGCGTGCAGCTGGCCGACGGCTTCACGTTCACGAATGGCAGCACGGAGAAGGACCTGTTCGTTCCCAGCGGCGCGCAGACCGGCATCAAGCTGAACCTCGGTGCAGCCGATGGTGAGGAGGACGGCGCGGGTCTCGAGATCGTCCCCGGCGAGATGGTCCTGGTCCTCGATTTCGATGTCAGCCAGAGCTTCGTGATGCAGGGCAACGCGGAGTCGCCCGCGGGAATCAAGGGATTCATCTTCACGCCGACCATCCGGGTCACCGTGAACGACGTCGCAGCGAGCATCTCCGGCGCCGTGTCGACCGCTCTCGAGGGCGTCTCCGTGAAGGACCTGACGGTGACGGCCGAGCCGGTCGAGGGCTCGACGCTCGAGCAGTTCCAGAGCGGAACGGCCACGGCCGTGACCGACGAGAACGGGGCGTACACGCTGCACTTCCTGGTGCCGGGCACCTACACCGTGACCGTCACCGCGGGCGAGGCCCACAAGACCACGCCGGAGAGCCACTCCGTCACGGTCGGACCGGCCGACGACGCCGAAGCGGTGAACTTCGAGATCGTCGCGAGGTGATGCGGGCTGGCGCCTTCCGGGCGCACGGGTGGACGCGAGAGAGCCCCGGCCGACCGGCCGGGGCTCTCTTTCCTTCCGGGCTGCGGCTCGAGGCCGTCAGCTCAGGGGGTTGCCCTTCGAGGTCCGGGTATACCCCTCGCGGACGTACGGTCGCATGGTCTCGTAGTCGTGGCGGTCGCTGCGCCAGTTGCTCCGCAGCGTCGGCTCCACCTCATCGAAGTTCCGACCCCTGTACTCGGGGTGGCGACCGGCGATGTGGCCGACCCCGTATCCTACGCGCGCCTCGTCGTAGTCGAGGTCTTCCCGGCGGTTGGCGCGGTAATGCTCGCGGTAGTAGTCCTCGTGCTCGCCCATGTCCTCGGCCGCCCGGCCGACCTTCTCGCCCGCCCACCAGCCTCCGGCGGCGCCGGCGATCCCGCCGATGATCGTGCCGATGGGACCCGCCGCCGACCCGAGCCCGGCTCCGGCCAGCGCGCCGCCGATTCCGCCCACGCCCTCTCCGACCTGCTCGCCGGCCCCGGGGTTCTTGTCGCGCGCGTCGTCGCTGAGATGCTTGCGGTCCGTCATACGAATACCTCCGTGCGATTCGAGTGTCTGTCACGCTCCCTTCATCGACGCACAGAACGAGCCGCGGACGGCTTCCCACCGGACCAGATGCCGGCCTCCGGGGCGATGTGATCGGGGCGAGAAGGGTATGCGTCTCCGAGGGCCCGCCGGCCAGGGCGCGGGGGTTGTGCGGACCGGCGGGCGAAACTACCTAATAGAATGGATCCGGTGGACCCGCAACAAAACGAAGGAGCGGATCGATGAAGGCGACTCGAATGGCGCTGGCGGTGGTGACCGGCCTGATGATGACGGCCTGTGCGTCAACGGGGGGCGCGGACGAGAACGGCTCGAGCTCATCGCGTAATGTGATCACGGCCGAGCAGCTGGAGAACATGTCCAATCAGAGCGTCTATGACGTGGTGAGAAAGCTCAAGCCGACGTGGCTTCAGAGGCGTGGACACGTCTCGTTCCGGGGGAACACGGAGTTGCTCGTGATCCTCGATGACAGTCAGTTCCACGACTTCTCCCTGCTCACCTCCATGACCGCGGCCAACGTCGAGGAGATCCGGTACATGGATCCGCGCAAGGCCACCAACAAGTATGGGATCCGGGCGAGCGGCGGGGCGATCCTGCTCACGACCCGCTCCTAGCCGCCCACGCGCCGGTCGGCGAGTAGCGCCTACCGCCGCTCGCCGGCGGCCGAACCGCCGTTCCCCGGGAGGGGGAGGGGCGCGCAGGCCACGGACGGCCCCGGGTCGTCGCCCGCGACGTTCGGGTGCACGCGCAGGGAGTGCGCTCGCGCCCTCAGTGCCTCGACGCTCACGTCGCCGTCCACCGGGACATACACCGTCTTGGCGGCCGTGCCATCGGCGGCGGGGGTGAAGGTGAGCGCCGCGTCTCCCAGCCCGGCGCGTCGCTCCACGACGTCCTCCGGGGCGCTCGCATCCGCGTCGGCCACCGCGCCGTACCCGAGCCACAGCGCACGGTCGTCCGGCTCGGAGCAGGACCCGCGATGGAGGGCCCAGGCGTAGGACTCGTCGGTGCCGAGGCCCCGCAGCTCGGCGACCAGGCTGATCCCCTGGTCCTCCCGGTCCGTGGAGGTGCTGATCCACGCCAGCCCCTCGACCGCGGATTCACCGCTCCACGACGTGGGGCGGAGCTCCGTGCGCTCGGTGGGCAGGCTCGGATCCTCCGGGCCCCGGGCCTCCGCCGCGGCCCGGGCCTCCGCCGCCCCCTCGGTCGTCTCGGAGTCCCCGCCACACGCCACGGCGAGGGCGAGAAGGGCCAGCGGCATGATCAGCGTGGTGCGCATCGTGGTCTCCCGTCGCGAGTCGTCCGGCGGCGGGAGCGGGGCAATGTGCATGCCCGCGGGAGGCGCCGGAGCCTATTCGTAGCGGAGCGCCTGCATGGGATCGACACGGGATGCCCGGAGCGCGGGAATGTAGCCCGCTCCGAAGGCCACCAGCGTCAGCAGGACCGCCGCGCCGATGAGGGCGATGGGGTCGCTGCCGCCGAGGCCGTAGAGCAGCGAAGCCGCGGCGCGGCCGAGCGCCAGGGCGGCGACGAGCCCGATGATGCCGCCGATGATCATCATCCGGCCGACCTGCTTCAGGATCATCCGGCGGACGATGTTGCTCTCCGCGCCCAGGGCCATGCGGAGCCCGATCTCGCGCGTCCGCTGGGCGACGGTGTAGGCGAGAACGCCGTAGAGCCCGACGGCGGCGAGGAGCGTGGCGAGGACGGCGAACGCCGCGGCCAGGGAGCTGATCATCCGGTCCATGAACACGTTCTCCCGCGCGGTCTGCTCGAGGGTCTGCAGGTCCTCCACCGGCAGGTTGGCATCCAGCCGCTTGATCACGCCGGGGATCGAGCGGATGACGGTCGCCGGCGGCCCCGCGGTGCGGGCATAGAAGGTCATGGAGCCCAGCGACTCGTTCTGACGGTAGGGGCTGAAGTACATGGGGGGCACTTCATCCTTTACGCTCGAATATTTGGCGTCCTGGACCACGCCGACGATCTGCAGGTCCAGCTCTTCCGTCCGTCCCAGCGCCATCATCCTGCCCACGGCGTCCCGCGGGTCGAGACCGAACTTCCGGGTGAAGGCCTCGTTGATGATCACGACTTCCGCGGCGTCCACCCGGTCCGCCTCCGTGAACTCGCGGCCGGTGATCAGCGGGATCCCCATGGTCCGGAAGTAGTCCGTGCCTATGGCGTTGAACCGGACATTGGTGTCGGTGTCGGGGCCCGCCTCGAACCCCTCCACCGAGACATCGTTGCCCCAGTTGTTCCCGGCGAGAATCGAGATGAAGGAGGCCGTCACACCCGTGACGCCGGGGATGGCCGCGACCTCCTCCTCGACGCGATCGAAGAAGATGTGGCTCCGCTCCGGCTCGTAGCCGTTGAGCTCCGGGGAGAGCGCGAACGTGACCATGTTGTCGGCACGCAGCCCCAGGTCCACCCGGCTGATGTTGGTGAGGCTGCGGATGAAGAGCCCCGCGGCGACCAGGAGCGCCATGGAGAGGGCGATCTGGGCCGTCACGAGGGAGGTCCGGAAGCGGGCGGCGGAGCGTGAGCCGGACGGCTGGCCGCTGGAGGCCTTCATGGTCGACGCAAGGTCCGCGCGGGTGGCGTGGAGGGCCGGGTAGAGGCCGAAGAGCAGACCGGTCCCCACGGCGACGACCGCGGCGAACAACACGACGCCGGGGCTGACGTCCAGCGTGAGGGTCCGGCTGGCGTCCGCCGGCAGGATGGATGCGATGAGGTCGAGGGTCCATCGAGCGACCAGCAGGCTGGCGGCCCCTCCCATGAGCGCGAGGAGGAGGGACTCGGTCAGCAGCTGCCTGAGGAGGTGCCTCCGGGTGGCGCCGATCGAGCCGCGGATGGCCATCTCCTGCGTACGGGCGGCGCCGCGGGCCAGAAGCAGGTTCGCGATGTTGGCGCACGCGATCAGGAGCACGACTCCGGTGATGCCGAAGAGGAGGATGAGGGGCGTCCTTGCCTCCTCGTGGACGGAGCTCTGCCCCCGCCAACCCTCCTGGAAGGTCAGCTCGCGGGCGCGGAACCGCTCCATCAACTGCTCGCTGATCCGGTCGTTCAGCGGCACCTCGACCTCGTTGATGATCCCGTTGTACACCGGGTTCAGCGAGGCCGACGCCTGCTCGATGCCCACACCGGGCTTCAGCCGGCCGAACACGTACGCCCAGTAGCTGCGGCGGTTGTCGAAGGCGTCGAAGCCGGGCTCGACGGCGCCACGCATGGTCAGCGGCACGAACACGTCCGGGTTCGAGCCGAGCGTGGTCCCGTTGAACCCGCGCGGAGCGATGCCCACCACGGTCATGGTCCGCCCGTTTACGACGATGCTCCCGTTGAGGATGTCGGGGTCCGCGCCGAGCTGGTTCTCCCAAAACCGGTGGCTCAGGACGGCGAGGGGGTGCTCGCCCGGCTGGACGTCGTCCGCAGGGACGAACAGCCGGCCGAGGGCGGGCCTCACGCCGAGGACCGGGAAGTACGACCCCGACACCAGCATGCCCTCGCCGTCCACCGTCTGGTCGCCGAGGGCGAGGTTGGCGGAGAACGCCCGGTGAGCGGCCAGGCCGGTGAACACGGTCTGCCGCTGCTCCAGGTCCCGGTACATCGGGTAGCTGAAGACGGCATCGCAGTCTCCCGCCTGGTTGCACGACTGCGACCCGGGCTTCGGACCGGGCGCGCCGAGGTTCACCAGCTCCGCCGGCGCCCGGACGGGGAGCGCCTGGAGCAGCAGCTGGTCGAACAGCGAGTAGATCGCCGCGTTGGCGCCGATCCCCAGCGCCAGCGAGAGCACCGCGATGGCGGTGACGAACGGGGACTTCGCCAGAGTGCGGAAGGCGAGCTTGATGTCGGCCATTGTCGCGGACCTGGAGTGTATCGGATCGGGGTCAGCGGTCGCTTCAGGAATAAGAGCGCCGCGGCGAGCCGTGCGTCAATGCTGAGATATGCGAAGCACGGAATTCGTTGCTCCGCGGGGAGCGCATGGCAGGCGCGTTGCAGCCGCCGCAGGCAACACGAACGGCGAAGGAGGGGGCATGGCGGAGCGGATCGAGGGGCTGGTCGCGGCGGTGGCGATGTGGATGGAGGTGGCGGGGGTGCTCGTCATTCTCGTGGGGGGTCTCATAGCCACGGTCTTCTTCGGCACCGACTTGCGGGGCGACGCCACCCGGAAGCAGGCCTATCACGGCTACCGGTCGAATCTCGGGCGGGCGATCCTGCTGGGGCTGGAGCTGCTGGTCGCCGGCGACATCATCGGCACGATCCTGGTCGAGCCGACGGTGGAGCGGGTCGCGGTGCTGGGCATGATCGTGCTCATCCGGACCTTCCTGAGCTTCTCTCTCGAGACGGAGATCAGCGGCGTGCCGCCGTGGCGGAGAGCCCTGGTGGGCGACAGCGCGGTGCGGGAGCGGCAGGCGTGATCAGTCGGAGAGCGGCGGTGCGGCGGCGAAGCCGATCAGCCGGAAGCTGAGCGTGACCCGCGCCGGATCGCCGGACGCGAGGTCGCCGCCCGGGAGGTGGTGGGCGCTGGGCGTCATCCCGACCAGGTCGGCGACGTCCTCGCCCGCGAGCTCCGCCTCCCATTCCGGCGTCTCCTCCCACGCCGCCTCGAACGCCGGCGCGAGCTGCTCGAGGGTGCGCTCCCGCTTGTCCGGCTCGATGCCGAGCAGCGGGAGCCGGTCCCGGAGCTCGGCCATGTGCCGCTCGCCGGGGATCACCACCAGCAGGAGCCCGTCCGGGCGGAGGACGCGGCGGAACTCGGCGGCGTTGCGTGGAGCGAACACGTCGAGGAGCGCGTCCAGGGAGGCGTCGGTCAGGCAGAGCCGATGCTTGAGATCGTTGACGGCGAAGGTCACGCGGGGGTGGAGGCGGGCGGCCAGGCGCAGCGCGTCCCGGGAGACGTCGAAACCGAAGAGCGCCGCGTCGTCCGGGAGCGTATTCGCGAGGGCGCCGATGTAATGGCCGACGCCGCAGCCCGCCTCCGCGACCGCCGGCGGACGTGGCTGGGCGGCGCGGTCCACGTGCTCGCGGACCCGGGCCGCGATCCGGCGGACGAGCGGGTCGTAATGGCCGCGGCCGAGGAAGCGGCGCCGGGCGCGGCTCATGGCGGCGGTATCGCCCCTGATCCCTGATCTGCCGTGCCCCACCGGCAGGAGGTCGACGTAGCCTTCGCGGGCCCTGTCGAAGGCGTGACCGCTCGCGCAGCGGAAGGTGCGCCCCTGGAGGACGAGGGGGCCGCGGCATACGGGGCAGCTTAGCATGCCGACAATGAAGGGCGCCCGGTGCCATCGGACAACTCCCGGACCGAACCGGCGGTCTTGTCCGGTCACGGGGCCGGTCCGCATCCTTGGGTGCATGGCCACACCCGACGTGACGACGCAATGATCGCCGACGGCACCCCCGTCGCCTTCATCCCGTGCAGCGACCCCGCGCGCGCCCGGGCGTTCTACGAGGAAACGCTGGGCCTGGAGCTGATGGCGGAGGACGAGTTCGCGCTGACGTTCGACGCCGGCGGGACCCCCGTCCGCCTGACGCGGGTGGCGGGGCACCAGCCGCCGCCGTACACGGTGCTGGGGTGGGAGGTGGAGGACCTCGACGAGGCGGCGGCCGAGCTGGGCAAGCGCGGGATCGAGATGGCTCGCTTCGCTGGCCTGGAACAGGACGCGCGGGGCGTGTGGACGGCGCCGGCCGGCACCCGCGTCGTCTGGTTCAGGGACCCCGACGGCAACGTGCTGTCCATCACGGAGTTCGCCGAATGACGCGCGCCGATGAGATCCGCGAGCTGTACGCGTACAACCGCTGGGCCAACCGCCGCCTCCTGGACGCGGCCGCCGCCCTCGACGACGACGCGCTCGCCCGCGACCTGGGCTCCTCCTTCCCCTCCGTCCTGGCCACGCTCGCGCACATCGTGAGCGCCGACTGGATCTGGCTGCGGCGGTGGGCCGGCGAGTCGCCGACCGGCGCGCCGGCCGACTGGGCGCTGACCTCTCTGGCGGCGATCAGGAAGGCCTGGGAGGAGGTGGAGGCGGAGCGGTCCGCGATCCTCGCGGCCCTGGACGACGCAGCGCTGGAGCGGGAGGTCGACTACCGGAACACCGCGGGCGCGGCGTACACGAGCCGGATGGACCAGATGCTCCGGCACGTGGTGAACCACTCCACGTACCACCGCGGGCAGGTCGTGACGATGCTCCGGCAGCTCGGAGGGAGCGCGCCGGCGACGGACCTGATCGCGTTCCACCGGGAGCGGCGGGCGGTGCAGGAGGCATGAGGGTCGATCCAGGCGGGGACCGGACCTCCCCCGGAGCGCCGTGAGCGTGCGATACATCGCGCTGCTCCGGGGAATAAACCTCGGCGGGCGGCGAGTGAAATCGCCCGAGCTGCGCGCCGTCTTCGAGCAGCTGGGCTTCGACGACGTCGCCACCTTCCTCGCCAGCGGGAACGTGATCTTCGACGCCGATGCGGATTCCGAGGAGGAGCTGGCGACGCGGATCGAGGCCGGACTGCGGGACGTGCTGGGATACGAGGTGGCGACGTTCGTCCGCCCGTGCCGGGAGCTGGCGGAAGCAGCGTCGCCGGGGCGGCTGAGCGGTACGCGGCTGTCGGACGAGGAAGGCGTCACCATCAACGTGGTCTTCCTGGGCGAGGCGGTGCCGCCCGAGCTGGCGGAGGCCGCCGAGAGCCTCCGCTCCGACGATGACGACTTCATCTCCGCCGGTCGGGAGCTGTACTGGCTGCGGCGGGGAAGGATCAGCGAATCGCCCGCATGGCGTCCACTGGAGAAGGCGCTCGGCGGTCGCGGCACCATGCGCAACCTGAACACGGTCCGCCGTCTGCTCGATCGGTACTGCGCGCCGTGATGGGCAGCGGGCGGAAGGTGGTCGCAACGGCGAAGCTGGTGCTGGTCGCGCTGATGGCACTCCCGCGCCCCGCGGCCGGGATCCGCGCGCCGCAGGCCGCGCCGTCCGGTGAGCCGCCGCGTCTGGTCCTGGAGGAAGAGCTGCGGATCGGCTCGGTGGACGACCCGGAGTACGCGCTCACCAAGGTGGGCGACGTGCGGATCGGCGAAGGCGGCGAGATCTACGTCTGGCAGCCGATGTCGCACCGTATGGTGGTGTTCGCGCGGGACGGGAGGCGGCTGCACACCGTCGGCGCCCGGGGGGCCGGCCCGGGTGAGTTCCTGGGACCGGCGCGCTGGACCTGGGTGGGAGACTCCCTGGCCGGCTTCGACCAGGACCAGCAGCGCTACAGCCTCTTCACGCCAGCACCGCCTCCAGGACGGTCACCCCGATCGACCCCTCGGGAAGGATCCGGCGAGGAGGGGGACCTGTTCGCGCTCGATCCCCTCGGGCGGCACGTCACCGTGGTCGAGCGCGGGGCGGCGACGCACCCGGGGTCGCATCGATTTCGCGTCTACCGGATCGGACTGGAGAACTTTGCTCGTCTGACGCGGGCCGAGGTGGATCACCTCGAGGAGGAGGGGCTGCGGCTGCCGCCGTTCCATCCGCCAGTGACGGACGCCACTATCGCGCGGGACGGCCGCACGTGGCTCCGCCTGGAGCGGACGACGGCGGGCCTGGCGCGATGGATGGTGCTGGACCTCACCGGCGGGGTGGCGGGCTTCGTCTCCGCCCCGGCGGGGCTGGAGATCCACAACGCCTCGGACCGCCACGTGTGGGGCGTCCTCCATGACGATCTCGACGTTCCGTACGTGGTCCGCTACCGAATCCGAAGCGGGGAGGGCTGAGAGATGCCGAGCCGCGCCACCGTTTTCCCGCCGGCGCTCGTGCTGGGGCTGATCGCGGCTTCCTGCGGGGGTCCGGCGCCGGACGAAGGGGTGGAGCCCGCCGAATTCGAGCAGCGGATCGGGGCCGTCTTTCATCGGGGCGAGGTGCTCTGTCTGCTGCTCCGGAACGACACGGTGGCGGCGGACGAGCCGGTCTGGATCCTGGCGGACGAGGGCGGCACGTTCACCCACGGGACGGGGAACGTGGTCGGGGAGCGGGAGCAATGCGCGGCGGCGGCGGAGCCGGGCTACTCGGGGTACGAGGTCGCCGGGGAGCTCACGACGGGGGCGCTGGGGTTCGGCCTCCTCGGCGCGACGGGTCCCGTGCTGGGGGACAGCACGGGCTATCGCGTGGACATCGACGGAGACGGTGAACCGGAGTCGTTCCGGACGTGTCCGAGCAGCGAGGCCGTCCACATGACCGTGTGGACGGGCGAGCCGCTCACCGGAACGCGCCGGTGGCATCATTACCACTACCTCGGCTATGACGTCGAGCCCGCGTGCGATCCTCGGGATTACGAGGGCACGGGGCCGTGACGAAGCGGGCATGAACAGCCTCCTGATCCTCGTCCTCCTGGCGGGGCGCCACACCCTCTTACCTCTTCCGCATGTAGGGCTTGCAGCCGTCCTGGCTCGCCGGGCGTGGTGAGTGAGTAGGGGTGGTTCGCGGGGCTTTCACGGTGCCGGGCTTCCGTTCCGGCTCCTTCGGATCCGCTGGGGGACATGGGGCAGTGGGGGTGGCTCGCTTCGCGAGTCGCGCCGCTGCGCGGCGGGTCGCTGTGCTCACCCCCACGTCCCCCACGTCTCCGGGGGGAGGATGAAGGAAGAAGAAGCCGACGGACGAGGGGCGCCCCCGGGTCACTCCCGCGAGCGAAGCGAGCGATCCGCCGTTCAAAGCCTGTGCATGGAAGTTGCCCCCGGCATCGAGGACATCCATACGAAACGGAGGCCGACAAAGTGGAAGTATGGCCGGGGAGGGCGTACCCGCTCGGCGCGGCGTGTGACGAGGAAGGGACCAATTTCTCGCTGTTCTCGGAGGTGGCGGAGGGCGTGGAGCTCTGCCTCTTCGACGAAGAGGGCCGTGAGGAGCGGGTCCCGCTGACCGAGGTGGACGCATACTGCTGGCACGCCTACCTGCCGGGGGTGGGTGCGGGGCAGCGGTACGGGTTCCGGGTGCACGGGCCGTGGCGACCGGGTGAGGGGCTGCGGTGCAACCCGAACAAGCTGCTTCTGGACCCGTACGCGCTGGCGATCGACGGGCAGGTGGACTGGGACGAGGCGTGCTTCCAGCACCGGTTCGGGGACGAGAGGTCGCGGAACGACCTGGACAGCGCGCCGCACGTGCCGCGGAGCGTGGTGGTGGACGGTGCGTTCGAGTGGGGGGAGGACCGGCGGCCGGAGACGCCGATGAACGAGACGATCGTGTACGAGGCGCACGTGAAGGGGCTCACGATGCGCCACCCGAACGTGCCGGAGGAGCTGCGCGGGACGTATGCGGGCGTGGCGCACCCGGCGGTGATCCGGCACCTGAAGTCGCTGGGGGTGACGGCGCTGGAGCTGCTTCCCGTGCACCAGTTCGTCCACGATTCGTTCCTGGTGGAGAAGGGTCTCCGCAACTACTGGGGCTACAACACCATCGGCTTCTTCGCGCCGCACGACGGCTACGCCGGGGCGGGGCGCGGGGAGCAGGTCCGGGAGTTCAAGGCGATGGTGAAGGCGCTGCACGCGGCGGGGCTGGAAGTGATCCTGGACGTGGTCTACAACCACACGGCGGAGGGGAACCACCTGGGGCCGGTGCTCTCCTTCAAGGGGATCGACAATCCGGCCTACTACCGGCTGGTCCCGACGGACCGTCGCTTCTACTACGATACGACGGGGACGGGGAACAGCCTGAACGCGCGGCACCCCCACGCGCTCCAGCTGATCATGGACAGCCTCCGCTACTGGGTGACGGAGATGCACGTGGACGGCTTCCGGTTCGACCTGGCGGCGACGCTGGCGCGTGAGCTCCACGAGGTGGACCGTCTCAGCACGTTCTTCGACCTGATCCAGCAGGACCC
>JAHWKI010000237.1 GCA_019347975.1 Gemmatimonadota bacterium
GGCGTCCATCCGCTGGGCCACCGTGATCCGCGGCACCAGCTCCATGCTGAAGCTGGTCGCCTTCCGCTCCGCGAGGCGGCGCACGAGCTGCGGGGACGTCAGCGGGAGGAGGAATCCGATGAGCGCGGCCCCCTCGCGGAGACGGCCCGCCTCATCGGGCAGGCCGTCGGTGCCGAGGCCGGGCGGCGCCACCTTGAGCACCACGTCCGCCCCCCACGCGGCCGCCGCATCGGCCACGCGCGCGCCGGCGTGCTGGTAGGCCGCGTCCGCGAAGCCGGCCGCGACGCCCGCTCCCGCCTCCACCACCACCTCGAGACCGCGGTCCACGAGCTTCGCCACTCCGTCCGGGACCAGCGCGACCCGGCGTTCTCCCGAAACCACCTCCCGCGGAACTCCGACCTTCATTGGTCCTCCCTCGTAGCTTCGGCTCTGGCGGCCGCTCGTCCGGGGCTCTCCCCGCGGCCGGCCTCAATTTACGCGTCGCGTCGCGCGATACCAGTACGGGGACGGTAGGGCGAATTCCCGATTCTGTCGCAGGAGGAGTCCCGGTGAGTCAGCGGACCGGCAGGTAGCGGACCGGGCCGAGCAACGACGCGTCGAAGCGCGTGGTGTCCCCCACGATGAGGATGGTGAAGCGGGACGGGTGCACGTGACGGTCGAGGACCCGCGCCACCGAGGCCGAGTCCACGTCCCGGATCCCCTCCACGTAGCGCGTGAGCCAGTCCGCCGGGAACCCGTCCGCCAGGTACGTGACCTGACGCGCCACGACCTGGACGGGGCTCGAGAAGCCGAACACGAAGCCGTTCACGATGGCTTCCCGCGCCAGCTCCACCTCCTCCCGCCCCGGCGGGCTGTCCACGGCTGCGCGCATGGTCTCCAGGATCATGCGCGTCGCCGCGATGGTGCTCTCGCTCTTCGTGTGCGTGATCGCGCCGAAGATCCGCGGGTGGTCGCGCGCCGTACCCCAGATCGACGCGGCGCTGTAGGCCAGCCCCTCCTGGGTCCGCAGCCGGTTCATCAGACGGCTCGTGAAGCCGCTCCCGCCGATCACCCAGTTCGCGACCCGCGAGGCGAAGTACCCCGCCGACTCGCCCAGCAGCACGCCCCCCGGCTGCCCCACCACGATGGTGCTCTGGCTCAGCGTCTTCGGAATCACGTAGACGCTGGCGTCATGGGCGAGCTCCGGCGGCGCGGGAGGTGTGAGCGCGCTGTCGCACCGGTCCCAGCCGGCCAGCGCGCGCTCCAGCGTCTCGCGCAGCTCCTCGCGTGACACGTCTCCTGCCGCGCCGATCACCGCACCCTGTGGGCAGAGCATGCGACCGTGCAGAACGCGCAGCCGGTCCGCCGCCAGCTTGCCCGGCGTCAGGTCGTGCTCGTTCATCACCCACCCCGTCGGGTGGTCCCCGTACATGAGCTGATTGAACTCCAGGACCGCGAGCGAGCCGGGGAAATCGCCGATCCGGCGGACGGACTCGAGCTCCCGCAGCCGCCAGCGCTCCACGGCGTCGGCGTCGAAGCGTGGCTTCAGCAGGATCTCGCCCCACAGCGTGGCGAGGAGATCCAGCTGACGGCTCAGCCCGCTCACCCCGATCAGCATCCGGCCGCCGTCCGCGGACGTGCTGATCCCCAGGGCATGGAACTCGATCAGCTCGTCCACCGAGTCCGGCGGGAAGGACGCCGTGCCGCCGTTGCGCAGCAGCGAGGGGAGCGCGGACGCGGCGCCGAAGTACTCCCGGTCGAAGTAGATGTAGCCGCCCTTCAGGTCGATGAAGAGGTCGACCACCGGCAGCGTCCGGTCGCGGAGAAAGAACACCGTGACGCCGTTCGACAGCTGGAAGCGCTCGGGCGACGGGGGATCGAACCGGAGCCGAGGGTAGCGGAGCCGTCGGATCACCCTCAGCCCCACCGGCGGCCCGGCCTCCGGGCCGGGTCCCGCGGCGACGGCCGGCGTCACGTCGCCCGGCGCCGGCTCGCCGCGCCCGGCGCAGCCGCCAATCGCCGCCAGCGCCAGGACGAGCACCGGCGCCGCGGCGGCGAAGGCCGTCACCCCCCGTCTGGCGCGCCCCGTCACGGCTGCCTCTCGTCGGCCAGCGGCGCGGGGCTCTCCGGCCGCACCAGCACGGCCACCGTCCGGTTGGGGCGGACCAGGTACTCGCCGGCCACCCGACGCACGTCCTCGGCCGTCACCGCGGCCAGCCGCCGCGCGGTCCGGAACGTCTCGCGCCAGTCGCCGTATACCGCCGCGGATTCCACGATCTGGAACGCCAGGCCGAAGTTCGACGAGAGGCGATGGACCTCGCCCGCCTCCAGCTGGTTCCGCACCCGCTGGAGATCCCGCTCCGTCGGCGGGTCCCGCTGGATCCGCTCGATCTCCTCGTAGATCGCCGCCTCCAGCTCCGCCGTGGACCGCCCGCTCAGGGGCTGCGCTCCGATCGTGAAGAGCAGCGGCCCCCTGACACCCGGCCCCGTCGACGCCGACACCGACGCGGCGATCCGGTCCTCCTGCACCAGCCGACGGTACAGCCGGCCGGTCTTGCCGCCGGTCAGCAGGCGGGCCAGGACGGACAGCGCGGGGGCATCCTCGTGGAAGCCGTCGGGGATGTGCCAGCCGATCAGCACCTCCGGCTCCGCGTCGTAGGCGACCTCGATCCGCCGCTCCCCGATTTGCGCCGGCTCCTCCGCCAGCACCGGCGCCGGCTCCTCCCCCGCCGGGATCGGGCCGAAGTACTTCCGGGCCCAGCGGAGCACCTGGCCGGGGGAGACGTCCCCCACCACCGCCAGCACGGCGTTGTTCGGGCGGTAGAACCGGCGGTGGTAGTCGGCGACCTGGGCACGCGTGTACGCCTGGATGTCGGACATGTGCCCGATCACCGGCACGCCGTACGGGTGCACGCGGTACGCGGCCGCGTAGAACTCCTCCATGAGGCGCCCGCCCGGCGTCGTCTCGATACGGGAGCGCCGCTCCTCCGCCACCACGTCCCGCTCCGCGTAGAACTCGCGGAACACCGGGTTCGCCATCCGGTCCGCCTCCATCACGAAGAAGAGCTCCGCGCGGTTCGCCGGGAGCTGCACGTAGTACGAGGTCGACTCGTAGCTGGTGCTCGCGTTCATGTCCCGGGCGCCCTCCTCGGTGAGCAGCCGGTCGAACTCGTTGGGGCGGATCAGCTCCCGGGCACGGTCCTCCAGCGCGCCGATGCGCTCCGCCAGCCGCGCCTCCAGGGAATCGTCACCCGCCGCGCGGGCCCGGAGGAGGGAGTCGTGGGCGACGTCCATCAGGGCGAAGAGCTGCCGCTCCTGCCGCACGTCCTTCGTTCCGATCGTCGTGGTCCCCTTGAAGAGCAGGTGCTCCAGGAAGTGGGCGATCCCCGTCTCCCCCAGCCGCTCGTTCACCGACCCCACGTCGAAGCGGAGGACGAAGGATGCCGTCGGTGCCCCGGGGCGCGGCAGGACCAGCACGCGGAGCCCGTTCGGCAGCGTGTCCTCCACCACCTCCAGCGCCAGCCCGCCCGCCGCTTCCCCCGGCTCCTGCCCGGCCGCGGCTCCCGGCACCAGCGGAGCGATGGCGCAGCACGCCGCCATCAGGGCCGTGGGGGACCACGCCGGTCCGCACCGGGCCGGCCGCCGTGCACCGTCACATCGATTCTGCATCGCTTCCGGGAAGGCTGTGTTGGCGGGCGGCCGATCGGTACGAAAGGCAACGCATACCGGATCGGGTCTGTGACTTCCGTGGCCCGTACCGCGACCCCACCTCAGAGCACCGCGACCGCTTCGATCTCGACCAGGATGTCCGGGTGGATGAACCCGCTCACTTCCACCAGGGTCGTCGCCGGGCGGGCGTGGCCGAATACCTCGCCGTGAGCCCGCCCCACCGCCTCCCAGGAGGCCGCGTCCCGCACGTAAAGCCGCGTCCGGACGACGTGCTCCGGTCTCGCGCCGGCCTCCCCCAGCGCCGCCACGATGATCTCCAGGCAGCGCTGCGTCTGGGCGTACACGTCGCCCGGGTGGACGATCTCGCCGTCCTTACCCACGGGCGCGGTGCCGGACACGTAGATCGTGTCCCCCACCCGAACCGCGCGGGAGTACCCCACGGCCTCCGCCCACGGCGCGTCCGTAGGCACCCTGCGTCGCTCTGGCATGGGAGGAAGATGCGACCGCCGCCGCCGGTGGACCAGTGCCGTCCTCGGCGGCGGCCCGCTCCTACCGCCCCCGCCCCGTCCGCTCCTGCAGCGCGTCGATCCGCTTCGACGCCTCCGCCTTCGTCAGGCTGGAGTCGAACTCCTCGTCCGCCTCCTCGCTCAGCGTCTTCAGATACGACGCCTGTGCGCCGGTCATCGGCTCCTCCCCCGTCGTCCACTCCTCCGGGTCCTTCGCCGCGTTCGATGGCGGGTTCTCCGCGCCCTTCGCGTTTTCCAGATCCTTCCGATCCCCGCTCACGTGAGCCTCCTTTTCGTTGCGTTTCCCCACCGTGAAATGGTGCAGGAACCGTACCGAAGAAAACCCGAAGCGAGGGCCGGGCGGGCGCATCGCCCGTACGCAGGCCTACGGGAGCCGGTGTGTAAAGGCGGCCCGCCGGGCCGCCTCACCTTTCCCCGGCCCTCCCATCATTTTCCCGCAGTCAGTCCCCGAGGTTGAACAACAGAACGTCCACCCGATCGTCGCGGTTGCCGTCCACGAGCTCCGCCACCGTGATGTCTCCCGCCCGGATGCGAAGCACACGCGGTCCGTCCGGCTCACCGATCCAGCGGCCGGTGAGCGGCTCGTCCGCGCCGAGCACCAGGGACTGGAGCGCGATGCGGCCGAAGACGATGTCGCCGAGGACGTCGGCGAGGCCGCCACGATCCAGCTCCTCGCGGTCGTTGCGGGGACGCCTGAGGACCACGTCCCCGACGTCGGTGGCGCGACCCCAGAGGCCGCCGTCAGCGCCGAGGCCGAACCCTTTGTCGATGCACCACTCCCGCCCCCACACCGGATGCCCCTCACCGCTCCGGCAGAAGGCCGGCTCGCCGCCAGTGTCGCGGTCCCCGTCGCCTCCGACGCGGTCGAAGATCGTGCCTCGCTGGGCGCGGTCGCGACGCGTCTCGGTGGGCTCCGGCGCCACCGCCACCCGCCAGTAGCCGATCCGCTCCGCGTTCTCGCGGTCCAGCGCGAACAGGACCTGGCCGTCCTCCCGCACCACCCGGATCTCATTGCCCTGCCGCTCGACGGTGACCCGCCGCCCCTCGGCGTTCCGGCGACCGCGCGCGGCCGCGG